>JAFASQ010000006.1 GCA_019244395.1 Solirubrobacterales bacterium | reverse complement strand
GCGGCGGTGCGGCCCGTCGACCCGCACCCTCATCGCGGCAGCCGCCCAAGCCTTTGCGCGCTGAGTCCAGCGAGCAGCAGCGGTTCCGTTGACGGCCGCCGCATTGAGAGCGGCGGCCCGACGCAGCCGGATTGTCAGGGGACCAGGACGACCTTGCCGACGTTGCGCCGCTCGGCGATGAAGCGGTGCGCGTCGGCTGCTCGGTCGAATGCGAAGGCCGCGGCAACGACTGGCTTCAGCCCCCCGTCCTGAAGCGCCGGGATCAGCGGCTCAATCACCCGGTCGAGGCTTCCCTCGGCGTCCCACCAGGAGAGCATGTTGAGGCCGAAGACGCCCTTGTTCTCGTTCATCACCCCTAGCCCCTTCCACCATGGCATCGATGAGAATGGGCTTTTGGCAAGCGTCCTCACCGCGGCTGGGACGCTGCGCTTCTCCCCGGTCTGGACCTCCGAGGCGCCGTACATGATCAGCCGCCCCCCTTGGCGGAGCAACTGGTAGTCCTTGCGGAAGCTCGACGGGCCAAGGGCGTCGAAGGCGACGTCTATGCCTTCGCCGCGCGTGAGCCTACGCACCTCCTCGGCGAAGTCCTGGGTCCGGTAGTCGATCGCGTGGTCCACTCCCTGCGCGCGGATCGCGTCGTGTTTTGAGGCCGACGCGGTGCCGAACACCTCAGCGCCGATGCGCTTGGCGATCTGCGTCGCTGAGATCCCTACCCCGCCGGCCGCAGCGTGGATCAGGACCCGCTCGCCCGGCTTGAGGCCTCCCATCACGACAAGGCCCGCCTGGGCGGTCGAGTAGTTGACGGGGAACGCAGCGCCCTCCTCGAAGGAAAGATGCTCGGGCAACCTGTAGACCATGTTCTCCCGCACCGTGACCAGCTCTGCCTGACCGTTGAAGCGCGTAGCTGCGAGCACGCGATCACCCAGCTTGACCGACTGGATCCCGTCTCCCACCGACTCCACTTCGCCCGCCACCTCGTAGCCGACGACGCAGGGCACCTTCGGTGAGTCCGGGTACAGCCCCGTTCGCGCAAGCGTGTCGGCAAAGCTGATCCCGGCCGCCTTGACTGCGATGCGCACCTCACCGGGCCCCACCGGCGGCTCGGGCCGCTCCTCGACCTGGAGAACCTCGGGGCCCCCATGCTTGGCGATCACGACAGCCCGCATCGCACGAGGACTGTACGCGAATGCGGAACGCCGCGAGGCCTCCTCGGCCCCACGGATGCCTACCCGAGGAGCCCGTCTTGTGTTCGTACGGCGTGTCCGCACCGTGGCCGGCGCCTTTCCCGGTCGGCGCGGAACGCAAGCGCGGTTGGACGCGTGGCCGAGGGAGTACTACGGTTGCTGTCGTAGCCTCCGGACGCTCGATCGCGACCAGCCCGACTTTCAAACGCACCAGCTGACGGCACAGCGACCGCAACCCGCATCGCGTGCGCGAACGTGGCGGCCGACGGCTCGCCACCGTCGTCAGCCACCAGCGCGTCGTGCGTGTCCGCCGCCCGGTCAACACGGGCGTAGTTGCCATCTGTAACTCCTGTTCTGTCAGGTCACTGCACAGCGCGCCCACGAAGGAGGTACCTTGCGGGTGCCCATAGACAGGCCCTCAAAGGGGCCATGTCCTGTTGCCGCTTCGCGGCACCTCATCACCGCCGGGAGGGGCTGGTCTGCTCCGAGCCCTGGGACGGACAAGCAGTATTGGCCCTCTCCCGACGGCGGTCGAGGCATCCTGTGGTTGCCCGTGTGAACCCGCCCAACTCCGGCGCCGGATCCAGGCTCATGGCCCGGATACCAGCGCACACGGCATGATCGAGATCAGTTCGACGAGAGGATTTCCCGATGCGACACGGCAAGGACCAAAAGCAGGCCACCCGAGAACGCATCCTCGAAGCGGCCGGGCGGCGCTTCAAGCAAGACGGCATCGATGGCGCCGGGGTGGCGATCTTGATGTCCGACGCCGGGCTGACGAACGGCGCCTTCTACGCCCACTTCGACTCCAAGGAAGACCTGGTCGCGAACGTCCTCGCCGACCAGCTGCGCACACAACGCCAGAGCGTCGACGCCGAGTCACCGGATCGGGAGGGACTCGAGGGTTCGTCCGCTTCTACCTCTCCCCGCAGCATCGTGACCAGGCCGCTGATGGCTGCCCGTCCGCCGCGCTGCTCGACGAGATCGTCCGCCGCCCCGCCGCCACCAGACAGGTCTTCACCGACGAGCTGATGGGCGTCATCGACGACATCGCGGCGCGCCTTGACCCAACCGACCTGGCGGCGGCTCGCACGGACGCACTCACGGTGTTCGGACTGATGGTCGGGCTTCTGCAGCTCGCGAGGGCGCTGACCGACCGTGATCTGTCAGATCAACTCCTCAGCCGCGGCGTAGAGACCGCCTTGGCGCTGCTCGACGACCGCGCGTCCAACGCGGACGCCACGCCAGCGCGCACGCGCGCCCGCGCTGCTTCATGAACGCGGGCGTCGCCTCGTCGATCTCGGGTTGGGTATCGCCGGGCGGTGGGTTTAGAGGAGCCGGCGCTCGCGTATGGCCTCGCGCACGTCGCGGAGGATCTCATCCGAGCGTCGGGTGGGCCCGAGTGCGCGGGCGATCATCACCGCGCCCACCATCGCGCTGAGCGTCACCGTCGCGCGGCCGCGTGTGGCCTCGTCGTCGTCGTCTTCCATGAGCTGCTCGAGGTGCGCGAGGTAGCGCTCGACCTGGGCGCGGTAGGCCTCCTGCGCCGGGCCGCCGACGCGCGGCATGTCCGTGCCGAGGGCAACGACGCCGCAGCCGGTCGCGGGTTCGTCGCGGTGCGCGGTGGACAGGTAGGCGTCGGCGAACGCGGCCAGCGGATCCTCGCCGGCCGTGAGCTCGGGCACCTTCGACTCGCCGTCGTTCAGCGCGCGCTTGACGGCTTCGGCGATCAGCTCATCGCGCGAGCCGAAGTGCTTGTAGAAACCGCCGTGAGTCAGGCCAGCGGCGCGCATGATCTCAGCCACGCCCGGCTGCTCGGTCCCCGACTCGCGGATCCGCGCCGCCGCGATCGCGACGATCCGCTCGTGGCTCGCCGCCTTCTCCTCTTTGGAATGCCTCATCGCAGTATGGATGATAGCGATCATCCATGCGTTTAGGATGACGAACATCATCCAAGCCAGCGACTGAGGAGCTCGCAATGCAAATCCAAGGAACCATCGCGCTCGTCACCGGCGCCGACCGCGGGATCGGCAAGGCATTCGCCGTGGCGCTGCTCGAGCGCGGCGCGGCCAAGGTCTACGCCGGTGTACGCGACGTCGCGACTGTCAGCGACGTCTACCCCCGCCTCGTGCCGGTGCAACTCGACGTCACCGACACCGACCGGGTCGCCGCCGTCGCGCGAGACCTCGATGACGTCCAACTGGTCGTCAACAACGCCGGCATCGCCCGCCCCGCCACCCCGCTCAGCGCCGAGCTTAACGCAGCCCGCGCCGAACTCGAGGTCAACTGCCTCAGCCTGATCGCCACCACCCAGGCCTTCGCGCCGACCCTCGCCGCCAACGGCGGCGGAGCGTTCGTCAACGTCCCATCCGTCGGGTCATGGATCGCCAGCCCAACCCTGTCGACTTACACCGCGTCGAAATCCGCCGCCTGGAACTACACCAACTCGGCACGCGTCGAGCTCAAACACCAGGGCACCCACGTCGTCGGCGTCCACGTCGGCTTCGTCGACACCAACCTCACCGCCGCACTCGACCTCGACAAGATCGCGCCCGCCGCCGCGGCGCTCGATGCCGTCGAAGCCGGCGAGCCCGAAGCGATCGTCGACGAGCTCAGCCGCCAAGTCAAGGCCAGCCTCTATGACGATCAGCACACCCTCTACCCGCAGATCGAGCACGACTTCGCAGCCCCGGCCGGGTCCCCGACGTGACCCGCAGCGTAAGCGGCGTGGCACAGCGAGGAGCCCAAGCTCTCGGGATGCCGACGCCGCTTCCGAGTTGGGTTGAGGGAGCACGAGCCGATGCCGGGCTCGAGATCGTGGTCACGCGTGTCCGGCAGGTAGCAGAACTCGTTCTTGCTCGGCGAGCACCAGAGCCACGCTGAAGCCAACTGGACCTCCGAAAGCGACTGGAGTCGCACAGCATGGGTCGCACTCGCGGCGGCCACCGCTCACGCCGAGGATCGCGATCGCCCGGCAGCCTGGCGCCATCGATAGGCTGTATGGATGACCCCACCGCGGCTCTATTACATGCCGCGGACTCGGTCCAGCCGTGTGCTGTGGTTGCTTGAGGAGATCGGCGCATCGTATGACTTGACGGAGATCAGGGGTGCGCAGCGGCGGTCTGCGGAGCACCTGCTGCGCCACCCGCTGGGGCGTGTCCCAGCGCTCCAGCTGGGGGACGGCGCGACGATGTTCGAGTCCGCAGCGATCTGCCTCCAGCTGGCCGATCTAAATCCGGCCGCTGGATTGATCGGTCCCATTGGCTCAACCGAGCGAGGACTCGTGTACCAGTGGGTCGTGTTCGCGGTCTCGGAGCTCGAGGGACCGCTGTTTGGCGGGATTCGCGAGCTCGGCGAAGGCGTCACCGACTCCCCGGCGCACGACCGCTTCGACAAGGCGGCCGCCGCGATGCACTCGGTGCTCCTCGAGCGTGACTGGCTCGTCGAGGATCGCTTCAGCGTTGCCGACGTGATGTGCGCGAGCGTGCTTCAGGGAGCCAACGCGCGAGGGCTGCTGGAACCGTGGCCGGCACTCGAGGGCTACGTCCAGCGCGCTGAGGCACGCCCGGCGTACGCACGGGCGGCTGCGATCTCGGATCGCCCCCGCAGCTGACGACAGTGCTTCTGCCCGAGCGACGCTACCGCCTGCACTGCAAACGAGCCACGGTGTCCATGCCCTCGCTGCTGCTCAGCGCGACCGCTGTCGGACAGGAGCACGCACGCCGGCGGCGTGGCGCGCGCCGGCCCGCCGGCGCTCGCTCGCGCGCACGACTGCTTTTCTTGATCCGCGGTCGCCGAGTTGACGAGCGCAATGGCGACGTTTGACGCGTCTGCGAAACCGCGCCCCGGTATTGCTTGGCCAGGAGCGCGATCGTCAGCTCGCCAGCCTGACGAGCGACTCCCTTGGCCACCACTCGGCGACGAGATACCGGCTCGCGCGAGCTTCAGGAGTCGCGCGTCAGCGGCTCTGGGATGATGCTCTGGTGATCAAGTCGGAATGCGAAGGCCAGGCGTCGAGGGGGACGGTCGCCTACCCGGTGCGGACCGCGCGGCTGCTCTTACTCGCCCGCTCGGGGAGGACGACGTCGAGGACCTCGTGGCGTATCGGAGCCGGTCAGACGTGTGTTGCCGGGTGCCGTTTGAGCCCATGAGCCGAAGTAAGGCACTGGATCGCATCCGCACTTCGCTTGGCCAACTCAGCGACGAAGGACAGGCACTGACGGCCGGCGTCGAGCTGCCCGCCCCGGAGGGCGCCCGATGCCGTGTCCACGGTCAGCCTGACCGGCGTGGCATCGTGATCGGCGATGTCGTGCTTATCCGGCGCAGTCGCGAGCATGCCACCGGCGAGATCGGCTACGTCTTTCATCCCGACTGAAGCGGCAGGGATTCGCCACCGAGGCCGTCCAATTCGAGCGTCTCGTCGAGCGCCGGCTGGGCTGTGCTCACGGAGGTGATCCGGGCGTGTCGGCGGCGCGGTCTGCGGTGCTGATTTCAAGCGTTCCAACTCGACGGCGCCATGCCTGAGGCGGCCGGCTGTCGAGTTTTCGGGTGGATGCAGCAGCCCGGCGGTGTCGATGACACTGATGGTCCTCGTCCGAGGCGTCGCGCGCGCCCCGCCCCACGATCCACGGCTCTTGCGCGACGTTAGGAACGGAGAAGTCTCAACGCTCGTGTCGCTGATCGCGTTCGTCCGAACCGGCAAGGAGCCTGCTACCTCACCGGCCGATAATGGTCTCGCATGTCTGGCAGCGCGCCGGCGCCGCGGGTTGTCCATAACGAGAGGGGACCGTAGGGGCGGGCGTGAGTCCTGAATTCCATGCGGGTGATGTCTCAGAGGTGGAGAAACTCGGCCGCGGCCTGCTCCGCTCTGTCAACTCGCCCCTGCTGCTTGGCGTGGTTCTCTGTTAGCGGCCGGTGAGTGCTTCGAGCAGCGCTTCGGCGGTGCGGGCTCCGGGGCGGTCGCCTTGGCGGCAAACCGCTCTGGCGCGGAGCCTGCTTCCGAGCTGGCCTCTTCGCGGCGACCGAGCGCCGACAAGAGGGCGAGCTCGAGTTTCGCCTTGCCCTGTTGGACGACGAATTCGGTCCGAAACGCTTTCTCGACCGCGCTAGGGCCCATCGTTCGGCGGCTTCGAGATCGTCTTCGGCAAGCGCGACCCGCGCGCGGACCCTATGGGTAACGATCGGGTTAATCGCATCGTCCGGGGCAGTGAACCCGTCTGAGAACTTGATCATCGCCACCCAGCGGGCCGCGACCGGACAGCTGTTCACCTATCCCATGACCCTGCGCCCGCCGCATCCCGGGCGCGCCGTGAGGCGGGCGCGCTCGCTCTGATGTCCAGGCGGGCGCTCGACATCCGGCTTCGCTCCCCGTCACCCCACCTGCTCGCGCTCCCGTGGCAGGAGCCGCTCGGCCTGTGGGATCCGACCGTGGTCCCGTTCCGGGACGTCCCAGTAGGCCCGAGCCGCCATCTCGTGCGCTTCGTCGAGCTCGGCGAGGGCCTGCTCGCCCTCAAGGAGGCGCCGGAACCACTCATCCGAAGGGAGTACGACGTCCTGCGCGCGCTCGAGTCCCGGCGCCTGCCGGCGGTCCGCGTTATCGGCGTCGTGCTGCGCGGGGCCGCCGGGCACGGCGTGCTCGTGACGCGGTTCCTCGACCACTCCTGGCAATACCGCCGGCTGTTCATGCGCTTGGCACCGGGAGAGGTCAGGCAGCGCGAGCGACTCCTGGCCGCGATGGCGAACCTCTTGGTCGAGCTCCACCGATCGGGAATCTTCTGGGGCGACTGCTCACTGGCCAATACGCTGTTCGTGCGCGACGGGCAGACCCTGCAGGCCCACTTCGTCGACGCAGAGACCTCCGAGGTACACGCCGCCCTATCGGCGGGCCAGCGCCACCACGACCTCGAGATCATGGTCGAGAATGTCGCCGCCGGCCTGATCGACATCGCCCAGCGAAGCGGCCACGGCGGCGAGGATGAGGACTGCATCGCGGCGGCCGAAAGCGTCGCGAGCATGTATGCGGCTCTGTGGTCAGAGCTGCACCGCGACCTCGCGATCGCCACCGAAGAGAGCTGGCGGATCGCGTGCCACCTGCGCCGCCTGCAGGAGCTCGGCTACGCCGTCGACGAGATTCGCATGGAACGCGATTCAGACGGTGAAGACCGGCTCCGCGTCAGCGTCGCGGTCGCCGGACGAAACCATCACGCCGAGGAACTCCGCGCCCTGACCGGAATCGCCGTCCGCGAGGGTCAGGCGGCAATTCTGCTCGGCGACGCGCGGGCATTCGTCAGCCGCCAGCCCGATCAGGCGCACGCGTTCGCGCGCTGGCGCCGCGAGATGTTCGACCCCGGCATTGTCTCGGTCCGCGATATCGGCGCCCCCCACACCGACCCGGTCCAGGCTCTGTGCGACCTGATGGAGGTGCGATGGCTGCTCTCCCAACAGGCGGGCGCGGACATCGGCGCCAGCGCCGCGCTCGCGGCGCTGCGAAACCGTGACGCGATCCCCGCCGGAGCCGCCGCCTCGATGTCCGTCCTCGACCCCCCAACCAATGAAATGAGCCTTCCCTGATGCCGAAAATCGCCTTTATCGGCGCCGGCTCGACTGTGTTCGCCCGCAACCTCATCGGCGATCTGCTGCGGTTCCCGGCGCTGGCCGACACCACCACGTTCGCGCTCATGGACATCGACCCCGAACGCCTCCGAACGAGCGAGATCGCGGCGCGCGCCCTCGCCCGTGCCGGGGGCAGCCAGGCCCGCGTCGAGGCCACCGTCGATCGCCGCGCCGCGCTCGACGGGGCCGATTATGTTGTCACTTCCTTTCAGGTCGGCGGGCTGACACCGTCCACGATCATCGACTTCGAAGTTCCCAAACGCTTCGGGCTGCGCCAGACCATCGGCGACACGCTCGGCGTCGGCGGGATCATGCGCGGCCTGCGCACCATCCCGGTGCTCCTCGATGTGTGCCGCGACATGGAAGACCTTTGCCCCGGCGCACTGCTGCTGCAGTACGTCAACCCCATGGCCATGCTGTGCTGGGCGATCGGCGAAGCGAGCCCGATCCGCACCATCGGCCTGTGTCACTCGGTCCAGCACACCGCAGCCGAGCTCGCGCGCGACCTTGGAATCCCCGCCGGCGAGCTTGACTACCACGTCGCCGGGATCAACCACGTCGCCTTCTTCCTACGCCTCGAGCGGGGCGGCGAGGATCTCTACCCGGCGCTCCGACGCGTCCTCGAGCACGGGATCATCCCCTCCGACAACCGCGTGCGCTACGAGCTGTTCCGGCACTTCGGTTACTTCGTCACCGAGTCCTCCGAGCACTTCGCCGAGTATTGCCCGTGGTTTATCAAGGCCGATCGCCCCGACCTGATCGAGCGCTTCAACATCCCCCTCGACGAGTACGTGCACCGCAGCGAGCGCCAGATCGCCGAATGGGACGCGTTCAAGGCGAGCCTTGAGAACGGCGCAGAGGTGCAGCTCCAGCGCAGCAACGAGTACGGCGCCGACATCATCAACGCGGTCGAAACCGGCCAGCCGTTCCGATTCAACGGCAACGTACCCAACAGCTACAACGGCAGCCGCCTGATCGACAACCTCCCGGATCGGTGCTGCGTCGAGGTCCCTTGCCTCACCACCGAGCACGGCATCGAGCCGCGACCCGTAGGCGCACTCCCGCCGCAGCTGGCGGCACTCATGCAGACCAACATCAACGTCCAGGGCCTCACCGTCGAGGCTTCCCTCACCCGGCGCCGAGACCCCGTCTACCACGCCGCGATGCTCGACCCGCACACCGCAGCCGAGCTCCCCCTCGACGAGATCGCCGCCCTCGTCGACGCTCTGCTCGGCGCCCACGGCGAGTGGATCCCGCCGCTGGACCCGGCCCCGGCTCGCAGCGCAGCCGCTTCGAGCCGCGCCGCGAATCTGGTTAACCGTGCCTAGCTCACCCCCGCTTTCGCGCCCCGGCCGGGTGAACGTGATCGGAGAGCACACCGACTACAGCAACGGACTGTGCCTGCCGTTCGCAATCGACCTCCGGGGTCACCGCGGAGATACGCCCCACCGACGGATCGTGTTCAGCGGCGGCGTGGGCGCGAACAATGAGCAAGTCAGGCACGAAGCAAGGGCGCCGTTCTCGTTCCTCGGCCCGATCCCGGAGCTCGTCATCCCGCCGAGGAGGAGTGGGCGAACCACGCACCGTGCAGCAGCGATCGCCCAGCCGTCCATCCCGACCTCGCGCCGCCGGCCACCCTTGCCCCGACGGATCAAAACCGCCCCGCGCTCCCGGTGAAGGTCGGTCTCGGCCAGGGCGAGCGCTTCGCTCATGCGAAGCCCGGCGCGCCACAGCACGACGATCACGCCTCGGAGCCTCAGCCCGTCCGGGCGGTCGCCAGCGGCGCGCATGACCGCGATGATCTCCTCCACCTTGGGCGGGTCCGGCGGTTAGCGAAGGCCGTTGTTGCGTGGCGTCCGGCCCTGGTGAGAGCCGGGGAGCGTCGCTGGCGAGCGGCGGCGTCCGGCGCGATCGAGAAATACTGCGGGCCGCATGAGGCCCTCCTCGGGACGGATGATCGAACCCGTCGATCGTCGCGCCCGCAGCGTAACCCTGCCGCACGGCGACGCCGATCGCTGCCCGCGCTCGGCGAGCGACTAGCAATAACCGAGCGGATCGTCGCCAAGGGACTCGTCGCACATCGGACTGCCCAGGCAGAAAAGCAGTCATCAGGGAAATGCGGTTTTCGCGCGCACACTGGGTGAGCGATGGTCGAGTGCGTTCGGATCAGCTCGAGAGCGCTGATCCACGTCCGCGCGCACAACAGGCTCGTGTGTTCGTGGCCAAGCATCACCAGCGGTCGCACGCCAACGGCTGGCGCGTCGTCACCTATGTCTCGCCGAATCGCATGGGCTTGATCAGCCTCTCGGGAACCTCGTCGCGCCCAAGCCGCACCGACCCTGGCGGGGAGATAGCCGAATGCCGGCGGTGAAGAACGTCGGAGAGCCTAGTCGCCGATCCTCGCCGCTCGGAGACCCTGGATCCGTCTGCGACCGTTGAGAGTACCCACCGTTTCCGGTGGCAGATAGGTAAGCTCCTCGAATCGCAGATCATCGTCGATCGAACTATGGCTGAGGTTACTTCCCCAGAGGCCGTACGAGCCGCGGCACGAGAATTCGACGCGCTCGGCGAAGAGGCGTTTCTGTACGAGTATGGCTTCGAGCCGCCAGGGGGCGGTGTTGTGGTGATCGATGGGCGGCTGTACCCTGCCGAGGCTCTGCTCGGGGCGGCGCACGGGCATCAGTACCCTGACATCGGACCGCTTGCTGATTCTGATTTCGGCGGGCGGTCCGAGACGGCCGTGAAGCTGCGTGAGCTCGGGTTTGAAGTGCGGGGGCTTGGCGACGATCACGGGGTGTGACAACAAGCCCGGGCACACTGCCGGTTGGCAGGCTGCGCTGGTGGTCGACTGATG
This sequence comes from Solirubrobacterales bacterium, assembly GCA_019244395.1. Taxonomy (GTDB): domain Bacteria; phylum Actinomycetota; class Thermoleophilia; order Solirubrobacterales; family Solirubrobacteraceae; genus Palsa-465. The sequence goes on along the minus strand of JAFASQ010000006.1, from coordinate 5,803 downwards.
ACACGTCCGGTTTCGTTTGTCGGAATGGCGAATGCGAATGGGGGCAACGACCCCTATCTGTGTTCGGCCTATAGGACCTGCAGGCGGATGCAGCGCCGGCACGATCCCACGTATTACTGCGCCACGATGCGCCTCCCCCGAGACGTGCGTCCCGCGGTGCACGCTCTGTATGGATTCGTCCGCGGCGCAGATCAGCTCGTCGACGGGCCCAATCGTCCGCCGGATCCGGCTGCGCGCCGGCTCGCGCTGGACCGGTGGCAGGACGAGCTCGAAGAGGGTGTGGCGACCGGCCGCTCGCGGCATCCGGTGATCGCGGCATTGGTGGATGCCGGCCGCCGACACGACTTACCGCTTTCCGAGCTGTCCGCTTACATGGACTCTATGCGGGTCGATTGCGGTCCCGTCCGTGTGGCCACGCGGGCGGAACTTGATAGCTACATGCGCGGGAGCGCGGGGTCGGTGGGGCTCATCATGGCGCCGCTGCTCGGCGTTCCATCCGAGCTCCACCCCACTGTGGCTAAGCTCGGCACAGCATTCCAGCTTACGAACTTCATTCGTGACGTGAGTGAGGACTATGGACTGGATCGAGTGTATCTCCCTGTCGAGGATCGGGCCCGCCTTGGTGTGACAGTTCAGGACATCGCGGCGCGGCGGATGACCGACGGGCTCAGAGCTCTCTTGGCGCTGGAGGTGACCAGGGCTCGCCACGGGTTCGCGACCACCGCGATTCTCGACGACGCGCTCGATCCTGCGGTCCGCCCCGGGGTTCGACTAGCCCGCTCCGTTTACGAGCGCGTGCTAGATCGAGTCGAGTCGCTCGGCTTTGACGTTCTCCGGCATCGTGTCCGGGTGCCTCCGTGGCAGCTGGGGGCTGTCGCCATTGCCGCGTTGTCCTCCACCGGCCGGCGTGAACGCGAACCCCGCGGCCTGTGCGTTCGCCGATGACCAGCTCGCCTATCGGCATCGGGCCCTGGTTGGTCAAATGACCGTGCGAGCCACGGCCCGGGGCTCCGAACGTCATGCGCTCGACGGGACGAAGGTCGATGTACTCATTTGTGGTGCCAGTTTTGCTGGCTTGGCTGTGGCGCGCGAGCTTGCGGGCTGCCGCGCCTCGGTGCTCCTCGTTGATCGATACGGGCTGGGTGAGCGCGCGACCTCGGCGTGCGCGGCACCGACGCCGTGGCTCCATGCGCTTGGCCTCAGCGACGCAATCCGGCAGGAGATCCCGCACATGCGGTTCACAACGCCCCACGGCTCAGTGCGCTACCGGCTGCCTTGGAGCTGGTCGGCGTTTGACTACCGCCATTTGTGTCAGCTTTTGTATGAACAGAGCGGATCCCGGTTTCAGACAGCCACGGTCAAGGGCGTGTCGGACGAAGGGACGCTTGCCGCCGAAGTGATCCCAGTTGTCACCGACCGTGGCGTCCTTAGGGCGCCACTTGTGGTTGACGCTCTGGGGTGGCGGCGCGTGCTCGGTCGGAGCGGGTACCAACCTCCCGCGGCACCGCTGTCGCGGGGACTCGAGGTTCATCCGCATGGTCAGAGCGAGGATCTCGACGTTTGGATTGAGCGCTCAATGGTGCGACGCGGCTACGGCTGGCGGGTACCTGCCGCCGGCGAGGCGCGCGTGGGGGTGGCCTCCTACGCGCCCGGCGGACATGTGCGCCGACCGACCGACCAGCTGGCAGCGCGTCTGGAGCTTGAGGCGGTTCGGTACCAGGGCAACTGGTTCCCTCACCGCCTGCGGCCCGCCGTTGAGGGCTCGATCTTCTTTGTTGGAGACTCGGCCGGTCATTGCTTCCCCCTGTCAGGCGAGGGCATTCGGACGGCCTTCTACTTCGGCATCGCTTGTGGTCGGGAGCTGACAGCCGTGCTCGAGCAGCGACGCTCGCGGGCTGCCGCCCTTGAGCGCTACGCATCGTTCAGCGCCGGACACGCGCGTGCCTTCGCGGTAGCGGGTGCCCTGCAGCGGACAATTCCTGCGCTGCCGCCGCGGCTACTTATGTCGGGGCTTCGGCTGCTGGCTCGCCAATGGTTGATTGACCGCACCTTCGGCTGGTACCTCGATCAGGCGCATCCTTCGTTCGCCCTGCCCGAGCCTCGGTGAGGGTAATCAGCGCTTCGCGCCGGACGACAGCATCAAGCCTCTTCGTCGATGCGGGCTCGCGGGCGATCGGCGCGCCTGCCAAGATTCGTCACCATGGATGATAGGTCCTCGCCTGCGCGTCCTTCGACGGACGCAGAGCGTCAGTCGCACGAGCTCCGCGGCGTGGTCGCGGCGGTAGGAGCCGTGACGCGCGAGATTCGTCGGGCGGCGCGCGCGATCCCCGGCGTGGGTCTGGTTGAGGCTCAAGCCAGCGCCGGCCAGCGTTTCGTGCTGCGAGAGATCAAGCGTGGGCTGGACCAGCTCGACCCGAGGATACTCGAATCCGAGCCTTCGCGACCGATGCTGGTCGCGCCGCCAGATGAATCGCACCCGCCGCCCGATGTGTCGTCGCAAACGGTAGAAGAGAAAATGACGGCGCTCCTGATGCGTTCCATGCACGACACGCCAAGTGACAGCCGGCGGACGCTCTATGAGGTCCTCGTCGGCGAGCTCGTGCCCGACGAGGCGAGGATCCTCTCGGCGCTGTCGGACGGCTCGAGCTATCCGCTGGTAGACATCGCCGGGCCCGGAGTCGGGAGATACCAGAAGCTCGTCCTGGAGAATGCCTCCAGCGTTGGGCGAGCGGCCGGGGTGGCGCTACCAGATCGCGTGCACCTGTACGTCTCCCATCTACGCCGTCTCGGGCTCGTCGAGACCGGGCCAGAGGATCATTCGCTCAAGGACGAATACGACATTCTGCTCACCGAGCCCAACCTGAGAGGGATCATCGCCGCGATGGGGAAGGGCCCGCGGGGCGCGCGTGTAATCCGCCGGACGGTACGGATGTCCGATCTCGGGCGCGAACTATGGGAGGCGGCTCGCTCGCCGCAGGACGCCGGTGGCAACGAACCCGAGGCTCCGGCTGAATGACGCGGAGCACGCTCCGTTGACACTGGCGGCGGTCGGACAGAGTCGGCCGCGAGCCGATGACGATGTTCGGCTCCCTTAGCTTCCACGAACCGCTCTGGGTGTACATCTCGATTCCTGTCGCGGCCGCGCTCGTGGGATGGTTCACGAAGATCGTGGCTGTCAAGATGATTTTCTACCCGATCGAGTTCAAAGGCATCCCCCCCTACCTCGGCTGGCAGGGGCAGATCCCGAGCCACGCCGCGAAGATGGCCTCGATCGCTATGGATTCGATCACCACCACAGTACTCAAACCGGATGAGCTCTTCGCCCGCATAGATCCCGACGAATTAACCAGAGAGCTCGAGGGCCCGTTGCACGAAGCGGCCGAGGAAATCGTCGACGGAATCATGGTCGAGTATCAGCCGCGGCTCTGGGCTGCCTTGCCAGCGGCCGCCAAGCGCGCGGTGATCGCCAACGTCGAGCGTCGAGCACCCACGGCGACAAGGAACATGCTGACCCAGCTGAGCAGAAACCTCGACCAGGTCTTCGACCTCAAGCACGTGGTGGTCTCCAACCTAGTCCACGACAAGAGGGTGCTAAACCGGATGTTCCAGGAGGCGGCGGGCGACGCATTCAAGTTTCTAATCAGGTCTGGCTTTTACTTCGGCTTCTGCATCGGACTGATCCAGGTCACCGTGTTCGGGATCACGGGATGGCACCTCGTCTTGCCGTTGTTCGGGCTGATCACGGGGGGTCTGACCGACTACATCGCGCTGACGATGATCTTCCGGCCCAAGCAAGAAAAGTGGATTGCCCCGGGGATCAGATGGCAAGGCCTGTTTCATAACCGCCGCGAGCAGATCACGCGCGACTACAGCGCGCTATTGGCCAAGGACATCATCACGCCCGTCGCGATCCTCGACAGCCTGCTCACGGGACCGATGTCGGACAAGTTCTACGAGATGATCAGGGACGAGATCCAGAAGACCATCGACGAGCAGACCGGCGTCGCCACGCAACTGATCGTCCTTTCGGTGGGTTCGCGCAAATACACCGCGATGAAGAAGTCGATCGCCGAACGGGTAATCGAAAAGATGCCAGAGGCCTCCTACCAAGCCCAGGCCTACGCGGCCGAGCGTCTCGACATTGAAGACACCATCATCGAACGGATGAGGCTGATGGACATCAACGACTACGAGAACCTGCTCCGCCCGGCCTTCAAAGACGATGAGTGGATCATCGTTGCCCTCGGGGCAACCCTCGGATTCCTGTTCGGGGAGATCCAGGTGCAGATCATCACCCACCTAGCTTCCTGATCGGGGACCGACTGCGGGCGCGTCGCGGCGGGCGGATCGGCTGCAGCACGACCCGTCTCGTGGCCTTGAACGTAGGCTCCGCCCGCATTGCCGAGGTTATTGGCGGACGGGTCTGGCCCGACCCCCTGAAATCGGTCCGACCTGTGTGAGAGCTTCGTCGACCCTATTGAATGGTCAGAGGACCGATCACATGAAGCGACGTCGTCACACGCCGGAGCAGATCGTCCGCAAGTTGCGGAAGCGGACCGGCTGCTCGGCGAGGGGATGGAACTGCCGGAGGTCACCAAGCAGGTGGAGGTGCCCGAGGCGACATATCACCGCTGGCGAGCGCAGCACGGTGGGGTGAAGGCCGACGACGTGAAGCGTCTGAAGAAGCTCGAGACGGAGAACGCGCGGTTGAAGCGGATCGTGGCGGACCAGACGCTGCATTTCTCGGCGCTCGAGGAGATCTCGAAGGGAAACTGGTGAGCCCGTCGCGCCGGCGCGAGGCGGTCGGGATGCTTCAGGACCGTCTCGGGTTGTCGGAGCGGCGGGCGTGCCGGTATGTGGGTCAGCATCGCTCGACCCAGCGTCATGAGGCGGTCGCGGCTGAGGATGACGCGGCGGTGCGGGCGGAGCTGCGTGGCATCTCCCGGCGGCGGCCGCGGTGGGGTTACCGCCGGGCGCATCAGCTGCGACTCGATCAGGGCTGGCGCCTGAACCGCAAGCGGACGCAGCGACTGTGCCGCGAGGAGGGTCTCAGGGCGTCTGAAGCAGGCATTTCGTCGATGGGCGGTACTGGGCTCGAACCAGTGACCTCCTGCTTGTAAGGAGTCGGCGACCGCTGACGAGTCACGACCGAGGCATGACTTGCCCAGCGAACACAGGCTTTCGTCGTCAGCCGCAACGGCAGGATGGTGCGGCAGCGACCTCGGAGGCTTCCACGAAGCTTCCATGTCGGCGGGTGGCCGCGGGCGATGCCGGCTACGCGGCGATGTGCAGCGACGACCCGTACACGGTCTCGCCGACGTGGCCCTCGTCGTCCTGAGCGACGAGGAAGACTTCATCAGCAGACTCAGGCTCGGCGCGCACGATGTCGGTGAGCGCCGCAACGGCGGCGTCCCGGTCGTCGAATGCGTCGTCGAGATTTCCGGTGCTGGTGAAGATGGAGTACGTCATGGTCTGCTTGAGGATATCGCCAGGTTCTACCTGTCTACGTACCCCCTCACGGCGGCTTGCAGCACCGCTGGATCTCCCCAGACCGACCAATGGAGCGGCCCACCTGTCTTCGCGGCGCACACACCGCGGCCTGGAACCAACCGCAACTCGGCGACGTGATCACCGATGCGGCCGTTGGTCCTGTCGCTGAGCGCCCAGCAGGGCTCGGCCGTCTCGAACATCGAGACCGCCATATGGATGACCGCTGCCCTGACCTCCGGTCCCCTTGGCGGGCGCTGCAGCTCGTAGTGCGATCGAAAGCTTTCGAGCTGAGCCGGATCGCTGTCTTTCCACG
>JAFASQ010000468.1 GCA_019244395.1 Solirubrobacterales bacterium | reverse complement strand
CTCGACGGCGCCGTCGCCGGCCAGGGCGAGCAGCGACGCGCCCGGCACTTGCTCGAGCAGGCCGCGACGGCTGAGCACGATCTCCAGGTTGGTGAGCGACAGGCGGGCGTGCTCGCGCGCGATGCTGTCGGCGCGGGCACCCTCCCGGTGGGCGATCGCCTCCACCAGCCCGAGATGATGGCGGTGGGCGACGATCAGGATCTCGCGCGACTCGGGCAGCTGGGCGTGCTGGAGGACGAGCGCGCTCGGGCTGGCGAACGGCAAGGAGAGGACGCCGTCGAGCGTGCGCTCGAGCAACGGGCTGTTCGCCATCTTCAGCAGGCGGGCGTGGAACAGCTCGTTGAGAGCGACGTAGCGCTCGAACGACTCGTAGTCGGCCAGATGCACCAGCGGCTCGACCGATTCGTTGATCGAGCGCAGCGCCCGAAGATCCGGGGGCGAGGCGCCCCGCTCGGCGGCGAACCGGGCGGCGGTGCCCTCGAGGACGCCCCGCAGCTCGATCGCGTCCCTGATATCGGCCCGGGTGAACTCGCGCACCACGTAGCCGCCGCCGGGGAGCACGCGCAGCAGCCCTTCGTGCTCGAGCGTGGTCAGCGCCAGGCGCAGCGGGGTGCGGGAGACTCCCAGCCGTTCGACCAGGCGGAGCTCGGACATCCGCTCGCCAGGCTTGAACTCACCGGCCAGGATCTGCTCGCGCAGGCCGAGCAGCGCGCGGGTCATCTGAGTCCTGTTCGTCAGGTGGACCATGGGCGCGCGAGTCTATTCCGCCGCGGCCCGTTGTATGCAAAATGCAATGAGATATCTCATGCAATCGATTGATTGTGGTCACGTTAGGCATGGATTGCATACAGTCCTCGGCGTGACTAAGATCGTCGCCCTCGCCGAACCGGGGCGGGTCGAACCGAGTCAAGAACGAGGAGGAGGACAAAGGTGAGGTTGATTTATCCCCACGTGCTGCGCCTGCGCACGGTCATTGCGTTGGCCGCGGTCATCGGGGCAGCGTTACTCGCAGGCTGCGGCAGTAGCAGCAGCACCACATCGGCAGCGCCCGGGAGCGGTGGCAGCTCATCAGCGAGCGCCACGACCGCGAGCAGCGGCGGAGGCGGCTCGAGCGGCGGCTCGACCGACACGTCGAAGTGCGGAACGAAGCCGGGCGTCAAGGCCACCGGCACGCCGATCAACATCGGCACGATCGACACCAAGCAGCCGGGCACGGACTTCAGCGACGGCCCGAACATGATCACCGCCTACTACAACTGCGTGAACGCGAACGGGGGCGTCAACGGCCACCCGGTCCACCTGTTCGTCCAGTACGACCAGACCCAGCCGGCGCAGATCGCGGCGGCCGCCAAGCAGCTGATCCAAACCGATCACGTGGTCGGAATCGTCGGCGTGTTCGACCTGCTCGAGTGCACGATCGACCAGGGCTACTGGAAGCAGCTGGGCATTTATGAGATGGGGGCCGGGATCGCGCCGGAGTGCTGGTCGACGCCGAACAGCGCGGCGGTCAACATGGGACCGCGCTACAGCTCCGACGGTGCGGTGCAGTACGGACTGACCCAGCATCCGGCGAAGATCGTGTTCGTCCAGTCCAACGTTCCCGGCACGGGCTACATCGCGGCCGGCCCGAAGGCGCTGGCCGACGCCCAGCACGTACCGATCACCGAGCTGACCGAGAACGTGCCGATCAACGACGCCAACTCGGTGGCCCTCGACCTGGTCAACAAGGCCGGCTCGAACGGCTGGGTGGTGCTGAACTTCACCCCGCCCGAGGCGCTGGTGATCCTCCAGGCCGCCCAGAAGCTCGGCCTCGAGGATCGCGTCAAGGGTTGGGGCTGCTCGACCCCGTGCAACACCGACTTCCTGGCCAGCTCGCTGGGCGCGAGGTGGAACCACAAGCTGTTCGTCAACGCCGAGCTGACCTCGCCGGATGACCACAACGGCCCGGAGATGCAGCTCTACAAGGCGATCCTCAAGCAGTACGGATCGGCCGTGGCCGGCGGCCTGGGCTCGTTCAGCGAGATGGGCTACCTGCTCGGCAAGTTCTCGGTCGACGCGCTGGAGAAGGTGAAGGGTCCCTACACGATGCAGAGCGTCAACGCGGCGTTCAAGAACATCAAGGACGAGAAGACCGAGCTGATCTGCCAGCCGTGGGTGTACGGAAACTACCCGCTGCACATCCCGAACAACTCCGACTTCACGACGACGCCGGATAACGGGAAGATGGTCACGGCGCAGGGCTGCACGCCGATCTCGGCGGCGGATCCGCAGATCGCGCAGTACCGCAGCGCGGCGGGCAGCGCACCTTCCACCAATCCGCCCACCGGTTAGGAGTAGGCTGCCGCAAACCGATCAGGGCGTCTGAAGACCACGCATGCCAAGCACCACTGACCTCGAGCAGTTCCTGGTCACCGGGCTCTCCCTCGGCGGGGTGTACGCCCTGTCGGGGGTCGGCATGGTGGTTCTCTACCGAGCCACCGGAGTGCTCTATCTGGCCTTCGGCGCGGTCGGCGCCATGGGCGCCCTGATCGCCTGGCAGCTCTCCCACCAGGACGGCTGGAACATCTGGCTTTCGTTCGCCGTGGCGATCCTGTTCGGCGGGGTGATCACGCTCGTCTACGGGATCATCTTCGGGCCGGCCTTGGCGGGACGCGATCCGCTGGTCAAGGCGACGGCCACCCTCGGGCTGCTCCTCATCCTGCTCGGGGTGATGGACCTGCTGTGGCCGTCGAGTGGCGGCGCATCGCGGTCGCTGACCATGCCGACCGACAACAACACGTTCCAGGTCGGGCAGATCTCGGTCACGTACACGAACGTGATCGCGCTCGCGCTCGGCCTCGTAATCACCGTGGTCACGGCGGCGTTCCTGCGCTTCACCAAGCTCGGGACCGCGATGCGGGCCATGGCCAACGATCGTGAGATCACGGCTGCGCTCGGCGTCCCCGTGCGTCGGGTGGAGGCCGCTGCTTGGTTCGGCTGCGGGGTGTTGTCCGGCGTCGCCGGGGTCCTGCTCGCGGATCTCGTGGCGCTCGACTCGACGAGCCTGACGTTCCTGGTCATCTCGACGCTGGCGGCGACGCTGGTCGGGCGGCTGCGTTCGATCGTCGTCACGTTCGTGGCCGCGCTGGTGATCGGCCTGATCACCGCCGAGCTGACGCCGGTGTCATCGCTCTCGAACTACCGCGACATGACGCCGTTCGTGGTCGCGGCAATCGCGCTGCTGGTCCTCAACCGCCGGCGCGTGATCATGGTCGGGCGGCAGGGGGTGTAGACGATCGAGTCCAGCGGCGTGAAGACCGAGGCGAGCGCGCCGGCGGCCGAGACGGCGGCAACTTCCCAGGGGTCCGCGCTGGCGGCGGCGCGGGCGGGACGCCGCCTCGAGCCGCGCTCGATGGTGCGACCGGCGGTGATCGCGGCGCTGCTGGCCTGCGTGCTGCTGTTCGTCCCGTCGATCTTCAGCCTGTACTACGTCGACGCCTGGACCCAGGTAGCGATCTACTCGATCGTCACGCTCGGGCTGGGCCTGCTGGTCGGGCGCGTCGGCATGGTCTCGCTCGGCCAGGGCGCGGTGCTGGCCATGGGCGCGTGGGTCTCCGCCCGCCTGCTCTTCGCGACCGGCCTGCCGTTCCCGCTCGTCCTGCTGGCGGGAGGGCTGATCACGATGGTGCTGGGCACGCTGGTCGGGCTGCCCGCCCTGCGCATGAGCGGCCTGTACCTGGCCCTGATCACGCTGATGCTCGCGGGCGCGATCACCGTGGTCCTCCAGAACATCAACTTCCCCAACGGCGGACACGGCTTCACGGGCTACAACGCCAGCACGGTCCACATCCCGCCGATCCGCCGTCCGGCCATCGCGGCCAGCGACCCCGCCTTCTTCCGCTACTCGGTGGTCGTCGCGATCCTGATGTTCCTGCTCGTGCTGGTCCATCTTCGTGGGCGCCCGGGCCGGGCCTGGGCGGCGATCCGCCAGAGCGAGGCCGCGTCGCTGGCCGGCGGCATCAACACCACGCTGTTCAAGCTGTGGGCATTCGCGCTGGCCTCGTTCATCACCGGAATCGCCGGCGGCCTCGTCGCCGGGAGCTTCCGCTACCTGAACTCGCTGACCTTCTCGACGGCTGACTCGATCACGCTGCTGGCCGTCGTGCTGATGGGGGGCGCGTACAGCATGACGGGAGCCATCGTGGCCGCGTTCTTGCTCAAGTTCCTGCAGGCGCTGCTGAACGACTGGGGGGTCTCCCCCGACTGGCTGACGATCTTGTTCGGGATCGGCGTGCTCCAGGTGCTCACCACCGCCCCGCGGGGGATCGTGGAGCAGATGCCGAAGGATCTGGCTCGGCTCGGCCGGCTCATCCGGGGACTGCTCGGTCGCCCGACCACCACGCGGGAGAGCGCCGAGTGAACGGCTCGCCGGCGCCGCCGGAGCCGGTGCGTTGATCTCGGTCTCCGACCTGACCGTCCGGTTCGGCGGCGTGACGCCTCTGGACCGCATGACGGTGAACTTCGAGCGCGGGACCTGCGGCCTGATCGGGCCCAATGGTGCCGGCAAGACCACCTTCTTCAACGTCCTGAGTGGGTTCGTCAGACCCGTGGAAGGAACCGTCCACGCGTTCGACGAGGATCTCTTGAAGATGACCCATTACCGCCGTGCGCGGTGGGGGGTACGGCGAACGTTTCAGACCGAGCAGGCGATCGAGGAGCTTTCGGTCTACGACAACGTGGCGATGATCCACGAGCATTCGAAGATGACCGGCGGCTCCCGGCGCGAGGATGTGCTCGGAGCGATCGAGTTCGTCAAGCTCGACATCGACCCCTACGCCAAGGTGGGCAGTCTGGGCGCCGCACAGCGACGCCTCGTCGAGGTGGCGCGCGCGGTGGTCGGAAAGCCCCGGCTGGTCCTGCTCGATGAGCCGGCCGCCGGCCTGCCCGACGAGGAGACGGCGCTGCTGGGCGACGTCATCCGGGCCATTCCCGAGCACATGGGCGCCCTGGTGATCCTGGTCGACCACGACATGAGCCTGGTCTCCCATTGCTGCGAAGTGACAGCGGTCCTCGACTTTGGCAAGCTGCTCGCCTCCGGGCCGACCGAGGAGGTGCTGCGCGACGAGCGCGTGATCCGCGCGTATCTGGGGACAGAGGAGATCGCGGCGTGAGCGCCTCATCCGACGACAGGCTGGCCATCGAGGGCCTCTCGGTCGCCCGCGGCGGGCGGACCGTGGTCCGCGAGGTCTCGCTCGAGATCACCGGGGGCGAGGTCACCGCGCTGCTCGGGCCGAATGGCGCCGGCAAGTCGAGCATGGTGCTGGCCATCGGCGGCGTCTTGAAGCCGCTGGGCGGCAAGATCTTGCTGGATGACCTGAATTTTGCCGGGCGCCGTCCGGAGCGGATTCGGGGCGCAGGGATCGCGATCGTACCCGAGGGCCGGCGGCTGCTGCCCGAGTTGACCGTGGGCGAGAACCTGCGCGTGGCGACCTACACGCTCTCGGGCGCCGACGCCGACACGGGGTATAAGCGCGCGCTGGAGCTGTTCCCCGAGCTCGAGAAGCGCCTCGACAACCCCGCCCGCGCGTTGTCCGGCGGCGAGCAGCAGATGGTGGTGCTCGCGCAGGCGCTCGTTTCACATCCGCGCTTTGTCGTCATCGACGAGCTTTCGCTGGGGCTGGCCCCGGTGGTGGTCAACCGCCTGGTTCCGACCATCCGATCGATCGCCGAGTCAGGCATCGGTGTCCTGCTCATCGA
>JAFASQ010000426.1 GCA_019244395.1 Solirubrobacterales bacterium | reverse complement strand
CCCTGGTCACGAAGGGGCCTCCCGGCGTGCGGACGAGCCAGCGATCGCATCGTGGGCGGAGCGCTGGTCAGGCGTCGGCCAATGCATGACTCGGTCACACCACGGCAATCATCAGCTCGTAGCCGCTGCAGCGCGATAGCGGTAATCCGCCGTGCCGGTTTGCGGACGTCAGTTTTGGGAGAAGTCGGGCCACACGCGCATCGCCGGAGTTCGTGTGGATCACACGCCACGGCCACCGCGAAATCGGAGCAGTGGCGTGTCAGGCCCCCTCCAGTGTGCGTAACACGCCACCGCCACCGCGAAATCGGGGCACTGGCGTGTCAGGCCCACACGCCACAAGGTCATCGAGATAATCAAAGATCGGGCGCATCTTCCTTCCGAGAGAACGGCAGAAGAGTTTCTCACCACCCTCGTAGCGTCGGTTGCGCGAAATGGCCGGTATGTCGTGTTCACCACGGTTCCTGATGGCCGCAATGCGCGATCCCCGACGTTCGTGGAAGCAGACCTGCCGCCCGGCCCGGCCGACGTCCCTCCTCCATCGCATTCGCGCCGCGCGACCCGAGGCGCTGAGCCGTCGTGCGCGGCCACGCGCTGGCACGTCGGGCTCAGTCGACAGCTGCCGGTTCTCGGTTGGACCTCCGAGGGCTCCGGACGTGGTCGCCGTCCCACCTTGTGGCGCTGTCCACGGATCATGTAGCCAGCATGGACGGACGGTCGGAGCGAGCGCCGCGCGAGTCATCCCGTGGCGTCGTCGGCGCTTGGATGATCGGGGGGCCATCCGCCGAACAGAGGAGCGCTCTGATCGAGCCAGCTCTGGACGGCAATGAAGCCCGCGTTCGTGATCGAGATGCGCTGGTCGCCGTCCTCCTCCTCTTGGCAGTTCACGAGCTGGTGCTGTGTGAGGGTCCGGACGACATTGTGGAGATCGTCGCGGTCGCAGGTGAGCGCGATCACCAGCGACTCGAAGAGTTCGCCTGGTTCGGCGAGCGTCGTATCGGGCGGCCCGAGGGTTAGGCGTGCCAGCACTTGCATCTCCAACGGCTGCAAGTGTCCGGTCTTGGACCGATCGAACGTCCTCCGGGCCAGGACGGCTGCGCCGAGCGCGGCCAAGGCAATCGAGCGACTGCGCCAACCGAGCTCGACGTCTGACGGCATCGCCAATGGCTGGTCACCTGGCCGGATGGGCGCCGGTTCCCAGACCCGGCCCGAGTAACCGGAGGATTCGCTAGACGCCGTCGACGTGGGAGGGGTGGGGGGGTAGGGAGGGACGGGACCACCGACCCGGATGACCTCGTTGCGGATCTTCTCGGAATCTGCGTCGAAATCGAGCAGGATCCGGGCCGCCACCCCTTCGTTCTCGCGCACCAGGCCGAGCAGGATGTGCTCAGTGCGGATGTAGTTGTGGCCGAGGCTCAGCGCCTCGCGCAGCGCGAGCTCGAGCACCTTCTTGGCCCGCGGCGTGAACCGGATCTGCCCGGAGGTGACCTCCTCGCCGGAGCCGACGATCCGGACCACCTGGGCGCGCACACGCTCGACCGTGATATCGAGCGACTCGAGCACGCGGGCCGCCAGGCCCTCCTCCTCGCGCAGGAGCCCGAGCAGGATGTGCTCGGTGCCGATGTAGTTGTGCTTGAGCGACCGCGCTTCCTCTTGAGCCAGGACGACGACCCGACGGGCACGCTCGGTCAGACGCTCAAACATGAGGCCTAACGGTGCCCGAGGACGCCCGCGGCAAGGACAAACGCGAGCGTGGCCGACGGCCCTGGGTGCCGCCCGCACCGACCTGCGGATGGAACGAGTCAGACGGACCGCGCCCCAACAGCCGCGGATTCCGGGCCGAGAGTTGGGGTGGCTGGCGGGACCAGGGTTGTGGTGATATGCAACGCCGCGTGGGCGTGTGGCAAAGGTGGTGGTGATGGCTGTCGCGAGCGATTACGAGGTGGTCCGGGATTCGTTGCGATCGCCGGCGGTGTTCGGTGAGATCTTTGAGCGTCATGCCCGCCCGGTGTATCGGTATGTCCGCCGACGGGTTGGGGATGACGTAGCGTCGGATCTGACCGCGGAGGTGTTCACGCGAGCGTTTCGCGACCGTCATCGGTTTGACGGCCGGAGCGAGTCGACGCTGCCGTGGTTGTTGGGGATCGCGACGAACGTGGTGCGGATGAATGCTCGCCGTGAGCGGCGGCGGCTGCGGGCGTATGTCCGCGCCGCGGCGAGCGCGCCGTCGCCTGTGTCGGTGGTCGAGGTCGACGCGCGATTGGACGCTCAGGCGCTGGCGCCGGTGCTCGCTGAGGCATTGGCGGCGATGCCGTCTCGTCAGCGGGACGTGCTGTTGCTGTACGCGTGGGGTGAGCTGTCTGCGGTCGAGATCGCGACCGCTCTGGCGATGGCGCCGGGGACGGTTCGAAGCGATTTGCACCGGGCCTGCGGGTTCGTTGAGGCGAGGTTGGCCACGCGCGCGTCGCGGGTGGAGTCGGATGTGGAGCAGATGACATGAGATCGATCGATGACATCAACCCTATCGATGAGCTGATCGCGCGGGTCGGCCGGATCCCGGCCGGCGGTGACAGAGAGCGTGTCGATCTCGCGGCGGCACGACGCGAGCTTGACCGGGTGTTTGACGAAGCGGCGCTCGGCCGGCGCGCTCGCGGTCCGAGGTCACGGCGGTGGCGGCGATCGCGGGCGAGCGTTCCGCTGATCGTGTCGTGCTTGGTGGTGGCGCTGATCGCGGTGCTTGCACTCCTGGTTCTCAGACCCAGCCCGGTCGCACGTCACGGCTCGCCATCAAGGCCGGCCGCCACGTCCGCCGCGGACGCGCTGATCGCAAAGCTTGCCGTCCTGCGTCGCCCGCAGACCAGCGCCGATCGGCTGCCGCGCAACCTCAAGCTCAACAGGGAAGCCAACGGGGTCGGCCTCCCCCAGGGAACTCATTGGGGCGTGATCCTCCCCAGCCTGAGCCGGCTCGTCGCGACCCCGCCGGGCGCCAGGCTGTATCTGGTCGTAACCACGCCGGTCAGCGGCAGTCAAGCCTTGTGGAGGGCTAGCCTCGGCGATCAGGTCACGATCCTCGTGATCACGGCCCATGGCGCGACCGAACACCCGGATACCCTGCCGTGGAGCTGTCGGACGCCAGCCAGCTGCTCCGCGCAGGCGACCTCACGCCCGCTGTCGGCGGAGCCGGACGGCCAGCAGCGCTCCGCGACGCCTACGACGTGGCGATCGTCCCCGACGGCGTCGCCCGCGTCCGGTGGACGTTTGCCAATCGCTCCGGCCGTCCCGGCCAAAGCATCACCGCGTCGGTCAACCACAACGTCGCGATCACCCACCTGACATCCAGCACCGCCCTCCTGCTCCACGCTACCTGGTACGCCGCAGACGGCAGCGTGATCCCAACGACTGACGCCGCGCTTGCGGCAGCCAGGGCCGCCCGGACTAACGCCGAACGACAGCAAGCGCTGAGGCAGGCCGAACAACAGCACACCACGGCTCCCGCGAGCCTGCTCGACGCCTTCGCGGTGTTCTCGTTCAACAGCCCCACCGGCAC
>JAFASQ010000422.1 GCA_019244395.1 Solirubrobacterales bacterium | reverse complement strand
TGGCGCCACGAACGCGGTAGGTCAGTTACGGCGACCATCGGATACGGGAACTCCGGAGGGCGTGCCACTCCGTAGAACAGCGCGGCTGCGGCGAGGTCCGCGACCGTGAAGGAGTCGCCGACGAGATAGCCGCTGGGGGCGATCTCGTGCTCGAGCCGGTCCATCGCGGCGACCATCTTCGCGCGGCTGTGCGCGGCCGATTCGGCGCTGATCTCAAGTCGCCGCCGCATCGCCACACGCAGCATTGGGAAGCCCGCGCGGAGCAGGGCACGTGTCGCGGCGGGCTGGCCGTCCGTGAACAGCGGTATCACCAGACCGGGGTGGGGAAGCAGCTCGTAGTAGAAGGCGCGGCGGATGTGCGGTCCGAGCTCCTCGTCGAAGAACTCCTCAAGCTCGAGTGCGCGACGCCGCTGCGTCTCATCCTCGGGATACAGTGGCGGCTGCGGCCAGCGCTCCTCGATCGCCGCGATGATGCGAGTCGAGTCACCGATCGAGCGGCCGTCGAGCGTGAGCACCGGCGTTGTCGCGATATCTCCGGTCAGGCGCTTGGCCATCCCGATGTGCGCTCCGGGCAAGAGCGAGCGGCGGATGTGCGCGACGCCTTTGTAGTCCAGCGCCCAGCGCACCTTCTCGTTGTAGTGCGAAAGCTGGAGCTGCCAGAGCGCCGGCGGCGCGTGGTCGCGGCGGTCGCCCGGATCGATGTTGGGTTGGCTGAGATGGCTCATGCGGCAAGGATGGACTCGGCGACGGTCTCGCGCATCGTGGCGGCTGCCCTGAACTTTTCCCGCCCGCCTACTGAGAATTTGCCCGGGGACGTTGTGCGTCGTGGACAATCGGCTCATGACGACGGTGGCCCGGCTTGCCGATGCCGCATCCGGCGACTTTGACCTTGCGGCGCTGCTGGAGCGCGAGCGCGAGCTTGAAGTGATAGATCGCTGTCTGGCCGACGCGACTGCTGGCCGGGGGCGGCTTGTCATCGTCGAGGGGCCGGCGGGGCTGGGGAAGAGCGCGTTGCTTCGCGCCGCGGAGGTGCTGGCCGGCGAGCGTGCCGTTACCGCGCTGGGCGCTCGCGCCACTCCGCTTGAGCAGAGTTTTGCTTACGGCGTGGTGCGGCAGCTGTTCGAGCGGGTCGCGGTCGGGGGCGGCGGGCGCGGTTCCGGCGAGCTCATGACGGGGGCTGCCGCGCTTGCGAGGCGAGCCTTCGCAGAACAGCCGGAACATCAGGTGCCGACCGGGGACTTGTCGTTCTCGACCTTGCACGGCCTCTACTGGCTGACCGCGAATCTCGCCGCGCCCAAGCCGCTGGTGCTGCTCGTGGATGACTGTCACTGGGTCGACGCCGCCTCGCTTCGGTTCCTCGCTCACCTCGGTGCCCGGTTGGACGGACTGCCGGTGCTCGTCCTCGTCACGGTTAGAGGCGGCGATCGGGCCAGCTCTCCCGAGCTTCTCGATGACGTGCTCTCGCTCGCCGGCGAGACGATCCGCTCGGCGCCGCTCGGCGCCGGGGCGGCCACGCGCGTCGTCCGCAGGCGGCTGCGCACCGCGACGGACGGTTTCTGCCGCGCCTGCCACGCCGCCACCGGCGGGAACCCCCTGCTCCTGCAGACGCTGATCGCGTCCTTCGCGGCCGATGGCGGAGAACCCAGCGACGAGGCCGCGGCCAAGGTCACCGAGCTCGGCGCCGAGAGCGTTGCCCGGCTGCTCGGGCGGCGCGTCGGCTTGCTCCCGGCGGGAGCCGACGCGTTTGTGCGCGCCCTCGCCGTCCTCGGCGACGCTAGTCCGCTCAGGCAGGTCGCGACGCTCGCCGAGCTTGACTTCGAGCAAGCGGCGGAGCTCGCCGACGCCTTACGAGCTGCCGAGATGCTGGCACCGTCGGCGAAGCTGATGTTCGCGCACCCGATCATTCGGGCGGCCGCGGAGGAGACGATGGGCGGCGAGGAGCGGGGACTCGCGCACGGACGGGCGGCGGCGATGCTCGCCACCGAGGGAGCGCCACCGGATCGACTCGCGCTTCACCTGCTGCAGACTCATCGCCGGGGCGACCCGGAGGTGGTGGCGACGCTGCGGACCGCAGCATCGATTGCGGCGGGACGAGGCGCCCCCGAGACCGCTGTCACCTACCTGCGACGAGCGCTTGAGGAACCACCGCCCAAATCGGCGCGAGCGCACGTGCTGCTCGAGCTCGGCCTGGCTGAGATAGCGACGAGGCGCGATCCGCGAGCGGTCGATCACCTTCGCGAGGCCGTGGCGATGGTCGAAGGGCGGTCCGAGCGGTCGGCCGCCGCCCTCCGTGCCGGCCGCGTGATCGGCTCCGGCGGCGACTTTCGGCAGGCCGCGGCGATCCTCGAGTCCGCCCCAGATCCGGACCTCCGGATCGAGGCCGAACTCGCCGCCAACGGGTTGCAGCTCGCCTCCCACACCGCCGCGGCGCTTACCCGACTCGGGCGCCGACGGGATGCGGAACCTCCTGACGGCCCGGGGTGGCACCTGCTACATGTGATGCTCGCTCACCGCAGCCTCATCGGCGGTGGGCCGTGCTCGGTCGTCGCGGAACTGCTCGACCGCGCGCTCGCGGGCCCCGAGGTCTTCGGCGAGGAATCGCTCGTTGCTGTCTATGCGGCGATGGATCTCGTCTTGCTCGATCGACTCGACGGCGCCGAACGCCTCTGTACCGCGTTCATCGAGGAGGGTCGGCGCCGCGCCGCGCCCACGATCGTCTCCTCGTTCGCGTTCGTGCGAGCGTTTTGCTCGCTGCGCCGCGGGCGCCTGCGTGACGCCGAGGCCGACGGACGGTTGGGGCTCGAGGGCAAGCTCGCACTGGTTCCGCGCTCGGAATCCGGGCCGCCCTGGGCGCTGGCCTTCCTGCTCGAGGCTCTCACCGAGCTCGGAGACCTCACAGGCGCCGAGCAAGCACTCGCACGGGTCGACACTGCCGCCGGCCAGCCACCCGAGATGCTCGCGTGGGCGTTCGCGCTCGAAGCACTCGGGCGCCTGCGAGTCGCGCAGGGCCGTCTCCGCGACGGACTTGCCCACCTGCGCGAGGCGGGTGCGCGCTGGGAGCGCCTGAGCTGCGCTGCCGTGGCCGCGACCGCGGTACGTTGGCGTGAGGACGCCGCGCTCGTGCTCGCACAGCTCGGCGAGCACGATGAAGCCCGACGCCTTGCCGCCGAGCAAGTCAAGCTCGCGCACGCCACCGGCCTGCCCCGCGCGGTCGGCGCGGCAACCCGGGTGGCCGGCGCCGTCGCGCCACGCGCGGACGCGATACCGCTCCTGCGTGAGGCGGTCGACGTGCTGGCCCAGACCCCCGCCCCGCTGGAGCTCGCCCGAGCGCGCCTCGAGCTCGGAGCAGCGCTCCGCCGCGAGGGACAGCGCATCGAAGCCCGCGACCATCTACGGCAGAGCCTCGAGCTCGCCCATCGCGCAGGCGCGACCCCGCTCGCGGCGCGCACCCGCGACGAGCTCCTCGCCGCCGGCGGGCGTCCGCGCAAACCGATCTTCACCGGCGTTGAGGCCCTGACCGCCGGCGAGCTCCGCGTCTCACGCCTCGCCGCCGAGGGAAGAACGAACCGCCAGATCGCCGAAGGCCTGTTCGTAACCCAACGCACCGTCGAAACACACCTCCGGCACGTCTTCCAGAAGCTCAACATCACCCGGCGCGAGCAACTTCCCCCTAAGCTCGGCGCCCCCCGCGACGAATAGCGCGCCGAGAAAAGTACGTGACGATTGTGACCAATTCAACGGCCGGCGCATGAGGCCGTCGCACCTCCGGGCTACGACCACCGGTGACGCCGTACTGCTCCTTGCCGACCAAAGAGCCGCGACGTCGACGTGGCCGCTGCGGGCGTGGAGCAGCAGCCCGCGACCATCGACCCTGCCCTCCATCCGTTGCCGCGCGCCTGGCATGTCCCACCGCCGCCAGCCTCGCATTGTGCGGCGAGAAAGGCGGCCGCTGGGCTCGGTTGCTCGTCCGAGCGCGTCGTTGCGCTCGTGGCGAGGAGGAGGGCGGGCGAGCCGCTTGTGGTCAGACCTGCGATGCCCTCGTCGCGGTAATGAGGGCAACGCCGAAGCCACGGCGGCCTCCGCTGGGTGTGACTGCTTCCGCGTTCTCGGTATCGAGCAGGCGGCGACCGGTGCGTCGCCGCCTGCTCTGAGTCCGACGACTCGAACTGGGCGAGTTTGACGAGCGCCGTTATGGGGCGTTCTTAGCAGGAGGCGGCGGCCCGTGCCGGACCATCCCTGTCTGACGCTCGACGCTCGCGATCCGCTCGGGTGCAACCCGGGGACCTTCCGGCGGCGGCTGAAGCCAGGGCCATTGCGCCGGCTCTGCCAGTCCGCGCACCATGTCCTCGATCCCGGCCGGCGTGGACAGGACCAACATCCGGGCGGTGTCGGACTCGACCCGGAAGGTGTGGGGCAACCCTCCGGGCGCGAACACCACATCGCCCGCGCCGCAGCTGCGGCCACGCGTCTTCACCCAGGCAGGGGAGTCTGAGGCATCGTCGGCGCACTCGGGTTCGACCAGCCACGCAGTGAGCTCCCCTTCGAGGATGTAGAACGTCTCGTCCTGGGGATGGGAGTGAAGCGGCGGCGCGGCGCCATGGGGCAGGACACCCTCCCACAGCGCGAATCTCCCAGCGGTCTGGCGTCCGTCGAGCTTCACCCGCGCGAGCGTGCCCAGGAACCAGAGGACCTCCCCTCGTCTGGACACCACCTGTGCCTCGGCGACCGTTGTCGCAGAGCGTTCGGCGATTGCGGAGCTCATGCGCGTACCGCGATCTGGAACGCTTCCGGCCGCTCGTAGGCACTTGTGGGGGTACATCCGATCGCGAGGATCCTCACCCCGTCCCGCCCGGCTTGGAACCTGCGCCTACTCTCTGCATCGACCTTGACCATCCCGCCCTGCGAGAGCGCTACTTCTTCGCCATCAATGACGAAGTCGGCGCGCCCGCGGAGGACGACGTACACCTCTTCCTGTCCGTCCTCGGCATGATCGTGCTCGGGGTAATCGGAGAAGCCGGGGGGGAAATCGAGCACCTGCATCCCGAACGAGCGGATGCCAAGTTCTGCGCCGGCCAGCTTGACGGCGCCGTGGTGGATCGACTCGAGCCGATCGATCGTCTTCACCGTGTAGCTCATGCTGCCTCCTTGGTTGGGTGGGGGCTCAGCGTCGCACCGCGGCCTGCGCTGGACATCGGCACCCTTGCCTATCTTGGCTCGCTGACCGTCCCATCTTGCGAGAGCAGCCCGCGGTTACGCGCCTGCTCGATCGCGGCCAGTCGTGTCGCGGCGCCGAGCTTGGCCAGGATCGCCGGGACGTGGTGCGCGACCGTGCGCTCCGACACGTGCAAGGCGGCGGCGATCGCTGGATTCGTCGCACCGGTGGCGAGTTGGTCGAGCACCTCGCGCTCGCGGCGGGTGAGGCCGGCGGGATCCGCGAGGGTCGATGCCCTGGGGCCGCGCATCGCGCGTGCGCCGCGAGCCGCTCGCTCTCGAGCGAAGGCCCGAATCGCGGCGCTCGCGCCGAGCTTGTGGAGCGCGGCCAGCGCTTGCGCGGCGGCGGCATGATCGCCGGGTAGCGCGGCTAGCGCCGACTCGTACGGCGCCTCCAGCTCGCGCCAGGCGCGGATCGCTCCTCGCCAGTCACCTTCGAGCTCTAGCTTCACCGGTTCCGGCGCACCGGCTGGTGCCTCGAGCTCGAGGCCGTGACGCGCGGCCCACAGCGCCAGCTCGCCGCCCCAGCGGGCGTATCGGACCGTCGACGGTGACGCAGCAGCCGCTTCCAGATGCTCTAGCGCAGCGCGCCGGTCGCCACGCAACCACGCAGCCTCGACGATGGCGCACCGAAGCGTGCCGTGACGCGAGTCCTCCGCCCCCTTCGGGATCTCGGCCCACGACTTCCCGAGCGTCCGCTCGGCATCGGGCTCACCTCGACGGGCCGCGATCAGCCCCTCCATCGCTCGCGCCAGCGGAACCTCTGCATGCCAGGTCCGAACGCTGTAGGCCGCCGCTGGAAGCGCCTCCTCCCAGCGCCCGCGATCGAGCAGGCTCCGGGCCAGGAACCCTTCGATCACGTAGCGGGGGATCCGCGCGTCGAACTCCTCGAGTAACGCCCGCGCCTCGCCGATGTCGCTCCCCACCAGCTCGTGCTGGCGCAGGGTGGCGCCAACGAATAGCAGGTTGACGTAGCCTCGAATCACCTGAATTGCCAGCCCCGCGCCCTGGGCCTCGCGAAGTGCATCCGTCAGTATCGAGATCGCCGTCGCCTGACCACTGTGGCCCCGCGCCAGCCCGACGCTGATGTCGATGTCGATCCTGACGTCCTCGAGTCCGGCCGCGAGAGCGAGCTCGCGCGCAATTGGTGCGGCTGCGATTGCCGCCCCCGGATCAAACGCCGAGGCCTCGATCCTGATGTACGTCGATTGCACCCGCGCCTGCGCTGTTAGCTCGGATGTGGCCTCAAGGACCGCGATCGCGCGCGTCGCGGCCTCCTTGGCCTCCACCATCCGGTCGAAGGACCACAAGGCCCAGGCCAACGCGCCCAGCGCGCGTGCCTGACCCAGCGGATCTCCGAGATGCTCGGCGACCCCCAGCGCCTGCTCGGCACCCCAAACCGCGTCCTCATAGCGCGTGCTGGTGAAGTTCGCCGCGCGTGAGTAGCGTAAGAACAGCTCGTAGCGCGCGGGATCTGAGAGATCCTCGCCCAGCCGCAGCGCTCGCTCGGCCTGAAGCCTCGCCTCAAGGGGCGCGCCAAGCCGCTCCGCCTCCACCGAGGCGAGCGTGGCGTAGGCGCAGGCGTCTTTCCGGAGCCCCGCCAGCTCCGCGTGATGAGCCAGCCGCGCGTTATCGACTGCACCGGGCTGATTGACCAGCGCGAACACCGCGCGCGTGTGGAGCTCCGCGAGGCGGGGCGGTGAGATCGAGGCCTCGATAGCCTCACGGATTAGCTCGTGCCGGAAGCCCAACCTGGTGCCCTGGGCGACCAGCACGCCGCGCGCCAGCGCCTCCTCGACGGCGCTCGCACTGCCTGGAACCACGGCGTCCAGCAATGCGTAGTCGAAACGCTGCCCCAGCACCGCTGCGGCATCGGCCACTTCGCGCGCGCTCCGGCTCAGGCGACCAGCGCGGGCCAAAGCCGCGTCGCGCACCGACGCCGGCAGCCGCTCCCCGGCGGCGACGGCCTCCACCACCAGGAACGGGTTGCCGCCCGTGGCGCGTAGCAGCTCCCCCGCATCGAGCCCGCTCGGTGCCGCCAGCACCCGCACCGCCCCGTCCGATAACGGTCGCAGCCGAATACGCCGAACGCCGGGGGCGTTGGTGAGGTCGCCGAGCAGCAGACCCAGCTCCGCGTTGGCCGCCACCTCGTCGTCGCGGAACGTGGCAATGATCGCCGCGCCAATCTCAGGCGCCCTGCGCACCAGCAGCCGCATCAGATCGAGGCTCAGCGGGTCGGCCCAGTGCACATCCTCGATGACCGCCACGACCGGCGCCCTCATCGCGAGCACGCTCGCCACCCGCCGCACCAGCACCAGCCGGTCATCGCTTCCCAGATCGACCAGATCACCGCCTCCCGCCGCCTCCACAAGCTCGCGCAGCGGCGCGAGCGGTACCGGCACCGACAGCGGCTCGCACGCCCCGATCAGAAACGTCACCAGTTCGCCGGTGCGCCCTCTCAGTTCCCTCAGCAACGAGCTCTTGCCGATCCCCGCCTCCCCGGCAACCAGCACAATGGACCCCAGGCCGGCGGCCGCGTCCTGGACCGCATCGGCAAGCACACCCAACTCATCTTCACGCTCGAGAAGGCGCACCACCGAGCACGATCGTAATGCCTGCGGTCGACCGATTGCGCAACGGAATGAGACGCTTCGATTCGACCACCTATAAGCAGCAGCGGCGCCCGACCGCCACTCTCGGTGAATCAGGAGGCCCGGGCCACGACGCCGCCGGACGTTGGGCGCGCCCGCATGCGGCGAAGTCGAGACGGTCCCGGTTTCGTCAAGCGGCGCGAATCTCGCGGTCGACGACCCCGCTCCTGAGTTGCGCGGGATCCGCGACCCGGCTGGCGTAGGATCGATCCGTGCTCGCTCCGGTTGATCGCGTCGAGCTGACGGTCGTGATCGACAACTTCCTCGATGTGCTGATGGCTGGCGAGGAGGGCGTGGTGCGCTACCAGGCGCGGGACTTCGGGGCGGGTGAGCAGTTGGTTGCTGAGCATGGTTTCTCGGCGTTGGTGAGTGTCCACCGGGGCGGGGACCGGAGCACTGTGCTGTATGACGCTGGTCTAACCCCGCACGCCGTGGCCCGCAACCTGGACGTGCTGCAGGTGCCGGTCGGCGAGTTGCGTGCGATCGTCATCTCGCACGGCCACGCCGATCATCACGGCGGCCTTGAGGGCCTGATCCGCCGTCGGGGACGCTCGCGGTTGCCGCTGGTGATTCACCCCGATGCTTGGCGTGAGCGAAGAATCGCGTTTCCCTCGGGCGGTGAGTTGCGGCTGCCGCCGCCGAGCCGTCACGACCTTGAGGCCGAGGGGCTGGAGGTGGTCGAGGAGCGCGCGCACAGCCTGCTGCTCGATGGCGCCGTTCTGGTCTCGGGACAGGTCGAGCGGGTCACCGAGTTCGAGAGCGGCTTTCCGATCCACGAGGCGCGGGACGGGGATGGTTGGCAGCCCGATCCGATGATTTGGGACGACCAAGCACTCGTGGTCAACGTGCGCGACCGCGGCTTGGTGATCCTCTCGGGCTGTTCGCACGCGGGTGCGATCAACGTCTTGTTTCACGCTCAGCGTCTGACGGGAGAGGCCCGCGTCGCTGGTCTTCTCGGCGGCCTGCATCTCACCGGTGGACTGTTCGAAGCGCGCATCGAGCCCACGGTCGAGGCGTTGCGCGCCGCCCGTGTTGGTCGCGTCCTGCCGGCGCACTGCTCGGGCTGGAGGGCGGTTCACACGATCGCCCGTGCCATGCCCGAAGCATTCGTGCAATGCGCGGTCGGAACGACTGTGACCTTCGAAGCACCATCCCGGTAGCTCGCAGCTGAACCCCTTGACGCATCGACGCGGACTGGGAGACGCCACATGTAAGCGAGACCTGCTTTCGCTCGGCGACGAGCATCTCGCCGCGGCTAACGAGCGTCCCGTTAAGCGCGGCCTGCGGGGCTCCGGGGCTGTAGCTGACGGCGCAGCTCGGACCTCGGCGGTCCTGGCCCCCGCAGGCCGTGCAATCGAGGGCTCCGGTCGGGGCTGGCCGAAGTAGCGTCGTGCCAGTGAAGCGGGGCAGCACTCCTCCTTTCCCGCGGCGAAGCGGGCGCCAGTGACGCCCCGTCGCGAGCTGATGCTTCTCAGTCCGACTGGACCTCGACATAGGCATCGACGAACACGGCGTCCGCCACCGTCACGCCTGGCGGGAGGTTCGGTTTGATCGTGCCGTCGAACCACGCCTGGAAAGCCTCAGGCGAGTCCCAGACCTCGATCACCCGATATCCGTTGTCCATCGGGCCGCTGGCGTGATGCCGAAACCCTGCCGCCGACTTGAGCTGGTCGGCGATGCCAGCCTGGACCATGCCGTCGGCCATTTCGGTGGTCATGCCCGAAACCTCCTGGATCACAATGACAGCCATCTGTGCCCTCCGATCTTCAGCGAGCCGCGGCGTCTCGCTGGCTCGACTCCGTCACGTCGCCCAAGGCTATCCGCAGGACACGAGCCTCTTCAAGCAGCCGGAGACGAAGGTGCGCGGCACGACCAAACCAGAGCTTCGCGCGCGATAGGCCGCGCGCCTCCGACTCGCCACCAGCGAGACCCGCCGCGTCGCCGGCGCGGCCGTCGTCGAGACCGTTGGCCCGGAGTAGTGCGTTTTCATGAATGCAGGGCAGGCGCCACCCACAGTTGTCGGACCGATCCACAGACCCGCTGTTTCTAGAGCAGGTCTCGGCCAGCTCTGCCGCCCGCACCTGAGTTGCGCGGCAAGCACGACTCTCGCGTCTGGGTCGATGCGGTCGGCGAGTCCCCCAGCCGGTGCTCGCGAGCTGAGAGCCAGGTTAGGTCCGACTGGCGCGACCTGCTTGCATTGACTCTGCGCAGGATGGTCTTAGAGGTTTGGGGCTGCGGTAGGCTGGCTAATCGCATGAGCGATGAGCTCCTCGACCAGGCGCGCGCGATCGCCGGCAGATGGCTGCGCGCGTTGCCGGAGCGCCATGTGGGCCCGCTGGCCGACGCCTCCACGCTCACTCTTGCCCTCGGCCGGCCGCTGACGAAAACGGGCGAAGATCCGCATACGGTGCTCGATGATTTGGCCCGCGATGTCGAGCCAGGCCTCGTCGCGTCGGGCGGACCGCGCTATTACGGCTTCGTCGTGGGCGGGACGCTGCCGGTGGCGCTAGCGGCGGACTGGCTGGTCAGTGCATATGACCAGATGTCGTTTATGCATTCCAGCTCCCCGGGGATGGCCGTCCTGGAGGAGGTCGCGGCGGGGTGGGTGCTCGACGTGCTCGGGTTGCCAGCTTCGGCGGGCGTCGGGTTCGTGACCGGGGCGCAGATGGCTAACGTCACCTGTCTTGCTGTCGCGCGCAACGCCGTGCTTGCGCGGGAGGGATGGGATGTCCTGGCTGATGGACTGATCGGCGCGCCCCCGATCGAAGTGCTCGTCGGTGATGAGGTGCACGTTACGGTCGGCCGGGCGCTGCGGCTCATCGGGCTGGGCGAGCAGCGCGTCACGCGGGTGGCCGTCGATGCGAACGGCGCGATGGATCCCGGTGCGCTCGCGCAGGCGCTGGCGGCTGGCTCCGGCCCGGCGATCGTGTGCGCCCAAGCAGGTAACGTCAACACCGGC
>JAFASQ010000209.1 GCA_019244395.1 Solirubrobacterales bacterium | reverse complement strand
GCCGATTCGCGCGCCCGCAGGGCGAATTTCTGGACTTTGCCGGTTGAGGTTTTCGGGAGTGGTCCGAACTCGATCGAGTCGGGGCACTTGTAGCGTGCAAGCCGCTGGCGGCAGAACGCGATGATTTCGTCCGGCGTCGCGCCCGCTCCACTGTTGAGCGTGACGAAAGCCTTCGGTCGCTCACCCCAGCGCTCGTGAGGAATCCCGATCACCGCGCACTCGAGCACGGCAGGATGGGCGCAGATCGCCTGCTCGACCTCGATGCTCGAGATGTTTTCGCCGCCGGAGATGATTATGTCCTTGCTGCGGTCGCGCAGCTCGATGTTGCCGTCGGGATGCCAGGCGGCCAGGTCACCGGAGTGAAACCAGCCGCCATGGAACGCTTTCTGGGTGGCTGCTTCGTCCGCGAAGTAGCCGCTCATCACGTTGTTGCCGCGCATGACCACCTCGCCCATCGTCTCGGCATCCTGCGCGATGTCGTGCATATCCTCGTCGACCACCCGGACCAGGTCTGCGGACGGGTAGGCCTGACCCTGACGCGCGAGCAGCTTCGCGCGTTCCTCAACCGGAAGCTGATGCCACTCCTCCCGAACCGGACAAACGGTGATCGGCCCGTAGGTCTCGGTCAGGCCGTAGACGTGGACGACACGGAAGTTCAGCTCGCCCAGGCGAGCCAGCATGGTGGGCGAGGGTGGCGACGCGGCAACCATCGCGGTTACTGGCTGCCTTAACCGGTGCGCGTTGGGATGGTTGATGATCATTAGCTGAACCGTGGGCGCTCCGTTGTAGTGCGTCACGCCCTCGGAGTCGATCAGCTGCCACACCAGCTCAGGGTCCACCGCACGGAGCGCCACGTGGCGGGCCGCGACCGCGGTGACCGCCCACGGAAAGCACCAGCCGTTGCAATGGAACATCGGGAGCGTCCACAGGTACACCGACTCGGGGCTCATCCCGGCGACGATCACCTCGCTAAGCGCGTTCAGGTAGGCGCCGCGGTACGTGTACTGCACCCCCTTCGGCTGCCCGGTAGTCCCCGAGGTGTAGTTGATCGAGATCGTCTCCTCCTCGTTCTCGAGCCAGCTCTCCGGCGGCATCGAGGACGCCGCAGTCAGGAATCCCTCGTATTCGTCTTGAGGCTCACCGCTGTTTGTAGACCGGATCACCGTGATGCCTGGCAGCTCCAGCCCGGTAACTAGCGACTCCAGCTCGGAATCGAGCAGCAGGAAACGGGCACCGCTGTGTCCGAGGATGTATTCCACCTCTGGACTCGCGAGGCGATGGTTGATCGCCACCAGGATCCCGCCGGCCGCGGGAACACCGAAATGAGCCTCGAGCATCGGCGCCGAGTTGAACAGCAATGTAGCGACGCGGTCTCCTTTGCTAAGCCCGGCGGCGCGAAGCCCATTCGCCAACCGCCACGAGCGCTCGGCGAGCTGAGCGTACGAGTAGCGGCGCCCCGCATCCACCATCGCCGTCTTCTCGCGATACACATAAGCAGCCCTTCGCAGGAAATCCACCGGGTTCAGCTCGGTACGAAACACCTTGCTCTCGGCGCCCTCGTTGCCGCGGACGCTCTCAGTCCCAATCAGCGCGTCGGTCATGCCCCGTCTCCTCCGAACTCGAACCTGTCCGTCACTGGGCGGCAACAGCGCCCTCGCCTCCATTATCCCCGCCGACTCGAAGCCAGCCAAGCGCAAAGCCCAATGATGACGAACTCACGACGAGGCCAAATCTCAGGACACACCGAGCGTCCGGACCCGCCGCCGCGCGGCTTGGGGATCTCGACGGCTCTCACCGGGCGGAAGGTAGGACCCCGAGCTCATCCGATTCCAGATCTTGTACAGCTGGTTCTCAAGATCGGCCTCGAACTCCCCCAGCGTCTGTCCATCCACCCTCGGGGCATCCTTGTTGGCCTTGACTGCCGCCACTGCTCCCACATCAGTTGCTTGGGAATCGCAAATGGCTTGTCCTGCGACTTCGTCATTTTCCTCCGCTTCCTCCCGGCACCCCACAGAGCCCCGGTCGAGCAAATCGCTCACCCCCTTCGCACCACCCCCACCTCAGCAGGGGTCGGGTCGCCCGGAGGAATCGCACCTCCGGGCTCCCACGGATCCCGGCGTGACAGTCTCCCGTCACCGGGCTCTTCTCACCAGCCGTCAGTACGCGCGAACCCACTTCCAGTGGGCGAACAGACCGGGCTCGCGTTCGTGCAGCCCAGTCCACCACCGCTTGAACCGTTTGAAGGTCCGCAACCGCCGATACTTCTTCCCCGCCCAGCGCCTCAGGTAGGTGTTGATGCGCTGCAGGAGGGCATCCATCACGGTCCAGTAATAGCGGCCGTAATAGTGCATCCATCCGGCGATGATCGGGTTTAGCCATCTCGCCAGATCGTCGAGGGTCAGGTCGGTGCGCCGATGGATCCGCATCCGGCGGAGATCGGTGCCCTTGGCCTTCAGCGCCTCGGTACTCATCGCGGGCTGGAAGCTGGTGAAGTACCCGCCCCCGGACGCTCGCGCCTTCCGTGCCCGGAAGGTGAACCCGAGAAAGGTAAAGCTGGTGTGCTCATGCTCTCCCCGGCGCTTGCCGTCCTTGCAATAGACGTTCCTCGTCTTATCGGGATGAAGCCGTAGCCCAACCTCGCTCATCCGCGCGGCGATCCCGGCCAGCACCACCTCCGCCTGCGCCCTGCTCTTGCAGTGCACGATGGCATCATCGGCGAAGCGCTCAAACGGGCAGCTCGGGAACTCCCGGGCCATCCATCGATCAAACGCGTAGTGCATGAACAGGTTCGCCAGGCACGGCGAGATCGCCGAACCTTGCGGAGTGCCTCTGCTGCGCTGCTCAAGGGTCCCGTCCGGATGACGCAGCGGGGCCTTTAGCCACCGCTTCACATACAGCAGCACCCAGCGGCAGTCGGTCACCGCCTCGACCGCT
>JAFASQ010000190.1 GCA_019244395.1 Solirubrobacterales bacterium | reverse complement strand
GCGCTCGGCGACGATCGGCCGATGCTTACACCCACCCAAAAAATGACGATCCGCACTGCTTTGGCGGCCGACGGCGAACGCCTCGCCGAAATCTTCTACCAGGCGTTCGAATCGATCGCTCAGGCGCACGGCTTCCCCGTCGAGCCGCCGTCGCGCGAGTTTACGCGCTTCAAAGTGCTCGAGATGCTGACAAGCGATGGGTACGCGGGGTTTGTCGCGGAGCGCGATGGCGAGCTGCTCGGGAGCGCGTTCGTGGACGAACGTTCGGTAATCGCCGGCGTCGGACCGGTGACTGTCGATCCTTCCTCGCAGGACGATGGGATCGGTCGGGCTCTGATGGAGGCAGCACTCGAACGCGAACGCGAGCGAGGCGCCGCTGGCGTGCGGCTGGTCCAGACCGCCTATCACTACCGCTCACTCGCCTTGTACGCAAAGCTCGGGTTTACCGTCCGAGAGCCGCTGTCCGTCGTGCAAGGAACGCCACCGGCGCTCGAGGCCCCCGGTCGGAGCGTGCGGTTGGCCGCCGAGCGCGACGTCCCGGCGTGTGCCGAGCTCTGTATGCGCGTACACGGGCATGACCGCACCCGCGAGGTGCGCGAGGCGATCGCCGCCGGCACCGCTCGGGTCGTCGAGCGCCCCGAGCGGATCTGCGGCTACGCAACGGGGTTCGGCTACGGCTGGCACGCGATCGCCGACACCAGCGAGGACCTGATCGCCCTGCTTTCCTCGGCCGACGCCTTCGTGGGCCTCGGTCTGCTCGTGCCGTCCCGCGACGCGACACTGTTGGGCTGGTGCCTCGAACGCGGTCTGCGGATCGTCCAGCAGAGCACGCTGATGACGACTGGCCTCTACAACCAGCCGGAGGGCTCCTACCTGCCGTCGATCCTGTTCTGATGCGCCGGCGCGACCGGGGTTAGCCGGCGCGATGAGGGGCCTTGCCGTCCGTGAGATGCTCCCTCGCCGGTTGCGATGTGGTTCGGTTTGCACGACGGCCGCGTGCACGTCCGCAGTCTTGTGGACGCCGGCAAGGTTGAGCGTCTTCGGAACGACCCGCGTGCCCGGATTGCGACGTGCACGATCCGCGGAAGACCAACGGTCCATTCACCGAAGGGCTCGCCCGGATCCTTCCCGCCGATGAGACAGACGTGGCCGAGGCGGCGCTGGATCGCCACTACGGTTCACGCCGCCGACTGTACGAGGGGATCGGCAGCAAGCTCGGGGTCCAAACGGTCTACATCGAGATCACGCCGATCAAGGGGACTTTTGAGGGACATGCTGCCTGACGATCGGCAAGCAGGCCTGATTGCGGGCGGGCGCCCGACCATTAACTTGAACGAGCGGTCTCGCAAGGTTAGGTTTGATGCGGACAGACTGGAGGTGGCCAGCGTGGGCGACCGTCCGGTCTACGACACCAACGAAGGGAGTGCGATGGCGACCTACGTCGCGCTAATCGACTGGACTGATCGGGGCGTTCAGGCCTTCAAGGACAGCGTCGATCGCTACGAGTCGGCGCAGAGCCAAATGCGGTCGATGGGCGTCGAATTCACCAACATCTACTGGACTCTCGGCAGCCACGACATCGTGAGCGTCGTCGAGGCGCCCGATGACCAGACGCTCGCCGCCGCGCTGTTGGCGGTTGCTGGTCAGGGCAACATCCGGACGACGACGCTGCGCGCGTTCAGTGCGGACGAGATGAGGGAAGTGATCAGCAAAGCCGGCTGAGCCCGAGGCCGCGCGATACGGCTTCCTAACGGGAGGATCCGGCCGGCGCGGCAAATTGGAGACAGCAACCACTCCATACGGCTACTTCGTCGCGACGGCCCAAAGAGTTCGCCCTCCGCCCTCTCACTGAGCGATCCTCTACGGCTCCGCTCGAGCCCGCTCACCGTTCACCATACAGGGCGCCGCTGACCCCGGCTGCCCGCCGGGTTGGCCGCTGAGCCGACACCTGCTTAGGCAGGACAGTGAAAGGCGAACTCGAAAACGGACGGGCTGGGGGCAGCCGCGCGGGCATAGCGTCACCCCATGGACTACACGTATCAGTTTGAGGACCATCTACGCGAGCACCGGCCATCCCGTCTGGGTCAGCGGCTTTGGTGGATGCCGGCGGCAGCCGGCGTCGGCGTGGTCATCGCCGACGGGATCTACCTGGCAGCCACACCCTACGGTCAGCTGTCTGCGGCCCTCGCGGGCGGGCTGCCGTTCATTGCCGCGTTGCTGTTCCTCGTCGCCTGGGCGGCGTTGAGCATCGCCGACTGGACCTACC
>JAFASQ010000186.1 GCA_019244395.1 Solirubrobacterales bacterium | reverse complement strand
CAAAGTTGACGCCGCGCTCGGCGAGGTACTGCCCACGCTGGCCGCCGCCCCCCGATAGGCCGGGCCCGGCCCGGCCAGCGAGGTGTCGGCCCGGGCGCCCCTCACCAGCCGACAGCGAACGACGCCCTCCGCGCGGCTGCTCTCACCGCAGACCACAACTGGGCCGCTTCGGCGACTAGCGGATCGCCACCCGCGGCTCCGCCGGCCTTGTGTCGCTCCGCCCCGCTCATGGACCGGCCACGGCTCGGCCGCCGGCTGTAGTCGAAGATCTGGCGGTCGAGTGAGCGAGGTCAGCCCGCTCGCAGCACGTCGATCACAAGGTCGAGGTGCCGTCGCCAGTCGAAATCGGGTCTCGCGCCCATCGTGGAGCACAGGCCGCACATCAGCATCCCGATGTCGGTCGCCTCCACGTCGGGGCGGATTGTGCCGGCGCGCCGCGCGCGTTCGATCAGCTCTGCGGTGACCGCGAGCAGCTCATCCTGCTCGGCCTGCGCCTGCGTCCAGGCCTGCTCGCCGGCGCTCGCCAGCGCGTACTGGATCCCGGCATCGCTGGCGGCGGTCGCCGCGTTACGTCGGATGAGACCCTCGATCAATGCAAATGGCTCCCCGTCTTTCGCGAGCGCGTCGCGTGCTCTGTCGGCGAACAGCCTGAACTTCTGGCGGACGAGCTCGGCCAGCAGTGCCTCTTTGGTGGGGAAGTGCCGGTAGACGGTGCCGACACCAACGCCGGCGTGCCGCGCGACATCGTCGATCTGCGCATCCGGGCCGGCCTGCGCGAACACGACCCGCGCGCTCTCGAGGATCCGCTCGTGATTGCGGCGAGCGTCGGCGCGGAGGGGCCGATCAGTTTCGCTCAACGGCGGGGTCTTAGTGGTCACAGCATTTTCACCCGGCTCGCTTGACAAGCGGAATCATAGTTCACTATAGTGCGGGGTGCAACCGGAACCGGAGGTCAGCTTCCATGACATCGCTCACCACGCCCGAGGCACCACCGCTGTATACCCCCCGCGCGAAGAACCTCGCGCTGCTTCTGCTGGCGATGACGCAGTTCGTGATCGTGATCGACGCTGCGATCGTGAACGTCGCGTTGCCGTCGATCGGGACGCAGCTCCACTTCGCGCGCACCGACCTCTCGTGGGTCGTGAACGCGTACACGCTGACCTTCGGCGGGTTCCTGCTGCTTGGCGGCCGGCTCGCTGACCTTCTCGGGCGCCGGCGCATGTTCATGCTCGGCCTGGTGCTGTTCTCGGTCGCCTCGTTCGCCGGCGGGATCGCCCAGTCGGAGGGATGGCTCATCGTCGCGCGCGCGGTGCAGGGCCTCGGCGCGGCGATCGTCTCGCCGGCGGCGCTGTCGATTGTCACCACGACGTTTGCCGAAGGCGCGGAGCGCAACCGCGCGCTCGGTGTCTGGGGTGCCGTCGCGGGCGCCGGCGGCGCGGCCGGCGTGCTCCTCGGCGGGATTCTCACCAGCGGCCTGAGCTGGCGCTGGGTGCTGTTCGTCAACGTCCCGATCGGACTCGCCGCGGCGGCGCTCGCGCCCCGCACGCTGGTCGAGAGCCGCGCCGAGGACGGAGCGAGCACGTTTGACCTCCCCGGCGCGGTGACCGTCACCGCCGGCCTCTCACTGCTCGTCTACGCGATCGTGGACGCTGTCAACGTGGGCTGGGGATCGACAACCACGCTGCTGCGACTCGCCGGCGCCGTCCTCCTGCTCGTCGCCTTCCTGATCATCGAACTGCGCCAGCGCCATCCGCTGATGCCGTTCTCGATCTTCCGCCTGCGCACGCTGCGCGGTGCGGACATCGTCGGGCTGCTGATCGGCATGTCGCTGTTCTCGATGTTCTTCTTCATCTCGCTCTACCTCCAGAACGTCCTGCACTACTCGCCGATCAAAACCGGGATCTCGTACCTGCCGCTCGCGGTCGGGATCATCCTCTCGGCGGGAGCCGCCTCCCAGCTAGTAACACGCTTCGGCTTCAAGCCGCCCTTGATCGCCGGCCTCTTGTTGATCGCCGGCGCGCTGCTCTGGTTCTCCCAGGTGCCGGGCACCGGTGGCGCCTACAGCGCCGACATCCTCGGCCCTTCGCTGCTCGCCGCGGCCGGACTTGGGTTCGCGTTCGTACCAGTAACGATCGCCGCGGTCACCGGAACCGAGCCGCACGAGGCTGGGCTCGCCTCGGGCCTGATCAACACCTCGCAGCAGGTCGGTGGCGCACTCGGGCTAGCGATCCTCGCGACGATCGCCAACAGCCACACCCAGAGCCTGTTCCACTCCGGCGTCCACAAC
>JAFASQ010000078.1 GCA_019244395.1 Solirubrobacterales bacterium | reverse complement strand
GGCCGCGCTGCTCGTCCTCGATCTGCTCGCGCTGCCTTGGTTCTCGTTCGGCGCGACGATCAGCGTCGGATCCGACAGCGTCTCGATTGGCGGGTCACTCACGGCGGTTGATGCGCCGGACGCGTGGCTGGGCGTGCTGGCGGTGCTCTGTGCCGCCTTCCTCATCACCGACCTCGCCTTCGAGCGGCTCTTGCCCGAGACTCGACTGCCGTCGATCGCCTCCGACCGCGAGACCACGCGCTACATCCTGGCCTGCGTGGCGGCCGGGCTGATCGGCCTGAAGTTCGTGCTGCACCTGGGGCGGTTCGGGGAGCTCGCGCTTGGGTTCTGGATGGGACTCCTGCTCGTCGCGGGCCTGGTCGGGCTGACCAGGCGGGCTCGCCAGACCACGAGCGCCGCGGCGCCGCTAGCCGGATCGCCGAGCGCACCGCCCGCCACAAGCGACGCCACGCCCGAGCCCGGCTCGAGCGTCTAACTGCGAGACGGATGGACTTTCACGCGTCGCGGCTTCGGCGTGGCGAGGTGCTCGCGGGCGCCGGCGCGGTCCTGCTGGTGGTGTTCCTCCTCGCGGGCCCGTGGGCCGGATCGCGCTCCGGCTGGGAACTGCTGGTCAGCCTACGCTGGCTCCTCGCGCTGACGATCGCCGCCGCCTTCGGGCTCGTGCTGGCGCAGGCCAGCCGACGCGCGCCCGCGGTGCCGGTCACGATGAGCCTCCTCGTCACGGTGCTCGGCGCGATCAGCGCGCTCGCGCTGATCTATCGCGTGCTGATCAACCCGCCGGCCCACCAGCACGCCGCCGCGTACCTGGGTCTGCTCAGCGCGATCGGGCTCGCCTACGGCGGCTACCTGTCCATGCGCAAGGAAGGAATCGCCGATCGCGACGCGCCGCAGGATATCCCGGTCGTACGCCCGCGGCGCGAGAACGGCTCCTAAAATCCGAGCTGGATGCTCGACCACGCACAGGTTCTCCACGTTGCCCGGCTGGCCCGGCTCGAGCTGAGCGACGACGAGGTCGGTCGGATGGCCGCGGAGCTCTCCCATGTGCTCGATCACATCGAGAAGATCCGCGAGCTCGACCTCGACGGCGTCCCGCCCACCTCGCACGTCATCGACGTGGTGAACGTCCTGCGCGCCGACGTGCCCGCGCCGTCGCTGGCGCGGGAGGTCATCCTGGCGGCGGCACCCGAGCGCCTGAACGATGGCTTCGGGGTACCGAGTCCCGGCGCGGCGTGAGCGAGCTGATCGATCTGACCGCGGCCCAAGCGGCCGACCGGATCGGCGCGGGCGAGATCAGCCCCGCCGAGCTGTTCGAGACCTACCGGCAGCGGGCTGCCGCGAACGAGCTAAACGCGTTCACGTGGGTGGCCGACGCGGCGCCGGACGGCGACGGTTACGCGCACAACACCCCGCTCGGCCGAGTCCCGATCGCGGTCAAGGATCTCTTCTGCACCGAGGGCGTGCCGAGCCAGGCCGGGTCGCGCATCCTCGAGGGATATCGGCCGCCCTACACCGCGACCGTGGTGAAGCAGCTGGCCGAGGCGGGCGCCCCGCTGCTCGGCAAGACCAACCAGGACGAGTTCGCAATGGGCTCGTCCAACGAGAACTCCGGGTTTGGCCCGGTGCTCAACCCGTGGGACCGCACCCGCGTTCCGGGCGGCTCCTCCGGCGGAAGCGCCGCGGCGGTGGCGGCCGGATTGGCGCCCTGGGCCATCGGCACCGACACGGGAGGCTCGATCCGGCAGCCGGCGGCCCTGTGCGGCATCGTCGGGCTCAAGCCGACCTACGGCGCGTGCTCGCGCTACGGGATGATCGCGTTCGCCTCCTCGCTGGATCAAGCCGGTCCGCTCACCCGGGACGTGACCGACGCCGCGCTGATCCTCCGCCACATGATCGGCCGTGATCCCCGTGACTGCACCTCGCTCGAGTATCCGGGAGAGATCGAACTGCCGAAGGCCGACGACCTGAACGGGATCCGATTGGGAGTGCCCGAGGACCTGACCGGTGCCGAGGGCGGAGTCGAGCCGGGGGTGCGGGACAGCTTTGACGCCACGCTGAAACTGGCCGAGGGCCTGGGGGCTTCGATCGAGGCCTGCCGGTTGCCCCACGCGCCTCACGCGCTGTCGGCCTACTATCTGATCGCGCCGGCCGAGGCCTCGGCGAACCTGGCCCGGTTCGACGCGGTCCGCTACGGCCTGCGAGTGGGGGGCGACGAGGACCTAGCCACCATGTACAGCCGCACGCGCCAGGTGGGCTTCGGGTCGGAGGTCAAGCGGCGGATCATGCTCGGCACCTACGCGCTCTCGAGCGGCTACTACGAGGCGTACTACGGAACGGCCCAGAAGGTGCGCACGAAAATCGCCGAGGACTTCCATGCCGCGTTCGAGCAGTTCGATTTCATCGTCACGCCGACCAGCCCGTGGACGGCATTCGAGCTCGGGGCGAAGACCGCCGATCCGCTCGCGATGTACCTGAACGACTTCCTGACCGTTCCCATGTCACTGGCGGGCACGCCGGCGATCTCGATTCCGTCGGGCCTGAGCGACGGACTCCCGGTGGGCTTCCAGCTCGCCGGCCCGGCGTTTAGCGAGAGCCGCCTGCTGGACGCCGCGTATGCGCTCGAGCGGGCGATCGGCTTCGACGGCAGCGAGGCGAGAGCATGAACGCGACCGCGGGCAAGGTCGAGTACGAGCCGGTCATCGGCTTGGAGATCCACGTCCAGCTCAGTACCCGGACCAAGATGTTCTGTGGCTGCGCCTTGTCATGGGGCGACCCGCCGAACACGCACACCTGCCCGACGTGCTTGGGATTGCCGGGGGCGCTTCCGGTGGTCAACGAGCGGGCGATCCACTACGGGATCATGATCGGGCTGGCCCTCGGGTGCGAGATCGCCGAGCGATCGCTCTTTCACCGCAAGAACTACTTCTATCCGGATCTGCCCAAGGGCTACCAGATCTCCCAGTACGACGTCCCGCTGTGCCGGGGCGGGCGGCTGGGCGAGGTGCGCATCCATCGCGTGCACCTGGAGGAGGACGCGGCCAAGCTCAACCACTTGGGGACGAGCGGCCGCATCCACGGCTCGGAGCGCAGCTGGGTCGACTTCAACCGAGGCGGCACGCCGCTGGTCGAGATCGTCACCGAACCCGACATCCGCTCGCCCGCGCAGGCGCGCGAGTGGCTCATCCTTCTGCGCACGACACTTCGCCAGCTGGGCGTCTCGGACGTGGACATGTCCCAGGGATCGTTGCGCTGCGACGCCAACGTCTCGATTCGGCCGGCCGGGCGCCCCGAGTTCGGGACCAAGACCGAGCTCAAGAACATGAACTCGTTTGCCTTCCTGGAGAGCGGGGTCAGGGCGGAAATCGAGCGCCAGAAGCGGCTGCTCGACGGCGGGGAGCCGGTCGTCCAGGAAACCATGCACTTCGATCCACGCACGGGCAACCTGACCCCACTGCGCTCCAAGGAGGAGGCGCACGACTACCGCTACTTCCCCGAGCCCGACCTGGTGCCCCTGCTGGCCACCGAGGAGATGCTCGCCGCCGCCAGCGCGGACATGCCGCGCGAGTTGCCCGCCGAACGGGCGTCCCGCTTCGAGCACGCGCTCGGCCTCCACGCCGACACGGCGCGGCTGTTCGCGTTCCGCGCCGAGCTCGGCGACTACTTCGAGCGCGCGCTGGCCGCCGCGGGGGAGGACGGCCGAGACGGCGACCACCGGCTCGAGCCGGCTGAGCTCTCCAACTGGATCGGTCCGCTGGTCGAGCGCATCGGCTCGGAGACCGATCCCGCCACGAGCAAGGTCACGCCGGAGAGCCTGGCCGCGCTGGCCACCATGGTCAAGGCCAAGGAGGTCAGCCGCGATGCGGCGCGGGAGGTCCTGACGCTGCTGGTGCAGGAGGGCGGGGACCCGCGCGCGATCGTCGAGCGCGAGGGACTCGGCGCGATCAGCGGCGAGGACGACGGCCTGGCCGAGCTCGTCGATCGGGCCATCGCGGCCGACCCGGCTGCGGCCGATCAGGTTCGGGGCGGGAACAGGAGGGCGATCGGCCCGCTCGTCGGCTACGTGATGCGCGAGACCAAGGGCCGGGCGGACGGGGGAGAGGTCACCCGTCTGATCCTCGCGCGCCTGGAAGCGAACGCGTAGAGCGGAGCTCCTCGCTCAGCCCCTCGCGGGATTTCACGCCGAGCTTCGAATAGATGTGGCGGAGATGGAACTCCACCGTCTTCGGGGTCACGAACAGAGCTCCGGCGACTTGCCGAGTGGTGAGCCCCTCGGCGGCCAGCTCGGCGACGCGGCGCTGGCTGGCGGTCAGCGACTCGACGCCCGTCAGCGACGGCCTCCTCGGGCGCCCGCCGGCGGCGATCAGCTCGACCCGGGCGCGGGACTCGAGCACGCCGGCGCCCCCTCGGTGGCTGAGGTCGAGACCCTGGCGTAGCGGGTCGCGGGCGTCGACACGACGGCCCGCCCGCCGCAACGCGGCTCCGTAGTCGATCAAGGCGCGCACGTGCTCGAGCCGCCGCGGCTGAGCTTCGCCGATCGCCACCGCCTCGGCCAGCTTCTCGAGACCACCGCGCTCGCCGCCGAGCGCGAGACCGAGGATGCGCAGATCGCGGATGACGATCCTGGTCACCCCGGCGGCATGGGCGTCCGCAAGCTCCTGCTCGACCAGACGGCGGGCTCGTTCGGGCTCGCCGAGCGCGAGATGCGCGAGCGCCGCGCTCGAGCGCCAGCCAACCGATCCGGGACTGGCATGGCAAAGATGTTCTTCGAGCAGCGCGCCGGCGTTCATCGCGTCCTGGAGCGCCTCGTCGGGGCGATGTTGCGCGAGCCTCAACTGAGCGCGCGCCTCGAGCACCAACGCGCTGAGGAGCGGATCGCGAGTCCCGTGCCGCTCGATGACCGCGATCAGCGCCTCGGCCTCTTCGAGGTCATCTTGCTCAATGCGGCACCGGGCGAGCACTGCGCGTGCGCCCTGTGCGTATCGGCCGCCGGTGGTGGCTCTGCCCAGCACCGCGCCGGCGGCCGCTTGGGCTTCGCCCACACGCCCTTGCTCGTACAGAGCCCAGGATCGGACGAAGTCGATCGACGTCGTGGCCTCATCGCCGGTGCAGGCCACCGCCCGCCCGCAGATCTCCAGCGCCGCTTCGAGGTCGTCTGCGAACAGCAGCCCGACGCCGCGCGTGTCCTTCAACTTAAAGTTTTCGCGCCGAACCCGCAGTCGTTCTTTGGGATGCGCTGCTCGGGCCCGCTGGCGTCGGGTCGTGGGTATCGATGTGATCATGGCCGTCCCTGATTTTCATCGGCCTCCGGCTGGTCGCTCTTGAGTGCGGCTCGTCACTCTTAGGGCCAACTTCAGTTCGATTTGGACGTGGTCGATAATGATCTGGGGTGATGGCTCAGGGACGAACCACACACCGGCACCGGGGCGCGCTGGATTGGCGACTGCTTTCCCTCTCACCAACCACGCTCACGGTGGCGCTCGTAGTCCTGGCCGGCGCCGACTGGGGGACCAGGCTCGCGGGGGACACGCTGTTCCCGGGCGGCCCGCTCGACGAACTCGCGCATGTGCTCACCACCTTGCTCGTGTTCTGGGCGCTCGGTTCCCGGGCACGAGAGCGGTTCATGCTGCCGGCCCTGATTGCGTCCGTAGTGATCGATGTCGACCACATCCCGGACCGGTTCGGCGTCGAGTGGCTCACCGTGGGAACCCCGCGTCCATACACCCACTCGTTGCTGCTGATCCTCGTGGTCGTCGCGCTCGCCGTGGCGTGGTCTCGCCGGCGCGATGTCCTGCTGGCGGTGGCGATCGGACTGGCAATTCACTTCTTTCGCGACATGGGCGAGGGCGATAGCGGCGTGGCGCTGCTGTGGCCGTTCACGGACCACGCCTTCCAGTACTCCCACGGTGTTTACGTCGCCGTAATGGTCGCGTTCGTGCTGATTGACACAGGACTCTGCGTCCAGCGCCGGCCGTCTTCCGATCGCGCGAGCAGTTGGCCGCCGCATCGCGCCCGTCTAAAGCGTCTCGAGAAGTCCTGATGGAAGCTATTGCTCCAGCGCGAACGTGCCGATAAAGATCACAGCCGTCAACCCGGCTCCGTCTCAGTCCGCCGGGCTGCCGGCAAAGTATTTACCGAGAGTACGACGTACCAAGTCGAGATGCCCGCACCGCTCAGGCCGTAGATCATCGTGCGCTTACACCTATCCCTGTTTACCGTCTCAGTTCTGACCGCGCTTCTGGCCGGGGGCTCGAGCGCGATAGCCACTAAGACAGCGCGCCCTGCGACGCAGCCGCGACCTTCATCTTCGACCGTAAAACCTCCGGCGCACAAGCTCATTTGGGCTGATAATTTCAACGGCCCGGCAGGAGCGCCGCCCAATCCAGCCAAATGGCGGCCCGTGGCGTGGCCCGGCGGCACAGGTGATGGTGAGCTCGAGTACTACACGACTCGGCCCAGCAACGTATCGCTCGATGGCTCCGGCCACCTTGTGATCACCGCTCGACGCGAGACGTACACGGGGGACGGAACCACCCGCTCTTACACCTCTGGCCGGATCCAGACGAGCGGCCTATTTCAGACCACGTACGGTGAGCTCGAGGCGAGAATCAAGTGGCCCGCTGGTCAGGGGCTATGGCCGGCCTTCTGGTCGCTTGGCTATGACTACGACCGCGTCGGTTGGCCCAATTCCGGCGAGATCGACGTGATGGAGACACTCGGCAACAACCCGTTCACAGCCTACGGCACCATTCACGGACCATCGGCTGACTCTCCCAAAGGCTACGGAATGACCACCTATACGCGCTCTCGAGTGTTGCTCACGGCCGGCTTCCATGTCTATGGCGTTATATGGAGCCCGTCGAAGATCGTCTTCACACTCGATGGTATGCCTTACGCGGCGAGAAGCCGCGCGTCTCTCGGACGTGGCGATCGCTGGGCCTTCAACAAGCCGTTCTACCTGATCCTCGATCTGGCCGTGGGTGGGGTTTGGCCCGGGAGCCCCGATGCGTCCACGCGATTCCCCGCGAGGATGCTCGTCGACTGGGTGAGAGTCTACTCGTGAGGTTCAGGCCTCAGCGTCGGCGGATGAGCTCACCGAGAACACAGCGCAGCTGACCGAGAGCACAGCGCAGCTGACCGAGAGCACAGCGCAGGACTAGGAGATGCGCTAGTGCCCCTCCCGTCAACGTTCACCGCGTTTGTCGGCTGCAAACCTTCGCCTGGCTTTGTCCTCGGAGTCTCGTGTAGCGCTGCTACACATCGACTCCTGCGTCCTCGCCATGCTCGGTTTTCGCACGCCAAACACGGCAATCGTTTCCGGTCGCGGCACTAGATCGCGCCTCATGTCTTCGGCACCGGCGCCACGAACGGCCTGAGGTTGAATACCCGAGTCCTCGGGGGCGGAGGCACATGATGAGCGTCATGGGCTAGCATCATGACCTTCGATCATGACGCTCGCAAATTGCCCCCAGCAACGGATTGCCGGGACTAGGGTTACGCCGCGCCGCGCCCTGCGATCCGACTACCGCCGGTAAGCGCCATCCCATCGTGAGCCATGAGACCGGGCGCGTCGACTTGCTTTCGCTGAGTGCGCGAGACACTCTCTCGGCCAGGACAGCCGTCCGCGTCGGCGTCGCGGCCTTCCTCGTGCTGATCGCTGCGGCCGCCGTGGCCGGGGCTGTCCTTGCCGCGCGAACCGCGAGTTCAACCACGACGCCACCGGGCCCGTACGCCGGTCGTGTGGGCGTCGCGGTCAGCTACGACCTATATGCGTCTCCCGAGACTCAGATCCAAACGGCGTTGGCGCAGCTGCACGCGGGAGGGGTGTCGTGGATCCGGGAGGATCTCACCTGGGCGATCGCCGAACCTGA
Organism: Solirubrobacterales bacterium; assembly: GCA_019244395.1. GTDB lineage: Bacteria > Actinomycetota > Thermoleophilia > Solirubrobacterales > Solirubrobacteraceae > Palsa-465. The sequence continues at coordinate 10,481 of JAFASQ010000078.1, read as the reverse complement.
GCCGGGTGTGTTTAGGTGGGCGTCGTTTGACCGCCTGATGAAGGCCGCCAGCCTAGCGAGGGTGCACGTACTTGGCATCCTCGATTACTCGGCGCCCTGGGCGTCCTCGGATCCCAGTGGGCGCAGGGATGCCTTCTATCCGCCGAAGAGCAACGCCGAGTTCGCCACTTACGCGGCCGCGGTGGTGTCTCGTTACGGCCACAATGGATCGTTTTGGTCCGAGAACTCTCACCTCAGACCCAATCCGCTGGCTGCGGTCGAAATCTGGAACGAGCCATATGAATCATGGGATTGGAAACCGGGCCCCGACCCCGGCGCCTATGCAGCCTTGGTAAGCCAGGCTGCGCCCGCAATGCATGCCGTGGATCCCCAACTAGTGGTCCTGATGTCGGGCGACCTCGAAAGCTGGGACGATAGGCTCACGTCGCATCAGCACTCCTGGCTCGCCTCGATGCTCGCGGCTGAGCCTCAGCTGGCGAAACTGGTCAACGCGATCGCCGTCCACCCGTATCCGGCACCCTTGAGCCTCGGTCCGTATTACGAGGGCCCCGATTTGAAAGTGTCGTTTGGACGCGTCCCTCTTATTCGCCGGGCTGAGGTCGCCGCTGGTGTCCACCTGCCGATCTGGATCACTGAGGTCGGATGGAGCACCGCTCCCAACACGCCGCAGTCAGTCTCGCAGCGGACACAGGCCCACTACTCACTGGACGCGATACAGCGATCTCTAGGCCAGTGGGGTTCCTATGTGTCAAAGATCTTCCTGTTCGGCTGGTTCCGTTCAAGCGGCCGCCGCGGCGACCTGGCGGGCAACTACGGCCTGCTCGACCATGACGGTCTCCCGAAGCGAGCGTGGAAAGCGATCGCACACCTGCTCGGCGGGACACCCGGAGCTCGCGATCCGAACGTCCCAGCCGATACCTAGATCTCGATCTACGGCGCTTGCGACCGTGAATCAGGCGGCGAACCGAAGCTCGGCGTGGATCTGCTCCATCGCGTCGGCCACCGTCGAGAGCGTGTAACGCCTCGCGCGGTCTCGGCCGGCTTGACCGAGTCGGTCTCGCAGCGGTGCATCGTCGAGTAGGCGCGCGATGGCGCTCCGAAGCGAGTCCGCGTCGCCCCGTGGGACGAGTAGCCCGGTTTCTCCGTCGACGACGATGTCACGGAGTCCGCCGACGCTTGAGGCAACCACCGGCTTGCCGGCCGCCATCGCCTCGACGGCGACCTGACCAAACGGTTCAGGCCAGGTCGATGGCACCACACCGAACAGACAGTGAGCCCAGGCAGCAATCACGTCCCGATGCGGCACGTTCTCGAACACATCGACGCCGTCCGGAAAGTCCCGCGGGGTATCGGCCTGGGGCGTACCGATCAGCACCAGGCGAACGTCACGACCGAGTTGCCGATAAGCCTCGAGTAGCACGTGGAGGCCCTTGTGGGCGCCGAGCGCACCGACAAACAGGATGAAGTCACCGTCCGGCAAGAACCCGGGGCGCGGGCCGAACTCGGCGGCCTCCGATACGCCGTCTGGCACGAACGAAGGCACGACCGCTATCTCGGGACGCGGGATGTCGAGGGCATGTGCGGTGGCGTCTGCGACGGCCGTGCTGTTGGCCACCCAGCGGTCGACGCGACCGTATCGGTGGCGCGAGGCCCGAAGCCCGGCCGCCAGCGCGGCCCCCTTCACGGCTCCGTAGTGTTGCGCCGCGCAGCCGATGCATTTGGACAACTCCGGACCGTCGCAGATCTCCTCGCCGCGAACCATCGTCTTCTTGGCGCAAATGGTCCCGTAGTCGTGTAGATACACGAGCGTCTTGGGCGATGGCCGTCGCTTGATGGGGAGATATGAGTGCATGATCCAGCTATGGCACTGCACGATCGTCGGACGTTCGATCGACACGACCCGGCGCAATGCGCGCGCAATGCCGGGGTCGCTTGTGGTTGGGTGAAACGGCCGCTGGGGGTCCTCGTAAAACGGCGCCAGTGCTCGACTCCAGCCCGTGAGCCGATGCACCCGGACCCCGTCCGTTTGCTCAACGCCCGGCCCGATCGTGCCTGCGAGGGTCGCGACCGCCACTTGGTGTCCGCGCCGTGCGAGCTCCCGACTCATCTGTCCGACGTGGAGTTCGAGGCCGCCGATCACCGGCTCGAAGAGGTCCGTCAGCATCAGGATGCGCTCAGGCGCACGGTGGCCGGGCATCAGCAATCTCAGAAGGTCTTGACCACGCGAGCCGGCGCGCCGACGGCGATGGAGTTGGCCGGGACGTCGCGCGTGACGACGGCATTCGCGCCGATCACCGCGTTGTCCCCAATCGTCACGCCTTGGAGGATCGTCGCCTTGGTTCCCACCCAGACGTTGTTGCCGATTACGATCGGGGACGTCCTCAGCCCGCGGTCGTCGATCGGGTCGAGGCCGGGACCGTAGATGTGAGCCTCGTCGTGGATTGACGAGTACGCCGCGATCAAGCAGTTGTCGCCGATGTCGAGTCGGCTGTGGACGGCGATCGTCGCACCCCGACCGACCTTAACGTCGTGCCCGAACGTCGTCGAGCCGTAAAACCGACCCGAGAAGTCGCCCGTGAACCGCAGCCGTGGACCGGCCGTGAAGTCGACGTTTGATGCGATCACGACCTCGGACCGCGGGCCCACGAAGAACAGCGGCAGAGGTCGCGGACGATGGCGGTACCAGAGCCTGAGCCAGCGGAAGAAACCACGGACGTTGCGCACGGAGATACGTCGCAGTCGGGCATGCTCCCGCACGAGCTGGTGTGGATCCACAATCTGGACCGGACGCTCAGCAACCGCGTCGCCAGTTTCGGCATCTGCCTGGGCTATCGTCATGTTCATGTGAGTCACGTCCTTCTGTTCCTGTTATCGGCCGCCGGTCGCTTCTCTTGAGCGGCGCGCGTCAGTCGCACCCGGCGTTATTCAGCGCGGAGCCCGTGCGCATCCGTCGAGCACGAAGAAGGGCACCACGAACATCACCGCGCGCCGCTAGCTTGGTCGGAGGCCGTTGATCGCGTGCCACGAAGCACGCAGCTGCCACGGTTCCCATGATCTGGGCCGCCAGCCATGCCCAACCGACTCCCGCAATGCCACGGCCAGGCATCAGCACCCAGGCCAGGATCAGTGTTGCGGCACCCATGCCACCGTTGAGCAGCGCTGTCCTGCGAAGACGCCCCATCGAGCGTTCGTATGAGACCCAGATGTTGGTGAGCGCGTCCGGGATCGCGGAAAGCACCAGCACGCGGAGCAGCACGGCGCCATGCTCGGGATATCCCGGCCCGAACAGCGCCAGGATCTGGTCTGCTCCGAGCAGACAGATTGCCATGGGTACGATGAGCAGCCCGCCTACGATCCACAGAGCGCGGAGTGCGTGTCGTCGTGCTGCTTCCGGAGCGTGAGCGCCCTCGGCCAGCAGCGACGAAGCTACGGCGGGCGACACAACGAGAAAGACGCCGCCAACCATCCAGGTCAGCGCGAAATACGCGTTGTCGAAGGCCGACAGTCGAACCGTCACGAGCAGGGGCAGCAGGCTCATCGGGAGCAACCCGCCCAGGGTGGTCAGGTGATGACCGGCCAGCCGAGCCCAGATCGCTCGTAATTCGACGACGACATCGCGTAAACCTGAGAGATGCACGCGCCGCCCGAGCGCGCGGAGCAACCAGAGACCGGCAAACAACGATGCGATCGCGGCAATGACCCAGGACACGAGGATCCAAAACGCCGAGCCACGAACAAGCATGACCGGGACCGCCAAAACCACGAGTTTCACGGCTCCGAACACGGCGTTGCGTGTCAGCATCCGCCCCGCTCGCCGCTCGGCGACGAACGTGTAGTCCAGGACCGTAACCGCCGTCCATGCTGGGACACCCACGACGAACGCGCCGCTGTAAAGCGGATTGGACAGGACGGAGAAGCGACCGGAAACCGCCGGTAGGCCAAGCACGACGACAAAGCCCGCGACAATGCCTCCTGCGACCGCCAGCGCCATGGCTGCAAATAGCGTTTGCGACCAGGCCCGGTCGTTCTGGTGACGTGGCAGGATCTCGACCAATGCGATTGGAACGCCGAGGTTGGAAATGAGCGACGCGAGCATCATCGCGGCGATCAGCGCGTTGGCAAGGCCGACGTTATGGGGCGTGAATGCATGCGCAGCGGCGATCCAATACACGTAGCCGAGCGCAGAGTTGACAGCCGTGGTGGCCATCAAATAGACGGAGTTGCGGGCTAGTGAGTCCGGCTTAAACACGCTCAGCCGCCTTGGGGCCCGACGCGGATCCACGTGCTGACGCTGGCGCTCGGAAGGCCCGCGCTGCCTTCGGTTGCCAGGACCACGTGATGCAGTCCGGCCTGGCGGGGAGCGCTCAAACCTACCTGCTCGATCGCGTGGGCGCTCGGACCGAGAACCGGTGACTCGACTGGACGCCAGGTGCTGCCGTCGATCTGCAGGGAGATCCTCACCTTCTGCGCAGTGCGAGTACGGTTGGTCACTTCGACCTGAAGCTGCACGCTCTCCCCAGGGGCGCGGCGCAGTACGGCATCGGTGTGCGCCGGCGCTCCAACGAGCGAGACCTCGATCCAGGGGTTCTCGTTTGCCGCCAGGGGCCGCACCGACGAATAGGTCGCCAGCAGCGCTGCGAACGTCCCGCCGAGGACGGCGACAACGGCGACCGCGACGGCGATCCGTCGGTACGGAAGGCGCGCGTGTGATCGGACCGCATCGGTCAATTTCGCCGCCGGCTCAGTGCTTGACCGGGTTACGCTCTCCCGAGCCTGAACGAAGAGCGCCAGCGCGGCCAGCACGACGTCGAGTCCGATGACGAAATTGCGGACGCGTAGCTGCACCGATCCGGCTGACATCGCAAGCGCGATCAGCACGAAGAGCGCGATCGAGAGCATGGCACTGAGCCCGATCACAAGTCCGAGGTCACGCCGATCGCTCGATCCGGTCACCGCACGCAAAAGCGCCCATCCCGGCAACAGCAGCGCCAACGGCAGCACGAGCACGGTCCGGGCCAGGCCCGCGGGCAGAAGCGTGGACGCGCTCATCAAGGCGGCGCCTGACACGATCAGCGGCGGTGCGCCGATCCGGGCGACCGAGCGAGCCACGAAGCTCATGGTGCCTCCGAAAAGTTGAAGCGGAAGATCTCGATATTCCCGCTGTCGTAGAGCTTGACCAGCCATGGTGCGCGATCGAGAGCCGCGAGATCCTCGCGCGAGGCGTGGAACCCCGCGGGTTCAGCGCTCGAGAAGTAGACGCCGACCAGCGGCTTGAACTCCGCCATGCGCTTGTCCACAACTAGATAGCTGTAGCCGGAGGCGGCGAGCTGAGTCATCAGTTCCGGGCTCGGGTGCCCGTCGCTCGAATACAACTCCCATACCGGAAAGCCGGCCGAAGGCGTGACAACCCATTGATCGCCGAACGCGCCGAGGGCGAGGCCGCTATAGCGATCGGCGACAACCTTGAGCCCGGTGCCTTGGCTTGCCGCTAGCCAAGCGGCCGCGCTTTTCAGCTCGCCCGTGAGCGACCGCGTGTCGGACCCATAAACGTAAGGTCCGGGGAAGCGGTACTCGACGTTCTGATCAGCTGACACGTTACCGACCAGGACGACAACGAACGCCGCCACCACCAGTACGGCAGAACGGAAACGCCGCCGAGCGTCGCGTAGCAAACCGTCGATCGTTGGCGCAACGACTACCGCCAGACCGAGGTAGGAGAACGCCCAACTGCGTTGCGCCGACTCGCCACCCGCAGCGGTGAGAATAAACGGAAAGGAGGCGAAGTACGCCAGCGCCAGGCCGGCGAACATCAACGTGAGCGGACGGTAGTCGCGCTCCCGGCGGATTCGGAAGATTGCTCCCGCCGCCGCAAGCAGCGCCAAGACGGGAATTAGGAATGCGCAGGCCTTCTCGTAGATTGGGACGCTGGAGGCTTGGGGGCCAGCGGAGCTCTTGAACAGAGTCCGCGGGTGCTGTCCGCCGAGCAGGGAGCCGACGCTCTTGACGGCAGCGTGGATCGGCTCGCCAAGATAGCTGCCCACATCGGGCGCGACGAACACCGCCCAGCACACTGCGGCCAGGCCGACGACGGCGGTGAGCAGCCACAGTTCGGTTGTCAGCCCGCGGTTGGCCTCCCGCCGGCGCAATGTGCGCATGATCGACAGGGACGACAGCAGCAAAACCAGCAGGTACGAGCTCAAATGGTGCGTGGCGACCGTGGCGAGCGCGAGCACACCAGCCATGCCGAGCCAAACCTGTCGGCTGAGGGGGGAGCGATGCTCGTCGTGGGCGAGGACGACGCACACGAGGCACCAGATCACGAGCACGATCGCGAGCGATTCGTACGAGAACTGCGAGTTGAAGAACATGTAGTTGGGCGCCACCGCATAGATGAGGGCCGCAATTGCACCCACCCTGGTGGACCGGCCAACGCGCTCGCCGATCAAGAACACGCCGACCAGGGTGAGCATGTGCAACGCCGCGAGTAGTATTTCCGCGGTCGACCACGTCGACAGACCGGTCAGCTCGCCAAGTGCCGCGGTCACGGCGTGTAATCCGGGAAAGCCCTTGATCACCCAGATCAGCGGATTGGCGGCGAACAGCTTGCCGGTATGGCGCACCACCTCTGCCTGGCGCCAGTGGGCGAGCTCGTCGGAATACAACGGCGAGGACGGGTCGCGGAGGAGCTTGGGCAGGAATTCAAACAACCCGACGGTCGCGATCAACAACAGCCGCTCGCCACGCGTCGCGGCGGATGAAACGATTCGGATCGCCGCAGGCACCAGAAACAAGATCATTCCGAGCCAGAAGACCGCGAAGTAGGTTTCTCCGCCGCCACGGGCGGCCAACACGTAGGCGTAGACAACGGCAGCAGCGCCGGCCGCCAGCGCACACCAGAGCGCGCACGCCGTCGTGCTCGCGCTCAAGCGAAGGCTCTTCGAGCGCCAGGCCATGCGGGCAGGCAATGTGTGCGCTGCGTCGTTCATACCGTGCTCGGCGCCAGTTGAGTTGGGATCACCGATCTGCCGCCCTGGGCGAGTTCGCGGTACAGGGCAAGGGTTGCCTCGGCGGCACCGTCCCAGGTCGGCAACGCCGGGAGCGCTGAGGACCATGGCGTCGTGGCAAGCTGGCGCCGGATCGCGTTGGCAACAACTTCCGCTGAAGCGCCAACCGGAACCAACTGGATCCGACCGGCCCCGTACAGGGTGGCGATTTCTCGGTGTGCGGGGATATCCGATGCGACGACGCTGGCGCCCGCGGCGAGCGCCTCCAGCAGGACAATCCCGTAAGCCTCATGCTCTGACATGCTCACGAGCACGCTCGCGGTCCGCATCCAGCGGCGCAGGTCCTCGTCGGACACTCGTCCGAGCAGCTCCGCGCGGCCGCTGAGCTGCTGCTGGCGAATCCGCTGCTCAAGGGCGCCGCGCTCGGGACCATCGCCCGTGATCTTCAAGGTCACGTCGCCCGGCAGCAGGCTGAGCGCGTCCACGGCCGCGACCGGGTGTTTGTAGGCCTCCAGCCGACCGCTGACGAGGATCACCGGACCCTGGGAGGCAAATGGCGTCGCGGTAGCGAGCGGCTCACACTCCACTCCATTGGGGATTACCACGGCCCGCGGTACGCTGCCGGGAAATCGGTCACTCAGCAAGCGTCTCTCGGCAGCAGTGACACAGATGATCCGTCGCGCGCGCGAGACAAGCAACCGGCCGACGGGACGGTAGATGACGTGTAGTGCCCGCCGGAACGCGGTGTGGCCGGTACCGTGGAAATGGGGTGTGAGAACAAGTGGCGCGACACTGCCGAGAGCGGCGCCAAGGGCCGGCAGGGCATGGTAGTGATGTGCGTGCACAACGTCCCACGAGTGGCGATTGCGGGCCAGATAGGTCCAGAGCGTGGGCGCCCAGGCGTAGTTGACACTCGGCGTCACCACGTGGAAACGCCGGACGAGGGCGCCGGCGCGCCGTTCAACCCTGGGCAGGCTATCGTCCGAGGTCTGGGTCAGCACCTCGATCTCGGCCTCATGCGCGAGTCGACGTACGAGCTGCGAGACATGCGTCTCGATTCCTCCCCATTCCGGCTCGTAACGAGGGCAAACGACTGCGACCTTGAGACGACTCACGCTGCCTCCTGCGACGTGGTCGCGAGGGTGATCTCGAAGATCTCAGCCAGGCGGGCTGGATCCGACAGCGGCTTGACCCGAGCCGGATTGCCGTATGCGACATGACCGGAGGGGACGTCGCACGTCACCACCGCGCCCGCGCCAACCATCGCGAAATCGCCCACCCGAACGGCTCCGAGGATTGAGCATCCCGCGCCGAGAAGGACGTGCGATCCGATCTCCGGTACTCCGGAGCGGCTTCCGTACGAGTCTCCGATCGTGACGCCTTGGAAGACCAGGGCCGGACCCCGGAAGCGGGTTTCCGCGTGCACGACCGTGCCGAGCGCGTTATGCATGAAGAACACCCCGGCCGGAAGCTGAAGGCGCGCCGGAAGCTCGGCGCCGAACAACACGAGCGACGTCGCCTCGATCAGCCGCGGCACCACCGGAATGCCCCTACGGCACAGCGCGGAGCCGGTTCGGTGGAGCCTCGTCGCGCCCGAATGCCAAGGAAAGACGCGGCGGAACTTCGTGTCCATTCCCTCCTCCGGCAGCTCCGGCCGCGCTGGTCGACGTCTCGAGCCCGGCTGAACGAGGAGGAGTTCACGAGCATAAGCGGTTACGGTGATCGCCAGCCCGCCAATAATCGTGCCGGCGCAGAGGAAGCCGCGCCGGTCGCCCATCGTGCCCCGAACCAGCCCTTGAAAGACGCCGGCCGGGAGCGTGCGCTTGACGTACGACCGCTCGGATTCAAGCCGCAGTGGGACCGCTGACAGGGAGCGCATGCGGGCCTTGCCGCGCCCCTCGTTCACGCAGCGTTCGATGAAGTACCGCCACCGTGTTCGTTCGAGACTGACTGTGTGACGCACGACGGCCTCAGGGATGTACATCCAGATCCGTTCCGGCCATCGCTTGGAAGCCCTGATGCAGAACTCCGTGTCCTCAGGCTCCGAGCGCGATCCTTGCTTGCCGAAGCCAATTCGGAAGCCACCCAGTTCGTCGAAAACCTCTCGGCGGACGGCCATGTTGGCTGAAATCACGTTCCGTACAGCCCTCGGCCGGTTTGGCAAGCCGCGATACGTGCAGCCGATCACCCAATCGAACTCTGCGGGAAACCAGTTTGGGCGTCCCGTGGGCCAGACGGGCTCGATCGAGCCGCCGCAGCCGAGCACGTTCGGGCGTGCGAATGCGGGCAGCAGGCGCTCGAGCCAATCCGGAGCGGCTTGTGCGTCGTCGTCAATGAAGGCCAGCAGCTTTCCAGTTGACGCCGCGACCCCGGCGTTGCGCGCACCGCCGGCGCCGCGCTGGCGCGTCGATCCCACGGCTTTGACCTCGGGCAGATCACGGCGAACGCGTTCGAGAAGCTCAGGGTTGTGGTCGACAGCGACGATGATCTCCAGTGGGCGGACCGTCTGGCTTTGCAGCGAGCGAACGGCAGCGACAAGGTGCGGGAACCGCTCATCGCTGAACGCGCAGATCACCACGGACACGTCGCATCCGGGTCCAGCCGCCTGCCGGTTCACGCCTCTGTCCTCGCTAGAGCCCGGCGGGACACCGCTCATCGCTCGCCTCCCGGCATGTCCGCCCGGCTGGACCCAATATATTTGATCGCATGACGCAGTCCGGTGAGCTCAGAGTCGGTGAATTCAGGCGGCGCATATTCCTTGGCACAGAAGCCATCTACCGAGTCTGCGACTGGAACGAAGAGTTGGCCGAGGTAGAAGTGGTACGCGCCCCTGGACTGCGCCGCGGCCAGCGCTTCAAGTTCGACGTCGCCGCGGTCCGCAGCATGGCATTGGTGCGCGCCCCGGCCGAATCGGCTCCTCGCCCGGGCAAGCGAAGCTAGATCGCTCATATTCATGTAGTCGGCCGCCTACGCCCGTGGCTTTAGTAGGGACACCCCCTAGAGTTTTGAGCGGCCTTGCCCCGGTGCCGAGGCGCCTGATGGCTCGAGGCCCCTCGACCTCCTCGGCGACCGCTGTCGTCCTCCCACTCCGCCGGATCTCGCAATGGCGCGAGGACCTGTTCAACCAGCGTCGGCTTCACCGCGAGCCTCACGAGCTCCGTGGGCCCGGGAAGCCACAGCTCACGCTGAACGCCTCCTGGCTAGCCACGCGACCGAACGCGAGCTCGGCTACGGCCGGACGCTCAGCAGGCGAAAAGGAGCGGCGAGCGGGCTACTCGGCGGCCCGAGTTCGAACCGCAGGTGACTGCGGCACTAAGGACCTGCTCCAGAATTATTGACGGCCTTGACGGCGTCTGGACGCGCCTGACACCGCCGGCTCGCCCTCAAATACTCCCGGTATTATCGCGGCGAGCCGGCGGCGTCAGTCACGCCCAGCCACTCGTCAATTTCCACCATTAATTCTGGAGCCGGCCCTAA
>JAFASQ010000570.1 GCA_019244395.1 Solirubrobacterales bacterium | reverse complement strand
GATGGCGTCGCCGAGCGACCTGCTGACAGATGGCCGGGTCAGTCTCGGATCGTTCCATCGGCACCGCTTCCGCGGTACTCCTCGTCCGTCACGGGTTCGAGCCACTCGGGACCGCCCAGTGAGATCGCCACGTGCGCCATGCACGTCGTCTCGCCCGCTCCATGCCAGTGACGCTCACCGGGTTGGATCCAAACGGTGTCACCCGGGCGGATGCGCTGCGCGTCGCCGGCCTCTGCTCGAATCTTACCCTCGCCGTAGATAACCATCAGAACTTGGCCGCCCTCGTGCGTGTGCCAATGAGTCCGAGCCTGCGGGGCGAAGAACACGTTGTTGATCGTGACTCCATCCGTCGCCGCGAGGATCGGATCTGCCCACACCTCTCCCGTAAATGTGGCCGAGCGTCGTTCAGTCGAGCTAACGGCGGCCCGGCCATGGATGATCTTCATCGGTTCTCCTTCGTTCTCGTCGGGTCGGGTTCGCTCACGCGCACGCCGCCGGCGATGTCTCCGATCGCGTCGACGACGCGGTTGCTGATCTGATCGCGATAGCCGAGGCTGTTGGCCAAGCCGAACGCGGCGATGGGCCCGGAGGCGTTGAGCGAGGGGACGCCGAGCGAGGCGACGTGTTCGACGTAGAGCTGGACGTCCTTCAGCATCAGCGCGCCGGTGAGGCCGCCCTCGAGATAGTCGCCGCGCACGATGTGCGGGAAGCGGTTGAGGGTCGCAAAGTTCACCCCACTGCCGGCGTTGAGCACCTCGAGCACGGTGGGGAGATCGAGGCCGGCCTTGCGCGCTGCCACCATCACCTCGGCGGTTGCGGCAAGGCTGACGGCGTTCAGGAAGTTGTTGAGCAGCTTGACGGTGTGGCCGGCCCCCGCCTCGCCGACGTGGAAGACCTTGCCGCTGAACGGCTCAAGCGCCCACCGCACACGTTCCAGCGCCTCGACCGACCCGCCGGCCATGATGGTCAGCGTGCCCGCCTCCGCCGCGGCGGCGCCGCCCGAGATACCGGCGTCGATGAACTCGACACCGCGCTCCCCGAACATGGCGTGCAGGCGCAGGCTCGAACTCGGCGCGGCGGTGGAGAGGTCCACCACCACCTGCCCGGAGCAGCAATGGGCCAGCACGCCGCCGTCCCCGAGCACGACGGCTTCGACGACGGAGCTGTCGGGCAACGACATGAGCACGATGTCCACATCCCCGGCCAGCGACGCGACGTCATCGGCTGCGCGCGCGGCGCCGGGCACTCGCGATGGCTGCACGTCGTAGCCGATCACGCCATAGCCTGCGGCGAGGAGGCGGCGCGCAATCCGCCCACCCATGTTGCCGAGCCCGATGATCCCGATCGCACCCCGTGAATCTCCCTGCGCAGGCATCAGACTTCCACTCGACAATCAACCTGGGTGAGCGACCGAGCCCAAGGGCTCGCGGCGCCCGAGGGTCGGAGGGTATTGGCGATGATCGGGGCTCGTTCAGGCAAGGCGGAAGGCGAGACCGGGGGGCGTGCCGGACAGCCCTTCGAAGCGCTCGGTCACCAGCGGATCATGGCCGGGCACCACCACCGCGCCCAGTTCCTGGCGTAGCTCTCTGAGCATCTCATACGCCCTGTACATCTCGAGCAGGTTCACGACAATCGCGAACGGACGGTCGTGCTCGAGCTCCTCGTAGAAGTGAACCGCATCCGAGGCGAGCACCAACGGCTCACCGGCCGTCTCGACCACGAAGACCTGCTGGCCGGGTGAGTGGCCCGCCACTGTGATGCCCCGGATCCCCGGCATGAGCTCTCGCGTCCCGTCATACCGATCGACCCGGTTCTGCCGCTCGAGTGCGATGAGCTGTGAGATCGTGGCCGGTTCTACGTGCCGGGAGAACTGCGGGTGCCGCGCGATGTCACTGGTCCAGAACGACAGCTCGCGTTCCGGGACATACACCCGGGCGCGCGGGAACAGGTCGAGGTTGCCGATGTGGTCGTAGTGCAGATGCGACACGATGACTCGGGACACCCCATCCCTATCAATGCCCAGATCCGCCAGAGCATCGCGCGGATGTCTCAGGCACGTGCGCCCCCGCCGCTCGCCGGCATCGGGATGAAACCCTGTGTCGAGCACGATCGTGTCACCCGCGTGCCTCAGCACATAGAAGAAGTAGTCGAGGCGCTCGTCACCATCGGGCTCGCCGTAGGCGTCCCAATGGAGGTACAGAGCGCTCCGGCGCGCAACCAGAGTCCCGTACCGAACCGCGATGACCTCGTACTCGACTGTCACTCCGTCTCTCCGTTCGTCTCCCGGCGTTGCGCGACCCACCTGGCGATCTCGGTGTGGTCGGCATCTTCGGCGAGCGCGCCGGCCGCCTGCGTCCAGTACTCCACAACCGCCTCGCCGAGGAGCGCGGGAGTGCCCATCCTTCGCGCGAGGCCGGTGGCGATGCGCATGTCCTTGAGCATCAGGCGCAGCCCGAAACCCGACTCGAAGCTGCCCGTGAGCACGAACTTCGGCAGCTTCAGCTCGGTCGACCAGGATCTACCGCTCGAGCGGTTGACCACGTCGAGGACCACCTCCGGGTCGAGGCCGAACTCGATCGCCGTGGCGAGCACCTCGCTGCTCGCGAGCAAGCTGGTCGCGGACAGCAGATTGTTGAGCGCTTTGAGCGCATGCCCGGCGCCGAGGCCGCCGACGTGGATCACTTCCTCGCCGAGCGCCTCAAGCGCAGCCCGGCCGTCGGCCAGGTCTGCCTCGGCGCCCCCGACCATGATCGTCAACGTGCCGTCGCGGGCGCCCGCGACGCCGCCAGATACCGGGGCGTCGAGGAACCGTACGCCGCGCGTCGTGAGAGGTCCGCTCAACGCGCGCGTCTCGGATGCATCCGAGGAGCTCATATCGATCAGCAGCGCGCCGGGCTCCAGCGCCTCGAGCAAGCCTTGGTCCAACACAACCTCCCGAACCACCTGCGAGTTCGGGAGGATCAGAATCACCGCTCCTGTACCTGCCGCCACCGCCGAGACCGTGGAGACCACCTCGACGCCAGCCTTTCCGCTCGCCCTCTCCCGCGCGCGGGCATCGATATCGAACGCGGCGACCCGAAAGCCGGCAGCGCCGAGGCGGGCCGACATCGGCTGGCCCATGTTCCCGAGACCTACGAAGCCAATCGAGTCTCCCGACTGCACGCCTCCAATTTGTATACCGTCGGACTCCGAAGGCCGGCACCGACGAATCCGCATGGGAGGCCGCTCATCTGACAGTCGCTGCTTGCAGTGCGTCGGCCGCGGTCCAGGAGTCGCCGAAGTGGGTGCCGTAGTGGGTGGCGGCGATCCTGCCGTGTTCGTCGACGAGGAAGTCGCAGGGGAGGCCGAGGATTCCTCCCTGGAATCGCGTGACTTGCGGGAAGTATCCGCGAGCAAACGAGGCGAGCGTCGCACGCCAGGACGCGAGTGAGAACAGTTTCTGCCAGTGGAACTCCGCCTGGTAGGCGCGGTAGAGGCTCTTCGTAGGGTCGGCAACGAGGTGCAGCCCGGGAACCTCGTCGAAGTTCGGGTGCATCTTGTCTGCGCTGCTGTGCAGGACGACGATCGTCTCGATCCCGGCGGTGCCGAGCGCTTCCTGAGCTTCGATCAGATCGTCGACCTGGCGGCGGGCAATGGGGCAGCCGCTGAAGCGATGAAACTTCACGAGCACCTTCTTTCCCTCCAACTCGCGGAGGTCGATGACGCGACCCGAGAGCGACATGGCGTTGATTGCCGGCGCACACAGTTTCGTTTTTAACATCGTGGTTCTCTCCCTTCGGGGGTCATTTAGCTGACGACGGTGCGTAGGATCCGGAGCGATGCCCACGCGGGCGGGCGGCCTCGGTTCCTACGTTCGGGATTCACTTCGGGGTTCCGTTTGCGGAGCCGAGGTGGCTCAGACGGCCACCGATACGCGCAGGAAAGTCGCGGGGATCGACGTGGTGTTGTCGTCTGGGCTGGTGTTCTGACGGTTGAACAGCGCCTCGAGCTCGTCCTGTAGGTCGTCCGCGCGCCCGGTCGCCTCGGCAGCCTCGAACGCGTTCATCGTGGGGCCGTAATAGGCTCGGAACGCGGCGAGCAAGGCGGTAGGGAGGACTCGACGATCAGCACGCTACGCGGACGGCGCCCGGCGAACATCGGGCGTTCACCCGATCTTTTGACGGTTCGCGGTTGCTCTCGCGCCCCGAGCGTGCATGCCGACTCTGTGGTTCGCGCCGAACGAGCGACATCACGACGGATCCCGACGCGCGCCTCGGACGCCGGTGCAAGGAGATACGCCCCGGAACCGTTTACTCAGCGCATGACGTCTGGGGGCCCGGCTGGGGTGAGGCTGTCTGAACTGCTTGGCGTGCTGTCTTTCGGCGCGGATCTCGGCATGGGTCAGCCGATGGGGCACATGCTGCGGCAGTGCCTGATCTCGGCTGGGCTCGCCGAGCGGATAGGCCTGGCGGACGACGAGCGGCACGCGGTCTTCTTCGCCTCGCTCGTGGCGTGGGTGGGATGTCACGTCGATGCATACGAGCAGGCCAAGTGGTTCGGTGATGAGATGGCGTTGAAGGGCGACTTTCGCAGGGTCGACTTCGCGAAGGCCACGTCGGGGCCGCTGTTCATGCTGCGCCACCTCGGAAGGGGCCTGCCGCTCCGTCAGCGCGTGGGGCTGGTCCCATCGTTTGTCGGCGAAGGGCGACGGGCCGCCGAATCGATGCTGGAGAATCATTGGCGCGCTTCGGATGACCTGATGGCTCGGGTCGGTCTGGACCCGCTCGTTCGCGACACGGTCGAGCAGAGTTTCGAGCGCTGGGACGGCAGAGGGGTGCCTAAAGGGCTCAGGGGTCAGGAGATCCTGGTCACCTCGCGGCTGGTGAACCTCGCCGACGTCGTCGAGGTGTTCCACCGCGCGGGTGGTGTGCCGGCGGCCGTGTCGGTGGCGCGAGAGCGAGCCGGCACGCAGTTCGATCCGGATCTGGCCGAGCTCTTCGCCAGCGGCGCTGATTCCCTGCTCGACGAGCTGGATGCCGTCGAGCCGTGGGCGGCCGTGCTCTCGGCCGAGCACGCCTCGCGATACTGGCTCGAGGGGTCGGAGCTCGACAGCGCGCTGGAGGCCGTGGCCGACTTCGTCGATGTCAAGTCGCCGTACACAGTCGGGCACTCGAGGGGCGTGGCGAGATTGGCGGAACGGGCGTCGGCCGCCTACGGCCTCGGTGCGTCAGGCGCTGAACAGCTCCGGCGCGCCGCCCTGCTCCACGATCTAGGCAAGCTGGGGGTGCCCAACAGCATCTGGGACAAAAAGGGGCCCCTCACCCCTTCCGAGCGCGAGCGGGCGCGGATGCACCCGTATCTCACCGAGCGGATGCTCGTGTCATCGTCCGCGCTTGCGCCGCTGGCCGCGGTGGCCGTCCAGCACCACGAGCGCATGGACGGCTCCGGATACCCGCGCGGACTCAACGGCACCGACATGACACCCGCCGGGCGCCTGCTGGCGGCCGCGGACAGCTACCACGCCCGGCTGGAGCCGCGCCCCCACAGGCCGGCCCAAGCCCCGGAGCAGGCGGCGTCAGAGCTACGAGCGGATGTGCGTGCCGGCCGGATCGATGGCGATGCCGCCGAGGCTGTGCTGGCGGCAGCTGGCCACCGCAACCGTAAGCGCCGCGAGTGGCCGGCAGGCCTCACTGCGCGCGAGGTCGACATCCTGCGTCTGCTGGCCCGGGGTATGTCGAACAAGCAGATTGCCACCGCCCTGGTGATCTCGCCCAAGACGACGAACACTCACGTGGAGCACATCTACACCAAGCTCGGCGTCACGAACCGTGCCCTGGCCAGCCTCTTCGCGGCCAAACATGGCCTGATCGCGGTTGGCGACGGACACCCGGCATAAATCGCCCGGTGCAGCCGGTCCCCACCAGTGTTGCGATGACCACCTGAGCCCAAGAATGCGCCGGTGCGAGGGGTAGCAGCAAGGGCAGCTGTCCCCGCGCCACGCGTCGCGAGCTTCGCGGAGGGCGACCGCCCCGATCAGCAGCGCGACGATTGGATCTGCCCACCACCATCCCATCGCGGCGTTGGCGAGCAGACCGGCCAGCAGCGCAGCGGAAAGATAGGCGCAGAGCATCGTCTGGCGGCTTTCGCTCGCAGCCGCGGACGAACCCAGCGCGGCCGCGACGCGGCGTTTCGCCGATGCAAGCGGCGGCATCGCGACCAGGGTGATCGCCGAGAGGCCGACGCCGACCCGGCTGGCGGCTGGCACTACCACCACCGACCTCGAGAGCCGCCGAACCGCGTCAACGCCGCCAAAGCGGGTCTTCGACCAAGCTCTCACGGCTGTCCTTCCCCAGCCGCCGCGGCACTGACCCGCATACATGCTCCCGGCTAGGGTTCGGTCGCTAGGGCAGGTGTGCGGGAATGGGCTGCAGGTGCGGCCCGCGGCCTGCGGCTGCGACCGTCCGCACGTAGGAGGCGCGCAGCTCCGCCGCGTCCGCCGGATCTATCTGCAACCCTCGACCTACGGGGAGCACGACGAAGCTTGGATGCTGAACCCAGATCGGGACGTAGTGCACGAACGTCACTCTGGCGCGGTGGGCGTCGACCACGATGGTGAGCAGCGCGATGAGACCATCCTGCGACGCCGTGGGGCAGCAGGCGCTGGTCTGGTTTGAGATCAGGTTGCCCTCACCGAACACCACGAACTTACCGTTGAGCTTGCGGATCGGCTGGGGAATGTGCACGTGCTGACCGACGACCGCGGTGATGTAGGGCGAGCGGGTTAGCACGTTGGCAAGATGCATCTGGAAGGGACTCGGCGCCTGCACGTCCTCATCACCCCAATGGATATTGATGATCTCCACGCGCGCGCCCTCGTCATGGGCGCGGCGTGCCTCCGCGAGGATCTGCGGGATATTCTCGGCGCGGTTTACCGACCACGGGCGGGGCGAGGGGATCCCGTTGGTCAGCTCGGTGTAGGACAGAAACGCGACCTTGATGCCCTTGATCGTCAGGATCACCGGAGTGTGCTGCGCGGTCGCGGAGGCGTAGGTGCCTGCGTGCCGGATGCCGTTCTCATCGAGCGCCCGGATCGTGTCAACGACGCCGGTCTCCCCCTGATCGAGCGAATGGGTCGCCGCGGTCGAGCAAGCCTTCCAGCCCGTTTGACGGATCGCCCGCGCGAGCGCGGGGGGCGTGTTGAAGATCGGATAACCGGTGGGTGGAGCGGGCGTCATCGGCGTCTCCACGTGACACAACGGCAAGTCGACACCCGTGATGTACGGCTTGATCTGCTTGAACAGCGCAGCGAAGTTGTAGTGCCTCCCTCCGCCATCGGCCAGCGCCTGCTCCCAGACGGGGGAGTGGATCAGCAGATCACCGCTGGCCTCGACAGTGATCCTCACCGCAGGCATGACCGGAGTCTGCTTGTGATGAGTCGGTGCGGCGAAGCGCTTCGAGGTGGTGTGGCCCCGGGCCCCGCCCCCCGCCGCGAGCGAGAGGCCAACCGCCAGGGCCGCGACGGCCACCAGCCCCGAAAGCGCGGCCAGCCTGACCCCCCAGGCGCGGGCTCCAGGCACAACACGCCTGCGCCGGCGCGGCGCTTCGGTCAGCAGCGGGCGGTCCGCTGGCGGCTTTGGCATACGTTTCCCTCAACGGTCCGCTGGTGGGTCGCGACCATATTTCGCCCTCAAGGATGACCGATCCTGCCGACGAATCGCGGCCCGGTGGGCGATGCGCGAGCAGCCTGCGGCGGGTGACTATCACGACGAACGTGGATACGGCCGGGCCATTACTCGCGCGTTGGCGTGCGCGAGAGTCGGGTGGTCGCGCGCACGAGCGCGCTGATCATCGCGGTCGCGGCGCCTCAGACGGCTCTGGCCGATTTGCGACGGCGTCGCGGGAGGCGAGCTGTTCGGTTAGGCGCGTCATCGCACGCTGGTTGCCACGGGTGAGGATTGCGCGGACGAGTGGCGCGGCGACGCGGTCCGTGAGCGGCGCCTGCTGCCAGGCGTACTCGAAGGTGATCCGGGTGCCACCGCTCGGCAGTGGCTCGAGTCGATAGGTCCCGGTGGCGATCCGCCGGCCGCCGGCGCTCACGTTTCGCTCGACGATCGTGTTCGGACGCTCAACCGCGATGACTTCAATCTCGGCCGTTTCGCTGCGGCCGCCAGCGGTGGCCGTGACCTTGGCCTTGGAGCCGATTCCGCGATCCGGCCCGGAGTATTCCCAATCGCGGAGCATGTGGTTGGTGAAGGGCTCGTGGTTGGCCATCACATCTAGGAAGTCATAGACGTGCTCAGGCGGCTGTGGGGTGTCGATCGTGACTCGGACAGGTTTCATGTACCAGATGGTACACTTCCGCGTGTGGATGTCAAGCGCCACCCGTCGAGCGCATTAGCCAATTTGGCGCTCGCGGCCTTTCCATTCGCGGTCACGTAGCTCCTTCTTTTGGATCTTGCCGGTGGAGGTCCTGGGAAGCTTGGCTATCTCCACCGCGGCCGGGCGCATGTATCCGGGAAGGCGCTCTTTGGCGAAGGCGAGGATATCCTCTTCGGAGGCTTCCATGCCGTGGGTCAGCTCGACGAACGCCTTCGGCCGCTCGCCCCACTTTTCGTCGGGCATCGAGACGACCGCGGCCGCGGCTACGGCGGGATGCTCGGAGACCGCGTTCTCGACCTCGATCGTGGGGATGTTCTCGCCTCCGGAGACGATGATGTCCTTCTTGCGGTCGCGTAGCTCGATGTATCCGTCGGGATGGCGAACCGCGAGGTCGCCTGAGTGATACCAGCCGCCGGCCAGCGTCTCCTGCGTTTGCTCGGGATCCTCGAAGTAGCCCGTCATAACGTTGTTGCCGCGCATCAGCACCTCCCCCAGCGTCTGGCCATCGGCGGCGACCTCCTCGCCATGCTCATCAACCACGCGGACCGGTTCGGCGATGAGGTAATGCACGCCTTGGCGCCCGAGGAGCCGTGCCTGCTCATCCGCCGGCAGGTCGTCCCATCCCTCCTGGCGTTCGCAGATCATGTATGGCCCGTACAGCTCGGTCGCTCCGTAAACGTGGATCGGCCGGATCCCGATCTCGGTGAGCCGGCCGAATAGCTCGGCCGTCGGCGGCGAGCCCGACACCGTGGTGATCACGACTCGATCCAGCTTGTGCGCGGTCTCGTGGTCCAGCAGCGACGCCTGAACCGTGGGCGCGCCGTTGTAGTGGGTGATCCCTTCGGCGTCGAACAGCTCCCAGATCCGCCGCGGGTCGACCTTGCGCAGACAGACGTGGCGGCCCCCGACCGCGGTCACCGCCCAGGTGAAGCACCAGCCGTTGCAGTGGAACATCGGGAGGGTCCACAAGTACACGCTGTTTGGCGTCAACTGGGTCTCGATCACCTCGCCCAGCGCATTCAGATACGCGCCGCGAGAGTGGTACACGGCTCCTTTGGGACGCCCGGTGGTGCCCGACGTGTAGTTGATCGAGATCGGCTCGGCCTCGTCCTCAAGCCTGCTCGGCAGGGGGTCGGTGGATCCCTCCGCCAGGAATTCCTCATACGGATCATCGGGACGTCCGGTGTCGTCGATCCGGATCGCTCGCTCGAGCTTCTCGTCATCCAGCAATCCCTCGAACTCGTGGTCGACGAACACAAAGCGTGCGCCCGAGTGCTCGAGAATGAACCGCACCTCCTCACGGTTTAGGCGATAGTTGATGGGCACCAGCACGGCGCCGGCCGCGGGGACCCCGTAGTGCGCCTCGAGTAGGGCAGGGATATTCGGGGCGATAAACGCCACCCGATCGCCCTTCTCCAAGCCGGCGCCGAGCAGCGCGGACGCCAGCCGACGCACTCGCTCACCCATCTCGCGATAGGTGTAGCGCCGGTCCTCGTGCACCACGGCGACTTTGTCCGGATAGACGAACTCGCTCCGCTCCAAAAAACTCAACGGGCTGAGCTCGCTCCGGTGGGCTAGTCCAACATCCAGTGCATCAGTGATCTCGGTCATGGATCCTTTCCCGCGGTAGTTGCTTAGACTCTTCCCCGCTCTCGCGAAAAGCCATCACCCATCGCTACAAGGAACGGCCAACCGGCTCGGCAACACCGCCATAAACCGCGCGCAGCGCGCCGACGCTCGATTACGTCGCTCGGACGGACTGCGTGAAGCCGGCGCACGCGGCGACTCGATCACGCGCGTGCCGCCGGCGGCATCGTCTGCGGGTTCAGGCCATCCGTGTTGTAGCGTGGGAGCATGGCGGCGCGTTGGGATGGTGACGACCGCGGGCTCGGGATCGGGGATGCAGCGGAGCTCGTCACCGGCGCCAGCGAACTGGTCGCTGCGTTCAGGCAATCCAACTGGGTGGCCGAGCAGCCCGAGGTCCATCTCCTACCGCACGTCGAAGCGTGGTGTCAGGCGGACCGGAGGCTTGCCTTGACCGATGCCTATACGAACGGCACCGAAGCGTACGTCCTCGATTTCGAGTGGCATGGTGCGAGCGGCGCCGTCGGAGCCGCCAGGGCGGCCGTCTTCTCTCTCATAGGGTCCTTCGCCGAGAGTGCGACCTACGTACGACAGCGCCGACTCCGAAGCGATGGTGGTGGCTCTGGCACGAGACTGCAGTTTGAAGTCGGCACCGGCGAGCTCCGTCCCGACGCGAGGTTCGACCCCCATGGTCACGTTGTCCTGATCAACGTAGCCGGGGTGCTCTAGGCCAATCACCCGGCGAGGCCGCCCGCGGTCTTTCAGCGCTGATTTCAAGAGGTCTGGCGGGAGCTTCGAGCGAGCAGCCACGCAGTCGCAATGCCCAGCGCGATCGCCACGATCGGGATCGGGCACCACCAGTGCTCCCAAAGAGCGCTGAAACCGTGACTACTCTCGCGCCCGGTCCAGAACATGCCGGCGAGCACGAGGAATGCGCCGAGCGAGTATCCGATTCCGCGCATATCGCGATTCTAGGAGTCGGCGGAGGTCAGTCAAGCGCACAAACCACGCGACACGCTCGACGGGCCATCGCCTTCCTCCGGCAGCCAGTAAACGGTCCCCAGCGCGCTTCCCTCTTACGGGATACTCCGCGGAGAATGTCGCAGGAGAAACTTGGGCCCGCCGTTAGGCCGGCCATCCTTCCCGGCCGCCCCGACCGCAACCTCAGCGTCGAAGCGATCGGCGGCATCCCGCCCGTTAAAGATCCAGCTACCGCTCCGGCGTGAGCGCGAGCTCAAAGTCCCCTCACGGCGGGTCAGCCCAGCCCGCCGCGCGGCTTGTGGGCAAGTTGGTGTCGGTCAATGTCGGGATGCCGAAGAACGTGGCCTGGAAAGGGCAGACTGTCTACACCGGCATCTTCAAGGACCCCGTCACCGGCCCCCGCCGAGTCGGCAAGCTCAATCTCGACGGCGATGGTCAAGGCGACTTGGGGGGGCATGGCGGCGAGCAGCGCGCCGTGTTCGTCTACCAGATCGACTCCTATCGCTACTGGGAACGGGAGCTCGGACGAAACGACTTCGTCTACGGACAGTTCGGTGAGAACTTCACCGTCGAAGGTCTCGCCGACGACGAGGTCTGCATCGGCGACCGCTACCGGATCGGCGCCGCGATCTTCGAGGTAACGCAACCCCGGGTCACCTGCTACCGCGTCGGTATCCGTATGAACGACCCCCAGATCCCCGCCTTGCTGGTCTCACACCACCGCCCAGGCTTCTACTTCCGCGTGCTCGAAGAAGGCGAAGTACAAGCAGGAGACGCAATCATCAAGCTCGCCCCCGGCCCCGAACAGATGCCGGTCGCCGAAGCAGACGCGCTGCTCTACCTCCCCGGGCACACGCGCCAGCAGCTGCTCCGAGCGCTCCGGATCCCCGCGCTCAGCCCGGGCTGGCAGGCCTCGTTCCGGGCTCTGCTCGACGGAGAGCCCGGCAGCGGCAACGCCGGCCTCGCGGTCACGAGCCCGCCCGCCGCCTGGGCCGGGTTCCGTAAGTTGACCGTCACCGCAATCACCCGCGAAAGCGACTCGGTTATCTCGATACGCCTCGAGGACCCTACAGGGGAACCACTACCACCCGCACGTCCAGGTCAGTACCTCACGCTGCGAGTTCAGCCCGGCACGCAGCAGAGATCGATCCTCCGGAACTACTCTCTCTCCGGACCACCCGACGCCGGCTCCTACCGGATCACCGTCAAGCGCGAACACGACGGCGCCGCCAGCGGCTATCTGCACATCCGCCTCGCCGTCGGCGACCAACTCGACATTGCGGCACCACGCGGCACTTTCATCCTCGACCGGTCGAATGCACCCGTGCTGCTGATCAGTGCCGGGATCGGGGCCACTCCAGTCCTCGCGATGCTTCAGGCACTAGCCGAGGAGCGTTCACATCGGGAGATCTGGTGGCTGCACAGTGCTCGCAGTAGCCGGGAGCACTCGTTCGCCGCCGAGGCACAGGCTCTCCTCGCTTCGCTGCCGAACGTACACACCCACGTTTACTACAGCCGTCCGGCCCCGAACGATCTCGCCGGCCGTGGCTTCGACAGCGTGGGCCGTCTCACCGGGTCACTGCTGGCCGAGCTCGACCCACCCCGCGATGCCCAGGCATACCTCTGCGGGCCCGCACCGTTCATGGACGAAATCAGCGCCGGCCTCGCGGCCGTCGGGATTGACGCCGCACGCATCCACACCGAACCGTTCGGGCCCGCAACGGGTCTGACGCCGGGAATCGCCGCAACACCGGCGCGGACGCCCCACCCGCCCGCCGGCCAACCCGGCAGCGGCCCCGCGATCGAGTTCGCTCGCAGCAACCTCGCAATCCCGTGGAGCAGCGACTACAGCAGCCTGCTC
Organism: Solirubrobacterales bacterium; assembly: GCA_019244395.1. Lineage (GTDB taxonomy): Bacteria > Actinomycetota > Thermoleophilia > Solirubrobacterales > Solirubrobacteraceae > Palsa-465. The sequence goes on along the minus strand of JAFASQ010000570.1, from coordinate 10,286 downwards.
GAACTCGCCGAGGCGTGCGACGTACCTGTCCGCTGGGCCTGTCGCACCGGCGTCTGCCACACCTGCGAGACCACACTCATCGCCGGCGATCTGGAATACAACCCCGACCCGGTCGAACCGCCCGCCGAAGGAAGCGCACTCATATGCTGCTCACAACCACGCGCCAACGTCGTGCTCGATCTATGACCGCATCAAGGGCCCATGACGCGGATTGCCGCTGCGGGGTCCCTTATGGGGTCAGCTGCTCGACGACCTCGTATGAACCGTCGAGCAGCACGTCGGCGACGTGCGGGTCGATCCGCTCGACCTGCGCCTGCCGGCTGAGGCGTGCCTGAGCCTCGCGCAGTTCGTCCAAGGTGCCGTCGAACAGCCCGAACGAGATGACAACGTCTGGGTCCTCGACATCGCGGCAGTGGTAGATATGCGTCCAGCCGCTCGGTTTCGCGCCGGGGTCCCATGCGGCTCGGAACTCTTCGTAGGCACCGGGCTTTAGTCGGCGCGCGGTTAGCGTGCAGATCATCGCTCCATCTCCTTTGACTTCAGTCAGGCATTGCCGCGAGAGGCTGATCCGGGGCGGCGCTGCCAATCATGGTCGGCCCGCGACGTCTTGGCCATTAGCGGTCAGCGTCAGGTCGATGTTGCCGCGAGTGGCGTTCGAGTACGCGCAGACCTGATGAGTGTCAGCCACGAGCGCAGCCGCGCGCTCGGGGTCCTCGATCTGCGGCAGGCTCACATGGAGCTCGACCGCGACGTTGTAGCCCCGGTCCTCAGTGGTCAGCAGGCTGACGCTGCTTTGCACCGAGACATCCCCCAGCTCTACGCGCTGCCGCCGCGCCACCACTCCCAGCGCGCTCGCAAAGCAAGCGGCATAGCCGACCGCGAACAGTTGCTCGGGATTCGTGCCGCCGCCCTCGCCGCCCATCTCCGGAGGACGGCGAAGCTCGACGTCGAGAACCCCGTCGTTGCTCGCCCCATGGCCGACCCGGCCACCGGAAACGCTTGCTTCTGCTCGGTAAACGGACTTGGCCATCGTTCCTCCGCGCGTGACAGTTCGAGTGCGCACGAAGCCTACTTCGTCAGCGGCCTGGCTACTGGCGGCCCCAGCAGCCACGAGTAGGATTGCTCGCGTGTTTAGACGGCGCGACATGAACCAAACTCTCGAAGTCGACCGGCTGCGACAACTAATTGCTCTCGGGCCCACATTGGTTGCCGAGCTCGATCTGGACGCAGTCCTGAACCGGCTGCTGGACACGGCGTGTTCGGTTACGGGTGCGAGGTACGCCGCCATCGGGGTGCTTGACAAAGACCGTCGCGCACTCGAGCGCTTCGTCACTCTCGGTCTCTCCGCGGAGCAAGAGCGAGCGATTGGCCCTCGGCCCCGCGGTCGTGGTGTCCTCGGGGTGCTGATTAATGATCCACGGCCGCTCCGGTTGACTGACGTGACCTCCCACCCGAGTTCGTCCGGCTTTCCCGCACAACATCCGCCGATGCGTTCGTTCCTCGGTGTGCCGGTACTCATCCGCGGGCAAGCGTGGGGCAACCTGTACCTGACAGAGAAGCGGATCGGCGAGTTCACGGAAGCGGACGAGTTTGCCGCGACAACGCTTGCAACGTGGGCGGCGATCGCCGTCGACCATGCGCGTCTCCTGCCCGGAGCGGGTGAGCGACAGGGGGCCGGAGCGGATGAGCAACAGGGCTCGCTGTCCGCGGGCGGGTGACACCCAGGCGCCCGCTGGGCTCGACACCTGCCGGGGCGTAGGAGACTGCCGGGCGATGCTCTGATGTGTGGTGCGCGGGTGTTCCTCGTCATCGTCGGTCCGCTCGGCTTCACGCTGTGGGTTCTGGTTGGCGGATCGTTGGTGATCCTGGTCCTGATCGCGATCGGAGCGTCGCGGCGTGTCGAGTCGGTTCGTGCCGATCGTCGTCGTGAGGACGTTCAGGGCGAGCTCGGGCCGGTGTTCTCGAGGTTTCTCGAGACCCAGGATTCGACGCGCCTCGCCGAGGAGCTTCGTCCTGCCATCTTGCGCATGGATGCGGCCCATCGTCCGGTGGCTGCCCTGTTCACGATCGATCTCATGCGCGAGGCGTCCTCGCCTGCTGAGACGGAGGCGCTCAGGCGCGCGCTCGAGGAGGCGGGGATCGTCGAGCTGGGGGAGAGGGGCACGCGACGGCTTTCGCCTTGGCGGCGGGCGCTCGCTTGTGAGATGCTGGGGAAGATCGGCGCGCCCCGCTCGGTTCCAGCTCTGCTCGAGCGCCTCAAGGATCGCCGGCCGGAGGTGCGGATGGCGGCTGTCAGGGCGCTCGGCGAGATCGGGTCCGCCGAGGCCGTCCCTGCGCTCGGGGAGGCGTTCCTTCAGCGCCGCGTCGCTCCAACCGACGTCATCAACGATGCGCTGCGCAGGATGGGTGGCGAGGCCGGGACAGTGTTCGAGCGGGGCCTGGTGACGACGGACCCGACCATCCGCTGCTCGTCGTGCTTCGGACTCGCGGCCATTGCCGCGCAGCACCCTGGCGCCGTGCGGCGACTCGCCGAGGTGATCGCGTTGGACTCCGACGTTCGCGTCCGAGTGGCGGCAGCGGCCGCGTTGGGAATCGCGGGCGGCGACGAGGTACCTGACCCGCTGCTCGCCGCGACCAACGATCCGGAAGTTAGCTTGCGCAGAGCCGCCGTGAAGTCGCTTGGTTCCTTCGACGATCCCAGGAGCGGCCCGGCGCTTGACGAGCGCACCGAGGACGAGGACCGAGAGACGGCAATCCGCGCCGCCGAAGCGCTCTTCGCGCTCGCCCGACAACCGCGTGCGGCGCCGGAGGCACGCGCGCGTCTGGACTCCTCGTCTGCGTGGGCGGTCCAGTACGCCCGCATAGTTGAAGAGGTGAGCGCGTGATCACGCTTCTCCAGACCATCTCGATCGGAATTTTCGCGTTCTTCGTGCTCTACGCCGTCGCCACGGGCACGCTGCTCGCGCTGTCGGTTCGCGAGATCTCGTGGTATTCGCGCGGCCAGGGGCCGAGACGCGCACGATCCGGAGAACTCGCGCGCCACCCGAGCGTCAGCCTGGTGACGCCGGCTTACAACGAGGAGCTGCTCATCGTCCAGAGCGCGAAGACGTTCCTGGCGAGCGACTACGAGCCGCTCGAGGTTCTAGTCGTCGACGACGGGTCGAAAGACGAGACGTTTGCCCGGCTCGAAGCGGCGTTCGACCTGGTGCAGCTGCCGCTGCGGGGCAGCATCGTGCTCCCGACCGCCCCGATCCGGAGCGTCAGCATCTCGAGAACCGACCCGCGGCTACGGGTCGTCTCCAAGGACAACGGCGGGCGCTCCGATGCGATCAACGCCGGTCTCTCGATCGCCCGCGGTGAACTCGTCGTCATCGTCGACGCCGACAGCATCCTGGAGCGCGAGGCGATCACGCGCGCGGTCGTCCCGTTCGAAGTCCACCCCGATCACTGCATGGCCGTGGGCGGCGGAGTCCGTGTGGCGAACGGATCGAAGATCGTCGGCGGACGCGTCGTGTCCACGGGGCTCTCCACGCGCGGCATCGGGGCGACCCAGGTGCTCGAGTACTTGCGCGGATTCTTTGCCACACGGATCGCGTGGTCCGAGGTGAACGGGCTGTTGCTTGTCAGCGGTGCTTTCGGCGTGTTCCAGCGCGACCTGCTGGTCGCGCTGGGTGGCTTCTCCAAGGCCACGCTCGGGGAGGACATGGAGATGACAATGCGCATCCACCACTTACTCAGACCGCAGATGAAGGACGCTCGCGTGGACTTCGCTCCGGACGCGGTGTGCTGGACCGAGGTCCCAAGCACGATGGGCGGACTGCGCAGCCAGCGCATTCGTTGGCACACCGGGCTACTCGACAATCTACGGATGCACAAGGGGATGTTCGGTCGGCCTCGGTTCGGCGCCGCCGGGACCTTCGCCATGCCGTACCTGGTTCTGTTCGAAGCGCTCGAGCCGCTCGTCGAGATCCTGGGGTTCGCGATCGTGATCACGTTGCTAATCCTGCACGCCGAGAACTGGACCTACCTGGTTGCGTTTTTCCTTATCGCAACGCTCACCGGCGAGGTGATGAGCGCGGCGGCGCTGCTGGTCGAAGAAATCGGCTTTCGCCGCTACCGCGCCGTAGACCTGCTGCGCCTGACGGCTTGGGGGCTAGTCGAATCCATGTGGTTTCGTCCCCCCATGGCGTGGTGGCGGCTGAAGGCAACGTTGCTCGCCCTCATCGGCCGTCGGCCGGGCTGGGGTACGATCCCCCGCGGCGCGACTCTCGAGGCACCGGCCCAAGCCGTGCCTCCCCCCCTAACGCGATAGCGGGCTCGCCGGTTGGCGCTGGGCGTACCGGACGACATGGACACCGGCTGGGAAGCGCTTCCCGGTGCTGGCCGAGTGGACCGGGTTTGCTCGCACCAGCTACCCGACCACGGCGAACACGCCGCTGTGGACGCGCTACAGCACCTTGGGTCGGCCAGTGATGTCGCTGAAGCCGGCCGGGGACAGTACGCTCACCCCGACCCAAACCATCAGCCAGGAGCACCACTGCAGGTTCCGGGATGCGGTCAACCGAACGGCGCCATGGGCGCGTTGAGGCCGAGCCGCGAAGCCGTCAGTGAGCAGGTCACCCGCAGGCCTTGAGTGCTGACCGGCGCCCACCCGAACGGGTTGAGCCGCCGGTCGAGTGGGGGCCTGCGGCCCGTCAGGTCGCGACGGTAGTGTTTGATGCCGGGGTGGCGGGCGACCGTTGGGGGAAACGATGAAAATCGACATCTGGACGCACATCCTTTCTTCGTCCTACGTCCGGCATCTGGAAGAGCGCGAGCAGCGGGGCCCCGGAGCTTTTCTGCTCGCGCAACGCGCCCTCTACGACATCGAAGTGCGTCGTAGGGTAATTGACGCGCATCCGGGCTACCGGCCAGATCCTCGCCCCGATTCCCGCGCCACAGCTCATCGTCAATCCGAGCCTCGGCGAGCCCGGGCTGGTCGAGCTTGTTCGCCGCAACAACGAGGAGATGGCGGAGCTCGTCGAGCGGTATCCGGAGCCTTTCGCCGGCTGGATTGCCGCCACCCCGCTGGCGGACCCGGACGCTGCGACCGAGGAGGCCGTGCGCAGTGTCCGCGAGCTTGGAGCGCTGGGCGTGCATTTGGAGGAGGACGCGATCAACCTGCCTCTGCACGAGGATCGGTACGAGCCGCTCTTCGCGGCAATGGAGCAACTCGGGGCAGCAGTCTGGCTTCACCCTTTCCGCACTCCGGCGACGCCAGGCGCGCCGCCGGAGACCGCCCCGTTCCTGCTCTGGCAGGTAGTCGGTTGGACGTTCGACACCACGATCACGGTCTGCCGGCTGATGTTCGCCGGCATCTACGACCGCCACCCCGACCTGAAGCTGATCGCGCACCACGGTGGAGGTGTAATCCCGCATTTCGCCGGACGATTCGATCTCATACCCCACGCTGGAAAGCTCGATCCGACCGGCAGGCTGGGGGAGCAGTTGGAGCGCCTGCAAAAGCCACCTTCGGAGTGCTTGAAGATGCTCTACGTCGATACCGCAATGTTCGGCGCCGAGCATGCCGTCAGGTGCGTCGTTGACTTCTTCGGGCCTGGCCATGTCATGTTCGGAACCGACGCACCGTTCGACACCACAGGTGGCTCCTACTTCATCCCCAGGACCATTTCTGACGTCGAGGGAGCCGTGCCGGATGAGCCCGAACGCGCGATGATCTTCCAACACAACGCGGAGCGGATCCTCGGGATCGGGTCCCGACACCGCCAACCCGCGAGCCGCGCGTCATAGACGCCCAGCATGTTCGAGTGGATGCCGAGCGGCTCCGGAGGTGCCGGCACGCCCATCAGATCCACGATGACCCGACCCCGGTCGCCGCCTCGCGCGACAAAGCGCGTGTAGCCGAGGCGCTCCACCAACTCTACCGAGACAGTGGCGACGCGTTCGGGACCCCCCGACGTCCGCAGGTTCGGGCTCAGCGGCGCCGTTTCTTGCCGATAGGCTTCCCCCAAATGTCGGTGACGGCCTGTCGCTCGCTCGTCGCCGGCGGCGAGGCCTGCGGAGCCCCTGACTCAGAACCTGTTGACTCCGAGGCCGACCAAAACTCCACCGTTGCGGGATTGATGTACACCTCGCCGCGATGGCCTGGGTCCGTGAGACGAAACGGGAGGCCGCCGGCGGACGTGAAAGCCTCAGCCACTTGACCCGGGTCTTCGTCCACCTGTACGCGCACATTCCCGCCGGCGAAGAAGATGTCGGTCGGCATGCCGTCAGTGTTGCATCGATCGAGAACGAGCAGCGGGTCGCCGGGGTGGCGGCTCCTTGCTGTGACCGCCTGGGCGACGACGCACAAGCCGACGCATCCTCGCCGCAGCACGCTTTCGCTAGTGGGATCGGCGGGACCGAAGGAGGCGATCGGGGGAGCGCGGGACGGGCATTCCGCCAAGGAGCCGTGCGCACGCGTAAATCGTGCCTGCGAGGCGCAGCCAGGGCGGACTCAACCAGTCGATGCCCGAAGGGAGCCGTCGTTCATTTGCCAAAGTGACGTCGCGGAGGACGGCTCACGGTACGGCAAAGCTGCGCTTTGAGGTCCTCCCCATCGCACGATGTATCAAGGGCGTAATACATGCGCTCCGTATCAACGAGCAGACCGATGTGCACGTACACGCCGGGATGCGGCGACGACCGTTCCTTATCCTACCTTACTTACCGAAACCTATGCCTTGTGGCCACGCACAACCTTCCTCCGGTTACTATTCAATCCGAGCTTGGGACCCTAGGGCTTCGAGCGCCGAATACCTTCGGCCGCTTCGTTCTTCTCGAAGGGGCACCAGAGAGAGGTCGCCACAAATTGACGCAATGCGTTGCACCGCGTCGTCGCCGGCAGCCGTCGCCGCGGTAGGCGCGCGCTGCGGTTCCGCTGTTGTCGTTCTAGCCGCTGACAACAAGCCAGCGTCCCGAACCGGCATTGAGACCGCAGCGCTGGCGGAATAGAACGGGCATCCCCGAAGAGTGCGCCGGGGCGTGTCTGATGGGTCACAATAATGAACGAGGGGCACGATAATGTCATCAAAGGGTGCAGACGGGGCAAAAAAGGTCGGCGGTCTTGCCACCGGCATCGGCGTGGTCGTGGCGACGGGAAATCCCGTTCCAGCGGTCGTCGCCGCAGTCGACTTTGTTGGCTGGGTGTACGACGTATGGCATGAGGCGAATCGGAAGAAGACAGGTGCAGAGAAGCCCACGCAATCGGTAGCAGCAATCTTCGACACGGTGATCGAGCGTTCCGACGCCGCACCCGCCTGGTCGCCACCGGCGCGGTCGGTTGCGCAGGCGTCCAACCGGCAGATCGGGTGGACGGCGACGGGTACAGCCCGGGACGAGGCCGCCGTCCGCGCACGCGCGGCAACGCTTGCCAGGTCGCCGGATAGCGGAAATGATTTCGACAACTGGCTACGCGCCAGGATTGAACTGCAGATCGCGAAACGTGCTGAGGAGCTCGCCAGAACCTCGAAGGGCGGTGGTGATCTCGATAACTGGCTGCAGGCGGAGCGCGAGCTTCTGATCGCAAAGCGAGCTCGAGAGCTTGCAGCGGAAAATCCGGAAGCAAGCGACGTCGCAAATTGGCTCCTCGCGGAGCGGGAAGTTCTCACCAGAGTCTGCGCCGGCGAGATCGCACAGTCCGCCGAATCCGGTGCTGAATTCGACAACTGGTTGCTCGCCGAGCGACGAGTTCTCACCATTCAGCGGGCACGAATGATTGCCAATTCTCCTGACGCGGGTGGTGACCTCGATAACTGGCTGCGGGCGGAGCGGGAGGTCAGGATCGCGTTGCAGGCGGAAGCGATTGCCAGGGGTGGCGCGGCCGGTGGTGACCAAGACCACTGGTTTCAGGCGGAGCGCGAGATTGCAGATCTGGAACGTCGCGAGGAGGCGCTCATTAGCGAGCGCGCCGAGTCCCTGGCACACGAAGGTAGTCGAGGTGAGCTGGATAACTGGCTTCGTGCAGAAGCGGAACTCCGAGCTGAACGTCTAATCGGCGTTTAGCGTTTGCTCGAGGCCCTGCTCGGCCGGTGGCAACTCGAGCGAGCGCGCGCCGCCACCGACGAGCGGCCTCGCCTGCGCGAGGCCCTCGCTACCGGGACCAGACCGTGCGAACGCCGAAGAACGGTGGCGCGCGCTCGCCTCGGCGGATGAGGATGCAGCCACGGGCCGGATCGAGGCCGCTCTCAGCGAGAGACAGCACCTGGTTGATTCGCGGCCCTGCGCGCCAGAGCAGCACGATCAGCGCTCGCGTGGGCGGCCGCAACGAAAGCCGGGTATGGTCGCCGGCGACCTAGGGCAACCGGCGGCATCGAGAAGCTTTTGAACCGGTCATCCGCGGAGCAGCCCGCGGCGGGCGTTCCAGCGCCAAGCATGAAAGCAGCCGGCGCGCCGGCGCCGATCACGCGAGCCAGCGGGGAGCGACGCGAGAGCGATTGCAGAATCCAGTCTGATGGGCCGGACCGAGCGCCTTAGAACGAACCTTCACGTGGACGGCGGCCGCACCACGCTTTGCGTTAGCGCCGACTAAGGTGAGAACCGATGCCCACAATCGCGACGGTTGGCGTCTACGAGTTCGACGCCCCCAGTTTCATCCGTACGCTCGATGCGGCCGCCGTCACGAAGATCGTCGACATCCGTCAGCGGAGGGGAGTCCGCGGCCCGCAGTACGCGTGGGCCAACGCCCGTCGTCTTCAGGCCCTGCTGGCCGATGCCCACACCGGATATGAGCACCGCCGGGAGCTCGCCCCGACTACGGAGCTGCGGCACCTCCAATATCGCGACGACGATCGCCAGGGCGTCGGCAAGCGGTCGCGAGTCCGTCTCTCGCCTGAGTACGTCCGCGCCTACACCGAGCAGATACTCGATCACACGCCGCTCGAGCCGCTCGTCGAGGGATTGCCGGTCCACGGGATCGGGGCGTTGCTCTGCGTCGAGGCGACGGCCCAGGCCTGTCATCGCTGCCTCGTGGCCGAGCGTCTGGCCGATCGTTTCGGGTTTGAGGTCGTCCACCTGGAGCCGACCGAGCCGATGGAAATCGACCTGCTTTGATCAGCACCAGACACCTCAACCACTCCGTACACCACGAGCTGATCGAGGAGGCGCGCATTGCGCTGATCGCGAAGCTCATCGTTCCCGCGGGCAACCGACACGCGTCGGACGGGTAAGTACTGGCCCACGTCGACCTGTCGGCCGCTTGTCGCAACCGCTGGTGGCCGTGAGAGACGTCCGGGGGTAGGCTCAGCCGATGGCGGAGCGGCGGAAGGTCTCGGTGGTTGGAGCCGGCAGCGTCGGAGCGACGGTGGCATACGCCTCGCTGATCAGGGGCGCCGCCAAGACGATGGCCCTCTATGACATCGATCGCGAGAAGGTTCGAGCCGAGGTCCTCGATCTGAACCACGGCAGCCAGTTCTATCCCACGGCAAACGTCATCGGGTCCGACGAGATCGCGGTCACGGCGGACTCCGACATCGTCGTGATCACGGCGGGCGCGAAGCAGAAGCCCGGGCAGACGCGACTGGAGTTGGCCGCCGTCAACGTCGCGATGTGCCGCTCGCTCGTGCCGGAGCTTCTCGCGCTGTCGCCCGAGGCCATCTTGCTGCTGGTTACGAATCCCGTGGACGTTGTGACCTATGCCGCGGTGCAGGCGTCGGGGCTGCCCAGCCGGCGGGTGTTCGGCTCCGGAACGGTGCTCGATTCCTCTCGTCTGCGGACGCTGCTCGCCCAACACTGCGACGTCGCCGTGCACAGCGTCAACGCGTTCATCGTCGGCGAGCATGGCGACTCGCAGGTTCCCGCATGGAGTCAGGCCGCGATCGGCGGCGTCCCGGTTCGAGACTGGTCCCCGCCGGGACGCGCGCAACTTGACGAGCAGACGCTCGACCGCATCGCTCACGAGGTGATCACCGCCGCCGAGCAGATCATCCGCGGCAAGGGGGCGACCAACTACGCCGTCGGCCTCTCAGCGGCCGGGATCGTCGAGGCCGTCTTGCACGACGAGCGCAGCGTCATGCCGGTCTCGTCGTTGCTCACCGGCCAGTACGGCATCGACGACGTGTGCCTGTCGTTGCCGTCGATCGTTGATGGCAAGGGTGTCGACGTCATCCTCACTCCGCCACTGTCCGAGGACGAGGCCGACGCCCTGCGCCGCTCCGCCGATACGGTCCGCGGCGTCGAGCGCTCGCTCGGGATCTGACGCCGGCCGCACGGCTGAGCGCCGCTCGAGCAGCCGTCGCGGTACAAGCACG
>JAFASQ010000474.1 GCA_019244395.1 Solirubrobacterales bacterium | reverse complement strand
AGCGGCGCATGATCTGAGAGCGCCCTGTCCCGGGAAGAGAGTGTTCGGAGACTCCTGGTTGCGCCCGTTGCTCACCAAAGTGGTCGAGACCGCTATCGCCGCCGGGCCAAGCCGCGCCGCCGCCGGCGCCCGGCGCCGCTCACCGCGGCGCCCGCGACGTGGTTGCCGCCACGCTGATACCGGCCAGCGCGCGACCCTTCGCGCTCGCTGGCGAGGGGGTCGAGCACCCGGAAGTCCTGGATCTGCATCGTCGCCACGTAGGCGACGAACTCGGCGACGCCGGGGCGGAGGTGCCGCGGCGTCATCGGCGGAATGCCTGCCTTCTGCCGTGGTTATCAAGCCACGATTCTCACGCGTAGTCGTCGCCGATCTGGTCGAGGATGAAAGTCGATGTCTAGTGGGGGGATAAGCGCGCACTCGAGGTGGCGTGCCCAAGTGCGCGGAACCGGCCGTCTCGCGTGGCTGACCGCGAATTCGAGGCGGCATGCGCGCCGAGTGCGCGGAAACCGGCCGTATGGCGTGGCTAACCGCGAGTCCGAGGCGGCATGCCCGTTCAGGTAGGCCGCGATGAACGCGTCCTCGAGCGTGACGAGAACGTTCAGGGTTGTCTGGGCATCTGAAAACATCTTCGACGGGTAATAGAAAGTCGTGAACGGCGACGGCTTGCCGGTCCACTCTTCTCGAGCAGGTAGTGCGACATCTCCTCCTGGCGCGCGGCCTTCAGGTAGCCCTGGTCGTCGGTAGCTAGCCGGCCAATCGAGTCCAGATGTCGCCGAGCGCGATCTGGTCGATGGCCGTCAGGTGGTCCAGGAAGAACCGCCGGATGCCGCCGTGGTGGGTGCGACGGGCGCCCGCGATCTTGTCCGCACCGGCTGCGGTGAGCTCGGCGTACAAGCCCCGGCCGTCGCTGCTGTCCGCGCACCGGGTGACGTAACCCTGCTTGACGAGCCGGTCGACGAGACGGGTGCAGCCGCTCCGGCTGAGCAGGACGCGCCTGGCAATGTCTGACATGCGCATGCGGTGCTCGGGCGCGTCGGCGAGGAACATGAGGACCTCGTAGGCCGAGAGCGAAAGCCCGTGCTTGTCGTGCATCTCGGCGTCGAGCTGCCTGGTGACACGGGCATGGGTCTCGAGCATTCCTCGCCAGGCGGCGAGCTCGTGCCCAGCAAGCGCGCGGTGCTGTGGTGAGTCGGTGGCTGGCATGGTGCTCGGGGGCTCCGTCTAACAGCCCGAGGATTGATTGCGGCGACAACTATATCAGCGGGCGACGGTCCGGTCGGGGTGGGGTTCGCCGTACGCGGGGCGCTACGATTTGCCGAGATGCCAGAGGCGCCGGGCTGCCAGCGCCGAAGCGGTAGTTGCAGGCGCAATCAGAATGCGCTATAGTTGTTTGCGCAACTACCCGTCCGAAGGCCAGAACCAACTTGCGAGGAGAAGATGAAGCTCGAGGGCATGCACCACATAACGATGATCACCGGCGACGCGGAGCGGAACGTGGAGTTCTACGCCGACGTGCTCGGGCTGCGGCTGGTGAAGAAGACGGTGAACTTCGATGCGCCCGAGGCGTATCACCTGTACTTCGGCGATGAGGCGGGCTCGCCGGGGTCGCTCCTGACCTGGTTCGAGTTCGCCGGGGGGCGCCGCGGACGGGCCGGCGCCGGAATGATCCACACGATCCAGCTTGCGGTCGCTTCAGGAGCGTCGCTTGACTTCTGGGCCGAGCGGCTGGCCACCAAGGGCTACGCACGTGAGCGGGACGAGCGCTCGTTGTCCTTCGAGGACTGCGACGGGCTGCGCTTCGAGCTCGTGGTGGCAGACGACGGCAACCCCCCGCTTCGTGCCTGGCATCCGGAGGTGCCGACCGACCATGCCATCCTCGGGATCGAGGGCGCCCGCGCCTACGTCGCTGAGGGCCCCGAGGCAGACCGTGACCTCTTGGCCGGAACACTAGGGTTCGACGATGTCGGCAACGGCGAGTACCGCCTCGAGGGGGAGGCCCGACACTTCCGCTGGGGTTACGACATCACCGGCCAGCGCGGGTTCCCGGGCGCCGGCACGGTCCATCACATCGCCTGGCATTCCCGTGACGAGGATCACGTGGCCTGGCAGGAGCGAGTGGCACAGGCCGGGATGCAGGTCACGCCGGTGATCGACCGCGACTACTTTCGCTCGATTTACTTCCGCCAGCCCCAGGGCATCCTGTTCGAGATCGCAACCACCTCGCCCGGGTTCGCCGTCGATGAGGACTCCGAGCGTCTCGGCGAGGAGCTGCGCCTGCCCAAGCAGCACGAGCACCTGCGCGCGCTGCTGGAGCACCGGCTCACCCCGCTGACCAACCCGCGCATTGCCTTGCGCCAGGAGGCATAGAACAATGAGCCTGGTCTACCGCGAGCGGCCGCCGGCGGGGGAGCCCGCCGGTCTGCTCGTCCTTCACCACGGTCGTGGCGCCGATGAGCACGATCTACTCGGCCTTGCCGAAGCGCTAGATCCCGAGCGCCGGCTGCACGTCGTCACCCCACGAGCGCCGCTCGGGGTGCCCGGTTGGCCGGGCTATCACTGGTACACCGTGCCGCGCGTCGGCTACCCCGACCGCGCGACGTTCCACGACGCCTACCGTGCGCTCGCCGCCTTCCACGACGAAACCTGGGAACGCACCGGCATCGAGCCAGACCGGACAGTCTTTGGCGGGTTTTCGATGGGGTCGGTGATGAGCTACGCGCTCGGCCTCTCGGGTCAGCGTCGGCAACCGGGCGGTCTGCTCATCTTCTCGGGCTTCATTCCGACCGTTCAGGGTTGGCAGCCCGACCTCGCCTCCCGCCCGGGGCTGCCGGTGTTCATCGCGCACGGGCGGCAAGACCCGATCATGAACGTCGAGTTCGCGCGTCGCGCACACGAGCTGCTCGACGCGGCTGGGCTCCCCGTCACCTACCTCGAGTCCGACGCCGCCCACCACATCGATCCCGCCCACATCCCGCCCGCCATCCGGTGGCTGAACGATGTCGCGGGGCGCGCATCTGCGGGCGCATCGTCGCGTACGTCTTCATAGCCGCGCGGCGTCACGGTCGATGAGCGAGTCTCGGTCTAGTTCTTCGACCCCTTGCACGCCCATCAGCACGAGCGCGCGGTCGAGTTCTGCGCGGAGGACCCCGAGCACGTCGCGCACGCCCTGCTGCCCGCCTACGATCAGACCGTAGATCTGAGGGCGCCCGATCAGGACCGCGCGCGCTCCGAGCGCGAGCGCCTTCACCACGTCGGTGCCGCGCCGGATCCCGCCGTCGAACAGCACCTCCGCGCGGCCGCCCACCGCGTCAACGATCGCGGGGAGTGCCTCCAACGAGGCAAGCGCGTGATCGAGCTGCCGGCCGCCGTGGTTGGACACCACGACGCCCTCGCACCCGATGGATACCGCGCGTACCGCGTCGTCCGGGTCGAGTAGTCCCTTCACGTACACGGCCCCGGGCCACTGCTCCCGGATCCATTCCAGGTCCTCCCACGCGAAGGTGGCCCGATCGATCTCCCGGTGAAGGATCTCGATCGAATCGAACGTCGCCTGTACCCCGGCGGTCGGGAGCAAGTTGCGCATCGCCCCGCGCCCGTGGCGATATTGGTGCAGCAGCCACCTCGGGTGACGGGCCATATCGATCGCCTCGCGTGGGGTGAGCGTCAGCGCACGATTCAGCGAACCGGAGGTGGTGTAGCCCCGGCGCCGCTCGCCCTCGCGATTCCCAAGCACCGGCACGTCCACGGTGACGAACAGCGCCCGGTACCCGGACTGCCAAGCGCGCTGCATCAGAGTCGCGGTGCGCTCCCCGCCCGGATAGAGCTGGAAGAAGTGACCGGCGCGCGTCCCGTCCGCCACCTCCTCAATCGACCATGACGAAGCCGTGCTCAGGATCAGGCGGGTGCCAGCCGCCTCGGCCGCGCGAGCGGCCGCCAGATCGCCGCGCCAGTCCGAGAGGCCGAGCGCACCGGTCGGAGCGAGGAGGACCGGCAGGTCGATCTGGACTCCCGCCACGGTCGTGGCCAGCCGGCGCTCGGCGTGCGCCGTCATCATCCGCGCACGCAGCGACCAGCGTAGGAACGCCTCCTCGTTACGGCGCACCGTGACCAGATCGTCTGAGCCGCCTTCGATGTACTCCCAGACCAGCCGCGGCACCCGCTTGGACGCCGCTACCCGGTAGTCCTCCACGCTGATCAAGCGCTCCAGCGGGCGCAACCGATATTCGAATGGTCCCATCCTGGCAAGACTGTGGCATCTCAACGCCTCGAGGGCCAGGTGGTGGGCGCTGAGCTTTTTCCGCGAGGTAGCTGTAAGGCGGGGCGTGATGACCGCCGCGCGCCACCCGGACGGGAGTAGGTCGATCGGACGTCTAACCGACCGCGCGCCACCGGGACCGGAGCAAGTCGATCGGACGTCTAACCGGCTTCAACCGGGGTAGAAGCAGGATGTCCACGAACGAGGAGGGGAGATGCAGGTTCCGAAGGACATGGTCGTTTCGATGATCGAGCAGCGTTTTGGCGGCGCCCAGGCTCAGCAGGCTGCACAACAGCTACCTGATCAAGTGGACCACGAACAGCACGCCGGCCTATTGAGCCAGTTCGGGATAGACCCCCAAGAGCTGGCCGGACAATCGGGCGGCGGCGGCCAGGGTCAGCAGACCGGCGGCGGCGGTTACCAGGATCCGGGCCAGGGTCAGGGCGGTGGCTATCAGGATCCCGGCCAGGGTCAGGGCGGTGGCTACCAGGATCCCGGCCAGGGTCAGGAGTACGGCGGTGGTGGTGGCGGCGGCTACCAGGATCCCGGCCAGGGTGAGCAGCCTGGTGGCGGCGGTTACCAGTAGCAAGGCGAGCAGTCGTACCAGCGTCCCGCGGCCGTCGTAGCGCCGGGCTGCCGGAAGGTTCGGCGACGCCACTCGGCGCGTCGCCGTGCGGTTGCGAGCTATGACGTGGCGCGGGATGGGTCTGAGCGTCCGCGAGTCTCACTCGCCGGATGCTCGACCAGCGCCACGACACGACTGGCCATGAACCTGGCTGTTCGTACTGGTTCGCCCGTGCGCGTGACCTCAACGACTTCGACCACGCCCCGGCCCGTCGTGATTTCGACGCGGCGACCGGCCCGGCTCGCAACGATCTCGTAGGTCCGCGAACCGTCATCCGCAGCCACGACGATTTCGACACGATCACCCTTCATGGCACGAGCGTACTTGCTGTCGCCTGGGCTTCCGCCCCCGGGCGGCGGTGTTGCCGAACCCAGTGGGGTCGATGAGCGCCGATGCCGGGTAACCCATCACTCGCCGCTCCGCCCGGGTCGTCCCGCCGATGCCGGACAACTCATCACTCGCGCCCCCGCACGCGGCGAATGAGGAGTTAACCGCCATCCAGCGCCGGCGCTCCGAGTAAACCCGCATCACCCCAGCCAACCCCCCGCCGCCCATACGGGCGCCACCCTCAGCCCGGCGAGGGCCGCGCCCCCGGACGATGCCCCGAGCGATTGGCCGCGGCCTCCGGGCCGTACCTCGATTCGCCCGTAGGTCGTTATCGTGCGGGGTTGACGTCTGCGCAGCCCGTGCGGACGGCGCGTCACGATGAGCCTCACTGGACCTCCACAAAAGCCGTTGTTTCGCGAGCGCCTGGAGCGCCGCGGAACGTTCGCGGTAGCCGTCGAGCTGGTCACGAGTCGCGGGGTGGTCACCACCCAGTCCAGCCGGACCACGGTCGAGATGGCTCAGCAGCTGGCCGCCGACCCGAGGATCGATGTGATCTCGATCACCGACAACCCGGGTGGCAACGCGATGCTGGCCCCGGACACGCTAGGGACGGACCTGGTCTCGCGGGGGCAGGAGGTGATCATCCACCTGGCCTGTAAGGACTGGAATCGCAACGCCCTGGAGAGCCGCGGATGGAAGCTGGCCTCGGAGGGCTTCGACAACGTGTTGGCGCTGTCGGGGGATTACTCGCGCCAGGGTCACCGCGGGGCGCCCGCGCCCGTGTTCGACATCGATTCGGTCGGGCTTCTGAAGCTGTTCTCGGAGATGAACCGGGGCCTTCCCGACCAGCGACGTCCGGAGAATCGGTTAGACCCCACCGATTTCTTCCTGGGCTGCGTGGTGACCAACCACAAGCTGTTCGAGCGCGAGGTCGTGCCGCAATACCTCAAGCTGGCCAAGAAGGCGGCGGCGGGCGCGCGCTTTGTCATCAATCAGATCGGCTACAACGCCCGCAAGGACGACGAGCTGCTGCGTTACATCCGCTATGCGGAGCTCCCGTTGTCCGCGTTGGCCAATGTCTACCTGCTCTCGCGACCGGCCGCGCGCGCGTTCCACGCGGGGCGGATCCCGGGCGTAGTCGTGAGCGACGAGCTGCTCGAGATCGCCGAGCGCTACGGCGCCGGCAAGGACAAGGGTCGCTCCTATTTCGTCGACCTGGCCGCCAAGCAGACCGCGGTGGCGCGCGGCCTAGGGTTCCAGGGCGTCTACCTGGGCGGCCACACCACCGCCGAGACGTTCTTCGAGATCCTGCAGCGCGCCGAGGGCTACGCCCCGGAGTGGCGTGCGGTGGCCAACGACATACGCTTCGACCGTTCCGGCGAGTTCTACATGTTCGAGCGCGACGCTGAAACGGGGCTGTCCTCGGAGGAGCTCAGCCGCTCCTACCTCGAGTCGAAGCGCCGAGGGCAGACCGACCTGCCCGTCCCGACGCGCTACAGGCTTAGCCGTCAGATGCACCGCTGGGTGTTCGACCCCGAGGCGCCGCTGTTCGGCGCCGGTCGTGCGCTGTATGAGCGCATCGAGGCCGGCCCGCCGGGGCTCGGGCGAGCCGCGCACCTGGCCGAGCAGGCGGCCAAGGTTTCCATGTTCCATTGCCGTGATTGCGGGGACTGCTCGTTGCCGGACATCGCCTATGTTTGCCCTGAGTCGATGTGCGCCAAGAACCAGCGCAACGGTCCTTGCGGCGGGACGCGCGACGGGCTGTGTGAGGTGTACGACACGGAGTGCATCTGGTCGCAGGCCTACGAGCGGCTGAAAGCCTACGGCGAGTCCGACGGAATGCTCGACGGCCCCGCCGTCGTCAAGGACAACGCGTTGAACAGGACGAGCGCGTGGGCCAACACGTTCCTGGGCCGCGACCACAACACCAGAGGTGACCTGCCGTCCTGAGGTCATGTAGGCAGCCGGCTGACGTTTCGAACTTAGGAGGAGGGCATGCAGGCAGATTCGGGCGGGGCTCCCACGACTGGTGCGGGACTGTCGATGGTCGGAACCACGCGGGAGGATGTCGGGCGCCTGGTCCTCGCCTGCTCCAATCGTCCGGCGATCCTGGCGGCCGTGATGAATCGCCTGGCAGCGGCGGGGGCCAACATCAGCACGTTCGATCAGTTCTCCACGGGCCCGGAAGGCGGCAGGCTGTACCTGCGCTCCGAGTTCCTGCTCAAGGACCTTCCGGATCGCATCGACGATGTTCGATCGCGCATGGAGGAGATCGCCGAGGACTTCGACATGCAATGGCGGCTCGAGCCCGCGGCGAGGCGAAAGCGCGTGGCTATCTTCGTCTCGCGCTACGAACACTGTCTCCTCGACCTGCTGTGGCGCTGGCGGCGGGGTGAGCTTCATATGGACATCGCCGCCGTGGTGTCAAACCACCCGGACCTCGAAGCGGAGGTGGCGGCGTTCGGCGTGCCGTATCACCACATCCGGGTGACCCGCGACACCAAGGCCGAGGCCGAGCAGCGTCAACTCGATCTGCTCGCCGGCAAGGTGGATCTCGTAGCGCTCGCGCGCTACATGCAGGTTCTCTCAGGCGAGTTTCTGGGTCGCATCGGTGTCCCTGTGATCAACATCCACCACTCGTTCCTCCCCGCATTCGCCGGTGCCGAACCGTACGTACGCGCGCACGACCGCGGGGTCAAGCTGATCGGCGCCACGGCGCATTACGCCACCGAGGATTTGGACGAGGGGCCGATCATCGAGCAAGACGTCCGGCGCGTGTCTCACCAGGCCGATACGGAGATGCTGACCATGATCGGTCGTGACATCGAGCGGACCGTGTTTGCGCGCGCGGTGCATTGGCACCTCGAGGATCGCGTGCTCGTCCACGAGAACCGGACGATCGTGTTCTGGCCCGGTTAGCGCCGGCGCGCCAGAAACGTGGCCTCGTTTTGAAGCCGCTGCATCCCGAGGGCGGTTGGCGTTCGCAATCGCCGGGCGGTCGCAGCCGGCGGGAAGCTACAGGTTGCCGAGGTTCGGGCCGTGCTGGCCGCGGAAGAACAGCCGGTAGGCGAACACGAAGTACGCCGCGGCGAGGGCGATGCCGAGGGGCCACCAGACGATCGCGGTGACCAGCGCACGGTGGCCCGAGGCGGCGTTGTGGACGGTAAGGCCGTACGGTTGCCCCTGCCGCGCGGGCAGGATATAGGGGTAGAGGCCGGCGGCCATCGTCGTGAGCAGACCGACGATGAACAATCCCGAGGCGAGGAACGCGTGCAGCCACTGGTCGCGTCGCTGGTAGACGAACTGAGCGGCGAGGGCGGCGATCCCGAGCAGAGGGAAGATCAGGCGCCAGGGATGGTCGCCGAACGTGGTGAGCATCTGGTGGCGCTCGTGGTAGGTGGGCCAGGCGAGCACGAGCGGCCCGAGCAGCGTGACCGGCCATAGGCGACGGGCGAGCAGTGCCGCCCGCGCCCGCAGATCCCCGGCGGTTCGCCAGGCCAGGAAGTTGGCGCCATGGGCGCAGAGAACGATCACCCCGAACACCCCGATGAGCAGCGCGTACCAGTTGAGGATGTGGAACAGCGGGAGCGAGAAGTAGCCGCGCGCGTTCAATGGCACGCCCCGCACGACATTGCCGAGCGCCACGCCGAACACCAGCGCGAGCGCCGCGGAAGACAGCGCGAACACCGTGTCGCACGCGCTGTGCCACATCGGATGATCGATCTGGTGGCGCAGTTCGAGCGCGAGCCCTCGCCCGACGAGCAGCCACAGAACGATGATCAGGCCGAAGTAGAGGCCGCTGAACGCCGCGGCGTAGGCGGCCGGAAAGGCGAGGAACAAGATTCCGCCGCTGGCGATGAGCCATACCTCGTTGCCGTTCCACACGGGACCGATCGCGGCCGTCGCCTGCTCCCGTTCCTCGTCGGTCTTGGCCAGCCGCAGGTGGAGCGCGCCGACGCCGAGGTCGAAGCCGTCGAGCACGACGTACATGGCGACCATCACGGCCAGAAAGCAGAACCAGGCCGTGCTCATTGGGCTGGGGCCGCTCCGGCGGCAGCCGCGGTGGAGGTGGTCGGGGCGGCGACATCGTCAGGACCCTGGGCCACGATCCGGAGCATCAGGACCAGGTAGAGCACAGCGACGAACAGGTAAAGCCCACAGAACCCGAGCAGGGTGAAGATGCCGGTGCCCGACGGGACGGAACCCGGCGGTGAGGCGCCCGCGCTGGTGCGCATCACTCCGAAGATCACCCACGGCTGTCGTCCCGTCTCCGCGGTGACCCATCCGGCGATGTTGGCGATGTAGGTGAACGGGAAGGCCAGCATCAGCAGCCACAGCATGGGTCTTGCGGTGAACAGCTTCCCGCGCCACAAGAGCAGCACTCCGAGGCCCGCGATCGCGACCAAGATCGTCCCGAGCCCCACCATGATGTGGTACGCGTAATAGACCAGCGGCACCGAGTCAGGCCAGCGATTGGTCGGGATCTGGTTCAACCCGCTCAGCTTCTCGTTCCAATTGCGCGAAGTTAGAAACGAGAGGAAGTGCGGCATCGCCAGCGACGAGTCGAGCCGACGCGCCTCGGTGTTCGGGTTGCCGAGGATGACCAGCGGCGCGCCCTTCTCGGTGCTGAACATGCCCTCCATGGCCGCAAATGCCGAGGGCTGCATCTCGGCCACGTTGTGCGCGGCGCGGTCGCCAGTCGGGAAGATCTGGATGATGCAGAAGATCAGTGCGCCAACCACACCCACTCGCAGGCAGACCCGCGCAAACTGGTGGTGGCGGTCGAGCAACAGGTACAGCGCGCCCATCGCCGCGAGAACGAACGCGCCGGTGATCGCTGCGCCGCTCATATTGTGGGCGTAGATCCACGCGAGCCATGGATTGGTGAACAGTCCCCACAGCGAGTTCAGCTGCGCCTTCCCGTTGTGTGAGACCGAATAAGCCACGGGGTGCTGCATCCACGCGTTGGTGGCGATGATGAAGAACCCCGACAGCCACGACCCGACGAACAGAAACACCGAGGAAAGCCAGTGCACGCGGGGGCTGAAGCGATCGCGGCCAGCCAGGAAGATGCCGAGAAAGACCGACTCGGCGAAGAACGCAAAGACGCCTTCCATCGCGAGCGTCTGCCCGATCACCCCACCGGCGTAGTTGGAGAAGCTGGCCCAGTTGGTCCCGAACTGGAACTCCATCGGGATTCCGGTCACCACCCCCACGGCGAAGTTGACCGCGAAGATCTTGGCCCAGAACCGCGCCGCGGTCTCGTATTGCTCTCGCTCCGCCTCGGTCTTTCGCCACAGCGGGAACCGATGGTTCTCGCGGCCGAGATACGACACCGTCTTCAACCACGCCACGAACACCGCCAATCCCATGGTGAGGATCGGGAACAGGTAGTGGTACGTGATCGTGAACGCGAACTGCAGGCGGTCGACGAGGACGTAGCTGCTCACGAGAAGGTGGTGCGATCCGGGGATTCGGCCGTGCCGCCGACAGGGTACCCGGTGGCGGGCGCGTGCGTTTCCCCGCCCGCGGCACCCAAACCCGATCGCGCCGCGCGGGCCACCGCAGCGTCGTCGTCGGCGGAATTGCGTCCGGCGGCTACCCAGGCAAACCGAAATGAAAGGCCCGCGGCGAGGTACAGGATGCTCGCCACACGATCGAGCTGGGGCGCGAGGGGGCGCCGCGCCAACCGCAGGGCAAGCCCGCTCAGGACGGTTCCCTTGGCCAGCTTGAACAGCAAGCCGGCGCGGCCGGTTTCGAGCGCCTCGCGCAGAGGCCCGAGCCGCCGCTCGTTCACCGCGGAGAGCACAAGCTCGACCGCCAACGCACCGTTCTCGATCGTACGGAGTGCCGTCCGAGTGGGATGATCGTCGGCAAGTCCGCCCGCGGCCAGCACCAGGTGGCACGTCGCGGCACCGGTCGCGGTTGCGGTGCAGACGAAGATCGGTGGCAACAGCGCCCGGCTGCGTCCCCAGACCGGAACGGCCGTGGAGACCAGCAGAATGCCGGTGTAGGAGCCGAGGTACGTCCCCAGGACGGCCGCGCCAGCGCCCGCCAGGCGGGCGAGCGTCCGCCTCCCGAGCAGGTCAGCGGCCACCGCCACGCCAGCCGTGGCGCTGAACGCGCTTAGGCACCAGGCACCCATCGACATCGGGGAGCGGGGCTTGAAGATGCGGAGCATATGCAGGAACCGCAGCGGACGCCCGAGATCGAGGATCAGCAGCGGGGCGCACGGCATGACCGCCGCAAGGGCGACGCGACGCGCGAGTACAGCCGAGCGCTCGTCGTCAACGACGTCGGCCGCCACCGACGCAAACGACGAGCCGGTGGCGATCCCGCCGAACCAGAAATAGAGCGGCACCTCCCACGTCCACACGGCCGGGTGGATGAACGGCCCTTGGATTACGTCAGGGGCCTCGGGTCCGCCGCGCATCCGCCGCGCGGCGTCGCGTACCGCCTCCTCGTCCCCGTCCTCGGTCCGGTAGCGGGTGTCGGCCTTGTACAGGTACGACCAGCGAGCATCGGCCCAGGCGCGCGCGGCTCCGGCCACCGCCGCGTCCTCGACCGCCCGCCGCCACGGACCTGGACCGCCGCGGGTGCCGACCGCGGGGGTCATGTCGCGTCCCGGCGGCGAGCCGCCGCGCCTACGAAAAGCACGCAGGATCCGCCTCTCTGGGCTCGGCCCACGCTCGTGGCTCACCGTCTGCTCCGGCGGTGCGCGAGCACGAAGCTCGCGATCGTGCCCGCCGCGGCGAGCGCCGCCGCGGCCAGCCCGGCGGCGGTCGCGACGGGGCCGTTCTCCTGGATCGGCGAATCGGCGTTCGCCGGCAACCCAAAACGCTCGGGCGCTTCGGTCAGCAGGAAGAACGCGCCCAGGCCGCCCGCCAGCTGCTCGCCCGGCTTATCCGCCGCCCCGTACAGGTAGGCCGACTCGATCCCCCGCTCGTGCAGCGCGATCACGCGGCCCTTGGCGGTCTGCACCAGCTCCTCGTAGGGGCCGAACTGAATCGAGTCGGTGGGGCAGGCCTTCGCGCAGGCCGGCTCGAGCCCGTCCTCGAGGCGGTCGTAGCAGAGCGTGCACTTGGCGGTCCGCCCGTCGTAGGGGTCCCGGTTGGGAACGCCGAACGGACAGGAGGGAATGCAGTAGCCGCAGCCGTTGCAGATATCCGGCTGGATGATCACGGTCTGGAACTCGGTGCGGATGATCGCTCCGGTCGGACAGGCGTCCAGGCAACCGGCGTTCGTGCAGTGCTTGCACACGTCGGACATGAACAGCCAGCGGTCCATCGCCGCAACCGCGGCCCCGACATCGACATCCCCCTCTCCGACCACCGGCGGTCCGCCGCCCTCGGCCCAGTGCACCAGGTCGGGCACCTCCTCGGGACGAACACCGCCGCCGGCACCGCCGAGCTCCTCTGGACTCGGGAGCTCCCCACCGGTCGCCGGAAGCGAGGGCAGCCGACCCCCGGCGCCGGCCGCCAGCGCCGCCGCGGCCTCCGCGCGCGTATCGGGCGACGGGGCGAGCCGCTCCACGAAGCGCACGTGCCGCCACGTGGCCGCGCCGAGCGAACCGGTGTGGTCGTACGAGCCACCCTTGCGGAACTGATAGCCGTCGGCGGGCAGATCGTTCCACTGCTTGCACGCCACCTCGCACGACTTGCAGCCGATGCACACGGTGGTATCGGTGAAGAACCCCATCCGCCGGGCGCCCTCGCGGTGGATCGCGATCTCGGTGGGCGCCGCGCTCGT
>JAFASQ010000397.1 GCA_019244395.1 Solirubrobacterales bacterium | reverse complement strand
AAAGCCACCCGCTCAACCAGCGCCAAGAAAAAGATCACCACCAAGCGCACCACCGACGGCCACCCCTGCCACTCCTTCCCCACCCTGCTCGACCAACTCGCCACCCAAACCCGCAACACGATCCGCCTGGCCAGCACCAACCACACCCTCGACCAACTCACCAAACCCACACCAACCCAGGCGCGCGCCAAACAACTGATCCACACCTACACAGCCAACACGTAGTCACGACCCATCCACCAGCCAACCCACGCACACCCAGCACGCGCGGGCGATCTCACCTCACCGATACCGAGAACTTCGGGTTAGCCGCGAGCATGCGTGTCAGCTGACCTCCATCCACGCAACCTGCGACAGCGGCGCCGGTGAAGCTGCCGGCAATCGCGAGCGTGGTCGGCTTCAGGCCGCGTCGGATCCTCGCGCTGACCGAGTACTTGCCGTTGACAAGGACCTGGGTGCAGATCGCCGGGATGCCGTTCACGCTCGTCTTCGAGGCCAAACGCATCCGACATCAGCCCGATCCAGCAGTCTCAATCGGTGGTTCGCGACCGATCGACGCGGCCGGTCTTTCGTGAGAGGCGTGCCCCTGGCCGCTGCCGAGCGCCTGCTGTCGAAACGACGATGGTCACGGTCGGCGGCAGCGTCCAATCGCTGCCGGATCAATCGCGCCGGGACCTCCCGTCTACGCGGTCGCGGATGATCGCGAGAGCGTCGACCCGTGACCTATGGCCTAGCTCTTCTCCAACCGATCGCTTCCCTTCACCTTGACGCACTTGAACCCCTGCGCTCGGTAGAGAGCGGCCTTCTTCTTGGCGCAGAATTCGCCGGCGTGATAGGCCTTCGTCGCCGTCGAGGGGTTCGCCGTGGACGCGCTGGTCGTCTTCTTGGTGCTCGAGCCGCAGCCGGCCGCGCCAATGGCTACACCCACGGCCGCGACGGACAGCACTCGCCGGATTTCGCTGGACCTCACCCAGGCCTCCTCGATTAACTCGACCCGCTCCCGCTACCCACCGCGGAGGCTGGTAAGCGCTCGGCGACCGCGAACCGCGCCCCTGAGCTCCGGGTGAGCTCCGCCGGGGGTGAGAGCGGGTTCGCTCACGCCGGTCGATCCCCGTCGCGAGGTCCCGGCAGGGCACGGCCGCTCGCGTGAGGAGGAAGGCTGCTCCTAGGATGAGACTGCTCTATCCGGCCGTGCTCAGAACGGGAACGCTGGACGTCGCTCAAGCGCGATCCCTGACTCGCGCACCGTCCCCCGTGGTCAACCCCAGCGTCTCCGGTGCTCTCCGCCACTGCTCGTTTCGCGGAATCGGGCGCTCGGTGGTAAGCGCAGCCACCCCGATCCCCAGGGCGATCACCGTGCACAACGACTGGCCAGGTCTCCGAGCACGGTCGAGGTTCGGCTGACGCCAGGTTCGCCGTCGTGCTCGTTCGGCCGTGATCGATTACAGGAGGCGCCCGCAGCCACCGCTGCAACGTCACCCAGGCGATCACCCGCGCGAGGCTCTTGGCTCCGGCAGGCACGGGGCAGAGGCCCGACCGGGCGCTTCCGCGCCGGCTGATCTCACCGGTGGTCCGGGGAAGCGGCAGTCTCGCGAGCCGGTCTGGCCGAGGCGCTCGGGCTTGGCTTTGGTGCTGAGCAGGACCGCCGCGTCGCCACGGGGCAGACCTGCTCCGTTGCGAACGCCGGTGCTCGGACGCGGATGCAAGGTTCTCGACATTTGTCTGGAGCGATCCGCGCGCGCGTCAACCGGGGCACCTCCTTGTAGCTGGAAGCGGTGCCGACCGATGAGTTCGACGTCGTCCCTGGGTCTTGTTTGGAAACGGACCGAGGTGTTGGAGGCTGACTCTGAAGTGAGCGCGATCACCCACCTGTATGCCGGAGTCCCGGTAACCGATCTCGAGGCCAGCATCGATTGGTACACGCGGTTATTCGGCCGCGACCCCGACTTTCGCGCCGGTCACGAGATCCTCTGGGAGATTGCGGCATCCGCCACGCTATTCATCGAGCCGGACCTGGAGCGCGCGGGCACGGGCCGGATCACCCTCTCCGTGACCGGGCTGGGCGCGCTCCTGGATTCCCTCGCTGCTCGGCGCATCGACCACGAAGCGATCGAGACCTATTCCACCGGCGTTCGCCACGTGAAGATCCCCGATCCCGATGGCAACGCGATCGCCTTCGCCGAGGCGCCCGATTCCGTGTGACCGAGGCCCTGATCGAGCCGTTGGCACAGGCCTCACCTCGATGGGCTGGTCGCGCTCGGCTCCAGGCTTCTGCGCGACGGCCTCGAGCGCGCGGGAGGCCTGCAACTGGACATCCGCACTCGGACCGAGGGCTACTACGAGCGGCTGGGTGCGAGCCCCTCGCTCGGCTTCCGACTCGCGCCCGAGGATCTCGGACTCTGGGCAGAAACCCCGTAGATGGCCGATGTCCTGCTCCGCGCGGAATCCGCGCTCGGCCGAGGAGCGCTTCCGGAGTGCCGGGCGTTCGCAGCAGTCCCGCGTTGCCGGCGAGACGCTCGCACTTCGTCCGGTTTTCATCCGGTTGGGGTGATGTGGCGTCGCCCGGCCGGCAGAAAGCTGGCCCGACCACTAGCGCTGGAGGTTGATTCGTGGCTGTCCCCGTGAGCGTCGAGAACTTCATCCGTGCCGAGACCGATCGGATGTTCTCGGTCCTGCAGGCCCAGGCTGGCGGCGTGAACCTGCTCGAGCACAACCGGATCGCGACGCCGATCGAAGATCAGCCCGTGATCAGGATGAACCGCGACACGTTGTACAGCGTCGCGATCGTCGATATCTCCGACGGGGCCACGGTCACGCTTCCCGACGGCGGCGATCGCTACATCTCGGTGATGGTGGTCAACCAGGACCACTACATCAACCGGATCCTTCACGACGCCGGCCAGCACACCCTGACGGTCGAGGAGTTCGATACTCCGTGGGTCGCAGTCGCAGCGAGGATTCTTGTCGATCCCGCCAACCCGAATGACCTCGCGACCGTGAACGGGCTTCAGGACCTGCTCGCGGTCCGGGCGACCTCATCACGGCCGTTCGAAATGCCGGACTACGACAAGGACAGCTTCGGCGCGACGCGTAACGCGGTGCTCGAGCTCGGCAAGCACCTAAGCAGCTTCGACCATGCGTTTGGCTCCAAGGAAGACGTCGATCCCGTACGCCACTTGATTGGCACCGCGGCCGGGTGGGGCGGTCTACCCGACCGAGAAGCGCGCTACATCAGCGTCGAACCCGGGCTTCCCGCGGGGGAGTACAAGCTCACCGTCCGGGACGTGCCGGTCGATGGTTTCTGGTCGATTTCGCTCTACAACGCTGATGGGTTCTTCCAGGCCAACGACCGCGAGGCTTACAGCGTCAACAACATCACCGCGACGCCGAACGACGATGGGTCGGTGACCGTTCAGTTCGGCGGATGCGGTGACAGCGGACCGAATTGCCTGCCGATCATGGACGGCTGGAACTACACCGTCCGGCTCTACCGGCCGCGAGCCGAGGTGCTCGATGGCTCTTGGACCTTCCCCGCGATCGACTCAGCCTAGGCAATCTCTGAAGCGGTGGACAAATGAGCGACCAGCCGACACCGCTCGTTCCGCCCAGCCATGGCGGGCTCGCCGACCGGATCCTGCGAGCTGTCTTTGCCGTTGCGCTGCGGGTCAGCCTGTGGTTCAGCCCGCGGCCGGCGGCGCTGCTGGTGCGCCGCGTGTTCGCGGTCGGCGGCGCGAAGACGGCCGAGGCGCTTGACCGGCACGCGC
The DNA here is from genome assembly GCA_019244395.1 of Solirubrobacterales bacterium. Lineage (GTDB taxonomy): Bacteria > Actinomycetota > Thermoleophilia > Solirubrobacterales > Solirubrobacteraceae > Palsa-465. The sequence continues at coordinate 1,417 of JAFASQ010000397.1, read as the reverse complement.
CCGGCGAGGTCATCGCGCTCCTCGACGAGCGCTACGGCGATGAGCCCGACACGCTCCTCGACGTCTACCGCCCCGCGTCGGCAACCACACCGCTCCCACTTTTGCTGTGGGTTCACGGCGGCGGATTCGTCGGGGGAGCCAAGGAGGAGCTCGCGGGCTACTTCAAGCTCTTGGCGCATGACGGCTACGCCGTCGTTGGGCCGCGCTACTCGCTCGCGCCCGCGCACCACTACCCGACGCCTCCCCGGCAAATGATGGATGCCCTCGGCTATCTGATCTCCAACAGCGACCGGCTGCTGATCGATCCCGAACGGATAGTTCTTGCCGGCGACTCCGCCGGAGCACATATCGCCGCGCAACTCGCCGCGCTCGTGACCACTCCCGGCTACTCTGCCGCCGTCGGCGTCAACCCAACGATCACCTCCGCTCAGCTGCGCGGCGTGCTCCTCGCTTGCGGCCCATACGACCTCGGACTGGCGCGTCAGAGCATCGAGGCAGGCAGTCGCTTCGTGCAGATCGTCCTGTGGGCGTACACAGGCAAACGGCACTTCCTCGACGACCCCGCGGCCGCCGCTTGGTCGCTGACCGACAACCTCACCCCCTCGTTTCCCCCTGCGCTCGTCACGGTCGGAAATGCTGACCCGCTCAGGCCACACTCGGAGCTTTTGGCCGAGAAGCTCCGCCTACACGGAGTGACGGTCGAGACGGTCTTCTACCCCCACGACCACCAGCCGCCGCTCGGCCACGAATACCAGTTCGACCTCGACACCGACCCAGGCCGAATGTTCCTTGATCGCGCACGCGCGTTTCTACGACAGCGCCTCGGATCGTCGCAGCCTTCGCCGGCATCGATGTAGACGGACACTCCAGCATCTGCCGCAGCGGAACATGCGATTGTCGCCCGGCGGATCCGGCGCTGCTCGCGCTCCGCGAACAGAAGCGACGACTGCGTACCTGCAACGCCGCGGTCCCGATGATCACCCTCATCAGTACGCGGCGCGTCCGAAGAAGCCTGCGAGAGTGCGGTTGGCCGACCAGGCAGTCTGGCCGGCAGCGCGAGACTCCTGGTGTTCGATCCAAACGGTAGCTCGCGAGCACCAGGGTCGAATACGTGAGGAGCTGGTCGCGTATGGTCCCTCAGCGATGGGCGAGGCGGTTATACATCGACCGGGCGAGGGCGAGCGACATTCCGCTGGTGGCAGCTCCGCAGTCATCATCAAGGCCAGCGGCGAGGACACCGCGGGGTCGCTCTTTCTTTCGGAGACGACCGTCGACCCTAACTTCCCCGGGCCGCCGCTTCACCGCCATGAACGTCTGCACGACATGTTCTATGTGCTTGACGGCGTGCTGACGATGCGCCTGGGCGGTGAAACGCATGAGCTCGGGCCGGGCACGTTTGTGTGCGTGCCGCCCGGCG
>JAFASQ010000356.1 GCA_019244395.1 Solirubrobacterales bacterium | reverse complement strand
TGCGCGCCCGCGCGTTGAAATCAGCTGGACGCGGCGGCGTCGAGCCAGCGATTGAGGGCGTGGCGACCGGCTTGGGTAAGCTTCCCGTCGGCCGAGATCCAGTCGCGGACGCGCAGCTCGCGGACCATCCCGAGCGCGTCCGTGGGACCCGGACCCTCGCCCCTGGCGGCCAGCGCGTCAGCGCCAGGTTCCACGATCCAGCGGCCCGACTCGAGCGCCGCCAGCGCGAGGCCCTGGTCATCGCTCGGTAGATCGAGCGGATTGGGTGCGGCGCCGCCCAGGGGATCGACGCGGACCGTGGTTCGCTCTGGTCCCGCCACCCGGCGGGCCAAGTGGCCGCCGAGGTTCTCAGTCAGCGCGCTGAGCCAACCGCCTGCGCTCTCGACCCATTCTCTCGCCATGGCCGCATCCACACCAATGGAGTCAGCGACCTCGTCGGGGTCGACGTTCTCGATCGAGCGCTCGATGTACCCGCTGAGCGCTGCGGCGATCGAACGCAGTGTCTCCTCGAAGCTCTCGCCTCCGGCGTCATTTCCGAACATGGACACATGATGGCACGCGCGCGGCGCGGCGCAGGCGGAGCGATCAGCGAGACGTTCTGGTGCGGCTCGAGACGGTGATCGTTTCGGCGTCTGGTAGCTCGTCGGTGGGCTCGTCGCGAGGAGCCCGTCGGGCGCTCTGCTTGGGCAGGCGTCCGGCGCGGCGAGCCTGGTCGGTGAGCAGGTATTCGATCTGGGCGTTGATGCTGCGCAGATCATCGTCGGCCCAGCGTCGCAGCGCGTCGAAGAGGCGGGGATCCAGTCGGAGCAGGAACTTCTTACTCTCGGGCATCCTCACCTTGCCCTCATGTGTAGAGGCTCCCCGTGTTGATCACCGGGGTGGGTGAGTGATCGCCGGAGAGCACCACCATCAGGTTTGCCACCATCGTCGCTTTGCGCTCGGGGTCCAGCTCGATGAGATCTGAGTCGGCGAGCTGCGCGACGGCCATCTGCACGAGGCTGACCGCGCCTTGGACCATCGTCTTGCGCGCGGCGAGGATCGCCTCCGCCTGCTGGCGGCGGAGCATCACCTCCGCGATCTCGGGTGCGTAAGCGAGGTGCGTCAGCCGGGTCTCGAGGATCTCAATGCCGGCCAGCTGGAGGCGGCCTTGCAGTTCGGCCTGGAGGCTGCCTCGGACCTCGTCGGCGTTGGCACGCAGCGAGACGGCGTCCTGTTTGTAGTCGTCGTAGGGGTACTCGCTGGCGAGATGGCGCAGCGAGGTCTCGCTCTGCACGGTCACAAACTGCTCGTAGTCGGCGACGTCGAACACCGCCTTGGCCGTGTCGGCGATCCGCCAGACGACGACCGCCGCGATCTCGATCGGGTTGCCGCTGGCGTCGTTGACCTTGACCCGTTCGCTCTGGAAGTTGCGGACCCGCCGCGAGACCTTTTGCCGCTTGGTAAACGGGTTGCACCACCACCAGCCGGCCTCGGTCGCCGATCCGGTGTAGCGGCCGAACAGGATCAGCACCCGCGCCTGGTTGGGCTGCACGACGAAAAACCCGCCGAACTGGAAGCCCGCCACCACGATCAGGACGATCCCGACGACCTCGAGGGCCGCGTTGTGGCTGTCGCCGGCGGTGGCGGTCAGCGCGATCCCCAGCCCCAACGCCACGAGCGCCCCGACCATTGTCGGGAGGCCCGGGATGAGCCATGCGGATCGTTGCTCGTGTGCCTGGCCCGACGCCGACAAGCCGAGTTCCAACGCCTGGTTCGCGACATCTTGATCCGATATCACATTTATATTGTATCACCATCACGAGCGTGATATCATTCCGGTATCGTTCAAATATATCGACAGGATCGACGCGCTTATGAGCATCCAAGAGCTGGATAGGACGGACGCCCGGGTGTCGGCACCGGTGCCGAGCGGCCCCGCGCGGCCACCGGTGATCGAGGTGGCACGTCTGCACAAGGAGTACGGGTCGACGGTCGCGCTAGACGACGTGAGCTTCACGGTCCACGCCGGCGAGATCTTCGGGATCCTCGGCCGCAACGGCGCCGGCAAGACCACCGCGGTGGAGTGCATCACCGGACTGCGAACCCCCGATCGGGGCGACATCAGAGTGCTCGGTCTCGACCCACGCCGGGACCGCCAGGAGCTGCACGAGCGCGTGGGCGTGCAGCTCCAGGACAGTGCGGTGCCGGACCTGATGAGGGTCGGCGAGGTCGTGGAGCTGTACGCGTCGTTCTACCGCGAGCCCGCCGATGGGCGCGAGCTGATCGCGACCCTCGGGCTTCATGACGCGCAGCACACGTACTTCAAGCACCTTTCCGGAGGCCAGAAGCAGCGCCTGTCGATCGTCCTCGCACTGATCGGTCAGCCCGAGATTGCCGTGCTCGACGAGCTGACCACAGGCCTTGACCCAGAGGCCCGCCGCCACACCTGGAAACTGATCGAAAAGGTCCGCGCCCGCGGGGTGACGATCGTGCTCGTGACGCACTTCATGGAGGAGGCCGAACGCCTCTGCGACCGCGTGGCGCTGATCGACCACGGCCGGGTGGTCGCCCTCGACCGACCGGGCGCGCTGGCGCTCGCCGCGACCACGAGCAAGCGGGTTCGCCTCACGCCCATCGACCCGCTCCCCGAAGAGCTGCTTTCGGCACTGCCGGAGGTCAGCGGCGTCGAGCACCACGGCGCGGAAGTGGTGGTGGCCGGCTCCGGGGACCTCGTCACCGCGGTCGTGCTGGCCCTGCACCGAGCCGGGATACAGGCGGAGGACGTGGAGAGCGAAACGGCAAACCTCGAGGACGCGTTCCTCGCCCTGACCGATGAAACAACCCACGCCGACTCGAACGGAGTGACGCGATGAGCACCTCAGCCCTCACCCTCACCCCTAGGCAGCGACGAGCGTTCGGCCTGCTCGTGGCCGGTGAGATCAAGATCGCCATCCGGCGCCCCGTCGGCTTGCTCGTAGCCATCGGCATCCCGTTTGCGCTGCTGGTGATCTTCGGCAGCATCCCGGCGACGACCCGCCCCGAACCCGCGCTCGGCGGCATCTCGTTCTTCGACCTCTATGTGCCGACTCTGATGGTGTTCGTGCTCATCGCGGTGGGTCTGACGGGGCTTCCCCAGCAGCTGTCGAGCTACCGCCAGCAGGGCGTCCTGCGCCGGATGTCGACCACCCCGGTACCCCCGGCGTGGCTTCTGGCGGCCCAGACGACGGTCAGCCTGATCCTGGCCGCGATCGGGATCGCGATCCTGCTCGGCGCCGGGGCAGGGGCCTACGGCCTGGCGCTCCCGCACGACGCGGGTGGGGACATCCTGTCGGTCGTCGCGCTCCTCCTCACCGCCGCGGCAACGATCGGACTCGGCCTGGTCGTGGCCGCGGTGGCCAAGAGTCCGCAGATCGCAGGGGCAATAACCGCGTTGTTCTTCTACCCGCTGGCGTTCTTCTCGGGCCTGTACGTCCCCGTGCAGGAGATCCATTCACAGCTGATCACGGACATCGCCAAGGTGCTCCCCACCGGCGCCGGATTCAACGCGTTGCACGCCGCGTTCGGCGGACAATCCCCTGGCGTGCTTCCGTTTCTAGTCCTCGTGGGCTGGGTCATCGTCTGCAGCCTCGCCGCCGCTCGCCTGTTTCGCTGGGAATAGCGCCCTGGTCAGCCGAGGCGCGCGCGGGCTCACGGAATCCGCTCCTCGCACGGGGATAGGATCCGAACCTGACCTCAACCGAGCGCAAAAGGAGCACGTCGATGGCAACGCGAGACGGCAGCGCCGAGTGGCGCGGCGATTTGAAAAGCGGGTCCGGCACCGCGTCGGTGGCCAGCGGCCTATTCAGCGAGGGCAACTACTCGTTCTCCAGCCGCTTCGAGGAGGGCGCCGGCACCAACCCGGAGGAACTGATCGCCGCCGCTCACGCCGGGTGTTTCGCGATGGCCCTCAGCAACATTCTCGCCGGCGATGGACACACACCCGAATCGGTCAAGACAACCGCCAAGGTCCATCTGCGCAACGTCGACGGAAACCCGACGATCGCCGAGATCGACCTCATCACGGAGGGCCGCGTCCCTGGGATCAACCAGGAGCAGTTCGCCGATTACGCCGAACAGGCTAAGGCAGGCTGCCCGGTATCCCGCGCACTGTCGGGCGTCAGCGAGATCACGATCGACGCGACGCTCGCCTGATCTGCTCTCGATGTGCTGGAGCGAGCGGCCGGCCTATCTCCGGAAGCGCTACAGGCGATCGCCGAGCTCGAGCTACGGGTCATCGAAGCCGATGGCGGCCGTCTGAAGCTCGAGTGGGGTAGCTTGCGCAGCCGCTCCGGCCATCGCGTCGAGGACCTTTTGTGGTGGAAGAATGACCGGCTGCTCGGGTTCCTCGGGATCTACTCCTTCGGCTCCGTGCTCGAGTTGGCCGGCATGGTCGACCCCGGCGCGCGACGGCGCGGCATAGCCACCGCCCTGTTGGACGCCGCGGCGCCGATCTGCCAAGAGCGGGGCACTGAGCAGGTGCTGCTGATCGTGCCGCGCTCCTCGACGGCGGGTAAGCATCTGGCGCTGGGCCGCGGCGCCGCCCTGGATCACTCGGAGCATGCGCTGGTGCTGGCGAGCCTGGCTGCCGGCCGGGCCGAAAACGACGCGCTCAGCCTGCGCCAGGCGAGCCCCGCGGACGTTCCGATCGTCGTGCAGTTGCTCGAACTCGGTTTCGGCGAACCTGTCACTGATGTGGCCGACCGGCTGGGCGCGCCACGAAAGGGGACGCTGGTCGTTGAGCTGAGCGGCTCGCCGATCGGAACCCTGCGCGTGATCCGGGATGGCAACGAGGCTGGGATCTACGGGTTCGTCATCCACCCGTCCTGGCAGGGCCGCGGCATCGGACGCGAAGTGCTGCGGCGCGTCTGTCAACGGCTACTGGACGACGGCGCGGGCCAGATCCGCCTCGAGGTGGCGGTTGACAATGATCGCGCGCTACGGCTCTACACCGCGATCGGCTTCGTTCCCGTCGCCACGGAGGATTACTACGCGCTGCCGGTCACGGCGAACTTTGCCTAGGCGCGCCAGGGCTCCCCGACGAGGACGACATGGAACCCGTCGGGGTCGGCGAACGTGATTGCATGCTCACGCCAGTAGGGATTGGCGGGGATGACCGGAGCTGCCCCGAGGCGAGCCGCCACCACGCGCACCGCCTCGGCGTCAGGAAGGTACAGGACCAGCAGGGAGTCTGGATGCGGCACCGGAACGCCATGGCCGCCGCCGGTGGTGAGCTCGAGATGAGCGCCGGTGCCGGGAATCTCGAGGAACACGCCGTCATAGCCGTCGTGATTGCGGAAGCCGCCTAGCTCCCGCAGGCCCAGCCCGTCCCGGTAGAACCGTATGAGCTCATCCAGGTGGTCGGTATGCCGGGCGACGCGCAGCCCCACCGCTCGAGCGTGCGCAGGCGAACGCTCCGGCGGCTGGAGGTCGAGCGAGAGCCACACCCGATCGCGCAGCGGAACGCCATCGATGTCGACCCGCGGATAGCCCGCCTGCGGCGTGAAGACATCCCGCTCGACACGTAGGAACCGAAACCCGAGCCGCTGGTAGAAGCGCAACACGCGCGTGTCCGCCGCCGCGGTCGCCACGACAAGCGCCGAGCGGTTCTGCTCGCGGCAGGCCGAGATGGCCCGCTCCACGAGCATGCGGCCGATTCCCGCTCCCTGCCGATCCTCGCGCACCGCGAGGCTTTTCACCTCGACGTCGTCTCCCCGTTCTGCGGTGATGAGCTGCAGGTGACCGACGACGGTTGGACCATCCCAGGCCGCCAGCACGCGCCCAAGCTGCCGGTAGCGCTGCACCTGGACAGGAGCGTCGTCGGCCAGCGCGAAGAGCCCGGACAGGGCCGCGCGCGGCCCGTCGAACCAGTCGATCCTCACCATGGCGGTCACGTTACGTGAGCGACGCTGCCGACAGCGAAGCGGCGCGAGATCGGCCGACAGG
>JAFASQ010000277.1 GCA_019244395.1 Solirubrobacterales bacterium | reverse complement strand
CGGGCGCTCGGCGAGATCGGTGCGGTGCTCGTCGTCTCCTCGAACGTCGCCGGCTCGACCCTCACGCTGCCGCTGCTGATCTTCCAGCGCGACGAGCAAGTGGGCGGTCAGGTGACGACCAGCGTGTACGCGGCGGCGACTGAGTTGGCCGTACTCTCGATCGGCGTGCTGCTGTTGATGACGATGTTCGGCTCGCGGACAAAGGAAGCCCGATGAGGATCGACGTAGAAGGCATCTCCAAGCGGTTCGGGGACTTCGTCGCGCTCGAAGACGTCTCGGTCGAGGTTTCCGAGGGTGCGCTGACGGCGTTGCTCGGTCCGAGCGGTTCGGGCAAGTCGACGCTCCTGCGGATCATCGCCGGCTTGGAAAGCCCCGACGACGGCGTCGTGCGGATCGCCGATCACGACGTGACCGGGGCGCGGCCCCAGGATCGCGGCATCGGATTCGTCTTCCAGCACTACGCCGCGTTCGCACACATGACGGTTTGGGGCAACGTCGCGTTCGGCCTCAAGATCCGCAAGCGCAAGCCGGCCGAGGTGCGGGCTCGGGTGGATGACCTGCTGGCCCTGGTGGGACTCACCCAGTGGGCCGGACAGCGGCCACATCAACTCTCGGGCGGCCAGCGGCAGCGCATGGCGCTCGCCCGGGCGCTGGCCGTCGAACCCCAGGTGCTGCTGCTCGACGAGCCGTTCGGTGCGCTGGACGCCAATGTCCGGGCCGAACTGCGGCGCTGGCTGCGCCGGCTGCACGACGAGCAGGGCGTGACGACCGTTCTGGTCACCCACGACCAGGAGGAGGCGATGGAGGTCGCCGACACCATCGCGGTGATGAACCAGGGGCGGATCGAGCAGATGGGCTCGCCCCGCGAGGTCTACGATAACCCGGCCAACCCGTTCGTCATGGGCTTCCTTGGCCCGGTCAGCACGGTCGAGGGCAAGCTGATCCGCCCGCACGACGTCACGCTCTCGCTGAGCGCGGGTCCGGGCCTGATCGAGGCGATGGTCAAGCGCGTCGTGCACCTCGGCTTCGAGGTGCGCGTCGAGCTCGAGCTGAACGGGGGAGAGGCGGCACGTGCCCAGCTGACCCGGGCCCAGGCCGAGGAGCTCGAGCTCCACGAGCGAGACATCGTCTACGTTCGCCCGCCCGTCAGCGCCACGGTGTCCGGCGATCCGGCGGAGGCGGCCGTGGCCGGAGAGGAGACCGCGCTCACCGCGTGAGCCCCACCCCGCGGAGGCCGCGGTCGCGGGAGAGGAGATCGCGCCCAGCGCGTGAGCGGGGCTCCGCTCACCGCGTGACCCAGGCCTCCGGATCCTCGGCCAGCTCGTCGATCGCCGCGGGAAGCCTGCCGGCGGCAACGTCGGCCAGCGTTACGTGCTCGACCACCCTGCGCAGGTTGGCTCTGACCGCGATCCACACGCGGGGGAGGGCGATCGCGGCGCCCGGGTAGGCGGCGTCCTCCGGCGGGCCGCCCCGGACGCTGGCCAGCGGCCCTTCGACGGCCCGGATCACGTCGGCCACCGTCAGCTGGTCGCCCGGCTTGGCCAGCCTGAAGCCTCCCTCGGCCCCCCGATGGCTGCGGACGATGCCGGCGTGGCGGAGTTCGCCCAGGATGTTCTCGAGGAAGTTGAGCGGGATGTCCTGGGCGGTGGCGATCCGCTCGGCCTTGACCGGCTTTTCGTCGGGCGCCGCGGCCAGTTCGACCGCGGCGCGGACCGCATAGTCAGCCTTGGCCGAGATCCGCATGCCGCCGCCTCACGCCTCGCCTAGACTGCCGCCGCGGGCTCGAACCCGTATGCCTCGGCCAGGTCGGGATCCCTGTGGGCGAGCATCTCGGCCAGCGTCACCATGACCTTGCACTGCTTCCAGGTCGCGTCGTCCTGCATCTTGCCGTCGATCATGTGGACGCCGCGGCCGTCGGGGATCGCCTCGAGAACCTTCTTGGCGAACCGCACTTCGTCGGGATCGGGGCTGAACACCTTCTTGGCGATGTCGATCTGGACCGGGTGAAGCGACCAGGCGCCGACGCAGCCGAGCAGGAACGCGGCACGAAACTGAGTCTCGCACCCCTGCACGTCGCGGATGTCTCCGTACGGGCCGTAGAACGGGAGGATCCCGGCCGAGGTGCAGGCATCGACCATCCGCGCGATCGAGTAGTGCCACGGGTCCTGCTGGGCCGTCGCACGCGTCGCTTCGGGGTCGGACGGGTCTGGGTCCTCGATCACCCGGTAGCCCGGGTGCCCGCCGCCCACGCGCGTGGTCTTCATCCGGCGCGAGGCGGCCAAGTCGGCCGGGCCGAAGCTCATCCCCTGCATCCTCGGGCTGGCGGTGGCGATCTCCTCGAGGTTGACCACGCCGAGGCCGGTCTCGAGGATGGCGTGGATCAGTATTGGGCGCTCGAGGTCGGCTCGCGCCTCGAGCTGAGCGAGCAGCCGATCGACGTAGTGGATGTCCCACGCTCCCTCCACCTTGGGGATCATCATCACGTCGAGTTTGTGACCGATCTCGCGCACCAGCGTGGTGATGTCGTCCAGCACCCACGGCGACTCGAGGCTGTTGACCCGCGTCCACAGTTGGGTATCACCCAGATCCATCTCCTGGCCAACGCGAACCACGCCCTCGCGCGCAGCCTGCTTGCGGTCGACCGGCACGGCGTCCTCGAGGTTGCCCAGCAGGATGTCGACCGTCGGCGCGATGTCTGGCACCTTGGCGACCATCTTCTCGTTCGAGAAGTCCAGGAAGTGGATCATCCGGGAGGGCTTGAACGGGATCTCGAGCACCGGCGCGGGCGCGCCGATGGCCAGGGGCTTTCCAAAGTCACGGGGGTTTCGCATGGGCGGGAACGTTAGTTGGGTTTGGGTGCGTCAGGGCGGCGCCCGCGGTCGTTCGGACCTGGCATCCTCCCGCGCCATGAACCAAGTCGACACCGATCAGACCGTTCGCGAGGCGAGCGGCGCCCACCCGTACGGGCGCTACCTGGAGGAATTCGAAGTCGGGGCGGTGTACAAGCACTGGCCGGCCAAGACCGTGACCGAGGCCGACGATCACCTGTTCTGCCTCATCACCATGAACCACCATCCGCTCCACATCAACGACGTGTACGCCGCCCAGTCCCAACAGGGCCGCAACGTCGTCGTCGGCCCGCTGGTCTACTCGCTGGCGCTCGGTATGAGCGTCTCGGACGTGAGCGGCAAGGCGATCGCCAACCTCGCCACCGAGGAGCTAAAGCACCCGGCTCCCGTATTCCACGGCGACACCTTGTTCTGTGAATCCGAGGTGCTCGAGGTACGCCCCTCGCAGTCGAAGCCCGACCGCGGAACGGTCCGCGTGCACACCCGAGTGCTCAATCAGGACGGCGTCCTAGTGGCCGAGTTCAAGCGCCTCGTGCTCGTCCCCCGGCGCGACTCCGGCGCCGAGGCTGGGACTACCCGGTCGGCCGAGGCGAACGTTGAATGAGTAGGTCTGCGCACCGTAGTTAGGCCACCAGCGGGCCATATTCGGCCTAGCCCGGGTAGGCTTGAAACCCCCCGAGACCCTAGGAGTCGCTGAACGCTCATGGCCCATACTGCACCGACGCATCAAGCCACGACCAACCATCCTCGCCTCCAGGAGTGGGTAGACGAGGTGGCAGGGCTCACCCAGCCCGAGGAGATCCAGTGGTGCGACGGGTCAGACGAGGAGTACGAGCGGCTGGCTCAGGTGCTGGTGGCGGCCGGGACCGCCGAGCGGCTTTCCGACGCCAAGCGCCCGAACTCTTACCTGGCGCTGTCGGACCCGGCCGATGTGGCTCGGGTTGAGGATCGGACCTTCATCTGCTCGCTGGACGAGGACGACGCCGGCCCCACGAACAATTGGACCGATCCCGAGGAAATGCGCCAGACCCTCACCGGGCTGTTTCGGGGCGCGATGCGCGGACGCACGATGTACGTCGTCCCGTTCTCGATGGGGCCGATCGGATCCCCGATCTCCTACATCGGCGTACAGCTGACCGACTCGCCGTACGTGGTGGCCTCGATGCGGATCATGACCCGGATGGGACAGGAGGCGCTCGACGAGCTCGGCGACGACGGCGACTTCGTGCCGTGTCTGCATTCGCTCGGGGCGCCGCTGGCCGAGGGTGAACAGGACGTCCCGTGGCCGTGCAACGCCGAGAACAAGTACATCGTGCATTTCCCCGAGAGCCGGGAGATCTGGTCGTTCGGCTCGGGCTATGGAGGGAACGCGCTCCTCGGCAAGAAGTGCTTCGCGCTGCGGATCGCCTCGGTCATGGCGCGCGACGAGGGCTGGCTCGCCGAGCACATGCTGATCCTCAAGATGACCTCCCCCGAGGGCGAGTCGAAGTACATCGCCGGCGCATTCCCGAGTGCCTGCGGCAAGACCAACCTGTCGATGATGATCCCGACCCTGCCCGGGTGGAAGGTCGAAACGATCGGCGACGACATCGCGTGGATGAAGTTCGGCAAGGACGGCCGGCTGTACGCCGTGAATCCCGAGGCCGGGTTCTTCGGTGTAGCCCCCGGGACGAGCAAGAAGACCAACCCGAACGCGCTGAAGATGCTCGAGCACGATGTGGTGTTCACGAACTGCGCCAAGACCGACGAAGGTGACATCTGGTGGGAAGGGATGAGCGATCCGCCCGAGCACGCGATCGACTGGCGCGGCAACGAATGGACGCCGGCGGAGGAGTCGACGGCCGCGCATCCGAACGCCCGCTTCACGGTGCGCATCGCCCAGTGTCCCTCGATCGACCCGCAATGGGACGACCCCGCTGGCGTGCCGATCGACGCGATGCTGTTCGGCGGCCGGCGGGGCACCGTCGTGCCGCTGGTCTACGAGGCGCGCGACTGGGAGCACGGGGTGTTCCTCGGCTCGACGATGTCCTCGGAGACGACCGCCGCCCAGGCCGGCGCGGTCGGGAAGCTCCGCTTCGACCCAATGGCGATGCTGCCCTTCTGCGGCTACAACATGGCCGACTACTTCCAGCACTGGCTGAACATCGGTCGTCGCGAAGGAGCCCAGCTTCCCAGGATCTTTTACGTCAACTGGTTCCGCCGCGACGACGACGGCAAGTTCCTGTGGCCGGGGTTCGGGGAGAACTCGCGCGTGCTGGCCTGGATCTTCCGGCGGCTCGAAGGCCAGGCTGACGCGAACGAGACGGCAATCGGTCTCGTGCCCCCGGTCGGCGAGGGCGGGATCGACACGAGCGGGCTTGGCATCGAGCGGGAGGCAGTCGAGAAGCTGATCGAGGTCGACGCCGACTGCTGGATCGAGCAGCTGCCGCAGATGCGCGAGCACTACGCGCGGTTCGGCGAGAAGCTGCCAGGCGAGTTGCGGGCCCAGTTCGAGGCACTCGAGCGCCGCCTGCGCAAGTAGCCGGCGTATCGTTCTCGCGAGATGCCCGCCGCATCGCCGCCGACCGCCGCATCGCAGCCGGGCTCAACGGAGCGCATCCGGCGCCGCGTGCGCCTGATGGTTGAGATCTCGGCGCGGCCCGGCGGCTATCGACGCGGCCTGGAGAAAGCGGCCGAGCTCCTCACCCCCCAGGAGGCCGCGGTGCTCGCCGATCTCGAACACCACGGGCTCAACGTGATCCAGCTGCGCGACGTGCTGCGGGGCGCGCACGTGCTCGTCGACGACCCCTCGCTGTACGAGCGTTGGCGGTTCCCCAAGGCCAGCCACCTCCGAGTCTCCAGCCACCACCACGAGATCGACAAGCAGAAGTACCCGGACATCGGCATGCGCGGCCCGCTCCTGCGAGAGAAGCTGCACGGACGGACGGAGCGTGGAACGTGGGTGCAGCTGGAGAAGACCCCGGCGGCGTTCGGCAAGCGCAAGCTGCCCTCCTGGCACGACCTGGTGCATCTGGCCGATTACGTCATGTACCGGGTGACGCGCAGCAACATCGGGCCGTGGGGACGATCGGTCGACACCGAGAAGCGGCCGATGTACCTATCGCCCGACCTAACGGCGAGGGTGCCGCTTCCGAAAGCCGCCGCCGACGAGCTCACGCGAGTCGTCTCCCGGCTCGAGGAGAGCGACGATGTGACCTCCGCGTCCCCGGAACTGGCGGCGCGCTTTGCGCCCCCCGACCGAGCCGACGACCTTCGCGAGCTCACCTTCACGGGCGAGGTTCAAGGTCGGGGCCTATTCGCCGGCTCGGACGTGTGGGTCACCAGGACGGCGGGCGAAACCGCCAAGGAGCTGCTGCGCCGCGACGTCGAACCGCCCGGCTGGCGGCTACCACCGGTCGAGGCCAGCCGACGGCAGACGCTAGAGCTGGACGACGAGCGAACCCTGGTGTACGCGTTGCGGACGGCGTCCCCCGACACAACGGAGCAGGAATGAACGCCGCCGACACCGCCGCCACCGCCACGGCTCGCGAGGGCGACGTCTCCTCAGAGCTGATCCGCGCGATCGTCAACCTCGTCGGCACCGGGCCGGTGCCGCTCGGCGCCTACACCGCCGCTGAGATCTTCTCGGTGGGAGTCCTGATCGAGTTCCTCGAGCACGAGCCTTCCCAAGAGGCGATCAGCGAAGCGGTTCGCTCGCTCGCCGCGCGTGACCTGATCACGACGAATCCCGGCGATGAGTACATCGAGGTGCGTGGCGACCTGGGCATCGCCGTCGCCTTCCAGCAGCGCAGTCGACTGGTCGTCGACGCCCGGCTGACCGGTACCGAACCCGATACGCCGTGGCGCTTTCTGCACATGCCACAGCCCGAGAAGGTCACTCTAGAGGTGCGGATTGACGCACTGGGCATTCACTTCTACTCGCTCCGCACGACCGAGGACGCGCTCGAACGCCTCCTCGAGCGGCTTCCCGACGGCGACCGTGGGCCGGGGGATGCCGACCTCGACGCGGCGCTCGCGGCAAGCGCGAAGACCGCGCTGGTCACCGTCAGCCGCTGGCGCGACTCGGGTGATCGAGAGAAGACGGACGTGGTCCTGGCGCGGGAGGGGGAGCACTTGCACGTATTCCTGCGCGACCCCGACAATCCCGATCGCTTCAAGGCGCAGGGCATCGATCACGACGCGCTGCGGCGACTGCTGGAACGGCTCGTCGCGCAGCCGACCTCGAGCTGACGCGGCGAGGCAGGCCCGCGTCTCGAAGAGCTATCGAAGTCTCGTGAGCTCTGGCGCCCGCGGCGCCTAATCTGACGGTATGGCCCTCCCCTTCATTCCCTCGGACGCCGGTCTGCTGGCGCTTCAGGCCGCCGTGGTCGCGGCGCCGCGGGCGATGCCGCGGCCGGCCTGGCTCAGGCGCTTGCACGGCCGCGGCTGGGGGCTCGTGCCGATCGGGTCGATCGTCGTCGTGGTGTTCGCGATCCGGTACGTATCGGACACGGCCACCGGGCTCACCTGGCTGGCCCTGATCGCCGTGCCGCTCTTGGCCGCCGCCGCACTGGGGTGGGCGGCGCGCGGGTCCCGGACGTGGGCGGCGCTACTGGTCCTCCCGCTGTTCCTGCTCGCCTGGTTGGACAAGACCTCGCTGGTCGGAGAGGCCTCGGGGGCGCTCTTGTCGGCGCTCAGCTGCGTCACGCTCGGCGTGCTGCTGGCGGCCGTGACGCCGACACCCTGGCTGAAGGCCGGGATCGTGCTGATGGCGGCCGCCGACACCTGGCTCGTGGTGTCGGATCTTCTCCAGGCCCCCAATGCGGCGCTCGTCGCGGCGCATCCGCCGGCCGGCCTCCCGCAGCTCCAGAGCGAGCTCTTCGGGACCGTCTCGATGGGCTACGGCGACCTGTTCGTGGCCGGGCTGCTAGGGGCGGTGCTCGCGGCGCAGTGGCGCAGGCAATGGCAAGCGGCGGTACTGACCTTCGCCATCGCCGCCGTGTTCGACCTGCTGTTCCTGGTCATCTCCGAGCTGCCGGCGACCGTGCCGGTGGCGCTCGCGCTGCTGATCACCGAGGGCTGGCAGCGGGTCAATGCTGCGAGTCGCCGTCGCCGCCCGTCGATGCGGGCGGACGCGATTCCTCGGCAAGCGAGGTGATCGCCAGGGTTCCGCGAGCGGCGTCTTCGAGCACCTCGGTGGCCTCCTCGGCCGAGCGGGCGTAGAGCTCGACCAGGAGGTGGACCACGATCCGGTCGTCGTCGTGCTTGTGGAAACGCACGTGGGTGAAGAACTCGCGGGTCCCGTGGTCGCCGAAGGCGGCGTAGGACAGAGCGTCGCCGGCCTCGGGGCCCGAGCAGGTCTCGACGTCGTCGGCATCGACTGTCACGGTGCAGGAGGCGACCCAGGGGGTGCCGGCGATCATCCGCTCCCAGCGGTCCTCGATCGGCTCCACCCGGCCGTTGTGGAAGCCCAGGTGCGGTTGGTCGTGCATGCACTCCAGGCACTGGACCACCGCCTCCTGCATCTCGTCGACTACCTCGCCGCGCTCACCCGTCTCGGGATCGATGCGGTGGATTCCTTCGTAATGAACCTGCACTTCCAGGTTCTGCGACCAGCACCGGTAGCAACGGAGCCAGCTCCGTACCGAGGTTGAGCCCTCCATTGCCTTGATTCTACGATCCCGGCTGTGAGTGAGCACCGCGAGGGGCGCTGATGCGACTCCGATCCAGCCCGATCGGCGCGATCTTGGCGGGCGGAGCCGGCCTGCGCATCGGTGGCGAGAAGGCCGCCGTCGCGCTGCACGGCAAGCCGCTCATCTGCTACCCGCTCGAAACGGTCGGGGAGGTGCTGACAAGTGTCGCGATCCTGGCCAAAACCGGCACAAAGCTGCCGCCCCTGGCGGGAGTGGCCGTGTGGATAGAGCCGGAGTGCCCGCGCCATCCGCTGGTGGGAATCACGCAGGCGCTCGCGCTCTCGGGCGGACGTCCGGTGCTGGTTTGTGCCGCCGATCTGCCGTTCGTAACACCCGAGCTGGTCCGCCGGCTCGTGCGGGCCGCCCCGCGGCGGGCGCCGGCGGCCATCGCCTGCGCGCACGGGACCCTGCAGCCGCTGCTGGGCTGCTATCAGCCGCGGGCGCTCGACCTGCTCGCGGGCGCGGCCCGAGAAGGGACCGCCCCCCTACTCGAGACGATCGCCGCAATCGACCCGATCCTGGTCGAGGCGGACGATCCCGAAGAGCTGTTCGACGTGGATACGCCCGACGATCTCCTCCAGGCGGCGGCGATGCTCGACCGGCGGCGGGCGGCCGCGCCGCCGCCGTATTAGGCGCCGGCGTCAGGAGCTCGACGGCCTCACACCAGCCCGGCTCAGCCGAACGTGAAGTCGTAGGCGCTCACGCCCGCCGGTAGTTGCACGGTGAACGTGAACTGCTGCGCGAACGGGAATGAGATCAGCGAATAGAGCCGCTGCCCGGTGACCGTGACGACGCCGTTCTTGACGTCCGCGCCGGCATGAGCGCTCGGCAGGGGCCGGCCGTCGAGGAGGATGCGTCCGTGACTCGGCAGGTTGCCGGCGCTGGTGAGCACGAGGTACACCTTGGCTGCCTGGACCGTCCCGGTGATCGAGGCGCCGGCGCCTACTGCGCTGATTGACTCAGAAGAGGCGTTCCAGGGACCCTTCAAGGCGAAATGGTTGAGGGCGAGCGGCCCGGTCACGCCGGGGTACTCGTGGACGCCCGGGCGCGGCGAGGTGAGGAAGCCGGCTTGGCTCTGGGTGTCGAGGTAGGTCTCCAGCGTGCCCAGGCCCGCGGAGGGCATGATCGCGCGGGCGCCCATCGGCGGCGGGAGCGTGCGCGCGCCCGCGTCGGCCAGGAGGGCGCGGATCGCGGCTTCGCTTTGCTTGTAATCGCCCTCGCCGAGCTGGACGTGGCGGACCTGGCCCTTGGCGTCGACCAGATACTCGGCGGGCCAGTACCGGTTCTGCCACGCGTTCCAGGTGCCGTACTGGTTGTCCTGGACGACCGGATAGCGGATCCCGTCGGAGTGGATCGCCTGCTCGACGTTGCTTGCCTCCTGCTCGAAGGTGAACTCGGGCGTCTCCACGCCGACGATCTCGAGGCCGTAGCGGTGATAGTTGGCGTACAGGCCCTCGAGGAAGGGGAGGGTGCGCAGGCAGTTGATGCACGTGTAGGTCCAGAAGTCGAGCAGCACGACATGCCCGCGCAGGCCGGCCAGCGTCAGAGGCCGGCCGCCTGAGGTGTTGAACCAGTCTTCCGTGCCGGTGAAATCGGGGGCCGTTCCCAGGCGGGGGAGCGGTGGCGTCTTCACGCCAGAGATCGCGGCCTGGAGCTCGTCGCGGGTGGACACCGGCGCGGCCGAGGCCTCCTTCTGCGCGGTGGCGAACCGCGAGGCCGGACGAAGCGAAGCCAGCCGCTGCTGGACGGCGTTCGAGCTTTCAAGCGAGCGGGTGGGATCGACCAGGATGGCGGGAAGGCTGGTGTCCTTGGCCAGCGCCTCCTCGAATCGGACGTCGAGGTTGGCCGCCATCACGACTGCGGTCGCGAGCAGGACCACTCCGAGCGTTCGCTCGACCGCGTGGCCTCGGGCCACCCGCCGGATCCGCTCGAGCGCGGCCCGGCCGGCGAACGCGTACACGAGCATCACCGCGGCGAGGCCGGCCGAATAGGCGATCGCCACCAGCACGACCCGCGCCGACGCACCGCTCGAGGCGCTGACCGACGTCACGGCAGCGAGAATCGGCCCGGCACACGGCGCGCAAACGAAGCCGAGCGCGCCGCCGACGGCCAGACCCGACCAGAAGCCGGTGCCCCGGGTTTTGGGGCCGAACCGGCCGAGCCGGGAGAGCGGCGCCTCGAGACGCGCGACCAGATCGGGGACCAGCAACGCGATGCCGAAGCCGATCAGCACCACGATCGCGAGCGTTCTCGCCGCGCCGCTGGCCAACCCGATGCCCTTGACGAGTTGGGCCAGGAGCACGATCGCGATCGTGAACGTCGCGGCCAGCCCGACCACGATTCCGATCGGGCGCCGGCGTCCGCCGGTGGCGCTCGAGGCAAGCAGCGCCGGCACCACGGGCAGCACGCAGGGCGTGATCGCCGTTCCGGCGCCGGCGATGAAGGCAAACAGCATGAGCAGCAGCATCCGCGGCTCTGATGATGCTGCTCAAGTCTTGCGAATTCGTTAACCGCCGATGGCGGACATGCTGCGGGCCGGCTGGATGAAGCCCGGCTCGCCCACGTGGTGCTTGAGCTCCTTGCGCCACACGGCGGCGCGGATGATGCGCTCGAGCTCCGCTTCGTCCGCGCCGTCCCGGATCGGCGTGCGCAGGTCGGTCTCGTTCAGCGAGAAGAGGCATGTGCGCAGCCGCCCGTCGGCGGTCAGGCGCACGCGGTTGCAGTCGCCGCAGAACGGCTCGGACACGGGGTTGATGAACCCGATCTTCCCGTTGCCGTCGGCGAATCGATACACCCGGGCGGTGGCGTGCGGCTCGCGCGACTCGGGCTCGAGGGGATAAACGGCGTCGATCGCGGCGCGGATCTCGGCACCGGTCAGTACCTGATCGGCGGTCCAGGCGTGATCGGCGTCGAGCGGCATGAACTCGATGAAGCGGACCTCATAAGGCGTGCGCCGGGCGAACTCGGCGAACGGGATCGCTTCCTCCTCGGTGAAGTCGCGGATCGCCACGGCGTTGATCTTGATCGGATGGGCTTCCGGATACTGGGCGAGCATCTCCAGTCCCCGGAGGACCTGGGGCAGTGCGTCGCGCCGGGTGAGCTCGAAAAAGCGATCGCGCTGAAGCGAGTCCACCGACACGTTGAAGCGGTCGATGCCGGCGCGCACGAGCGCCTCAGCGTGGCGCTCGAGCAGGTAGCCATTGGTGGTCACGCTGAGGTCCTCGACACCGGGGATCTGCGCGAGCATCGCGGCCAGACGCGGGAAGTCGCGCCTGACCAGCGGCTCGCCGCCGGTCAGTCGCACGTCGTGCACGCCCATGGCGGCGAACAGGCCGACCAGACGGGCGATCTCCTCGAAGGTGAGGATCTCGTCCCGTTCGAGCCACGGCAGGCCTTCCGCCGGCATGCAGTACTGGCAGCGGAAGTTGCAGCGGTCGGTGACCGAGACACGCAGGTCCCCGATCAGGCGGCCGTGACCGTCTTTGAGCGGTTCGAGTTCCATCGTGACCAGAGCCTAGCCGACGCCGTCGCCCGGGCTAGCGCTTCGCGGCCGCGGGTCGCTCGCCAGCAGGCCGAAGGCCACCATGTCCTGCCGGCCGTCCTTGCCCTGCAGGTAGGAGCGGAGCACGGCCTCGCGGGTGAATCCGCAACGCTCGGCGACGCGCTGGGAGGCAGGATTCTCGGTGGCTGCCATCAGATCGATCCGCTCGAGGCCGAGATGGCGGAAGCCCCAGGCGCTGATCAGCCGCACCGCTCGGGTCACATGGCCGTGCCCGCGGGCCTCCTCGGCCAGCCAATAGCCGACCTCCGCGCGGGCATGCTTCCAGGAGAAGCGCATCAGTGAGATCGAGCCGAGCAGGTGGTCGCGGTCGGCCGTGGCGACGATCGCGAACGGGGCCGCCGTGCCCGCGTGCAGGGTGTCGTGGCGCTGGAGAAGGTAGGCGCGGCCATCGGCGGGTCCGTAGGGATAGGGCACCCGGGTCCAGCGCGAGATCTCGGGATCCTGGCAGGCCACGACGAGCGCTTCCAGATCGGAGTCGCGCCACGCACGCAAAGCGGTCGCGCCGTCGATGAGCGGCTCGGCCGGGAGCACGATCCGGCGGGGTCGGTGGGGACCGAATCCATAGCGGCGGCGGACGCTTCTCACGGGGACTCCTGGGTACGGGCCTCGAGCGATCGCTCCAGCGAGGACGCGTCGAGTGTCTCGTCCTGGCGCTCGAGCCAGCGCTGGGCCTCGAGGCGTCCGCCGAGGGCTCGCAGGCCACGCTCGCCGTGCTCGGCGACGAACTCGTCGAGGGCCTGACGGCGCCGGGCTCGGAGGCGGTGCCCGGACAGGTCGAGGCCGGCGTGGTGTGCCTCGAGCGCGTCGGCCAGAGCGGGGATGCCGGTCGGCGGCGGCACCGAGGACACCGCGCACACGGGGGTCGCGCCGGCTCCGAGTGCGGCGAGGGCCGCGTGCAGGTCGGCGAGCGCCCGCTTGGCGGCGCTACCCAGATCAGATTTGGTGAGGACCAACACGTCGGGTACCTCCATGATCCCCGCCTTGAGGAACTGGAGCACGTCGCCGGAGGCGGGCTGGAGCACCACCGCCACGGTGTCGGCCGTGTCGACGATGTCCGTCTCGGACTGTCCCACCCCGACGGTCTCGATCACCACCACGTCGAACGCGGCGGCCAATGCCTGTGCGGCCGTGCGTGTGGCCGGCGCGAGCCCGCCGAGGCGCTCCCCGGCCGCGGTCGAGCGGATGAACACCTGGCGGTCGCGCGGGTCGATCTCGATCCGGGCGCGATCGCCGAGCAGCGACCCGCCCGAGCGCCGGGAGCTCGGGTCGACCGCGAGGACGGCGACCGAGCGCCCCCGGTCGCGCCACTCGCGGATCAGGCGGGAGAGCAGCGAGGACTTGCCCACGCCGGGCGGCCCGGTGAGCCCGATGACGTGGGCCGGCGGTTCATGGCCCAGCGCGGCGGGCGAGACCTCGGCCAGCAGCGCCTCGGCCTGCTCCCGGGCGTCCGGCGTGCGGCTCTCGAGGAGGTTGAGCGCGGCGGGGGCGGCGGCGAGGTCGCCCTCGCGAAGTCTCGTCCCCAGGTCGCGGCCGCTGGCCCGGGTGCGTTCGGTCAAGCGCCCACGGCGGTCTCGAGGCCCTCGGGCCCGCCGCCCGCTCGCCGTCCGGCCTCGCCTGATCGGGCGGTGCCCGACGCATCCGGCGGCTCGGCGACCAGCTCGATGATGTCGCGCATCATCCCGTTCAGGTTCCAGTCCTTGGGCGTGTAGACGGCCGCGATGCCGGCCTCGCGCAGGGCGTCAGCGTCGGCGTCGGGAATGATCCCGCCCACCACGACCGGGACATCCTCCACACCCGCCTCGCGGAGCGCGTCCAGCACGGCTGGGATCAGCTCCCGGTGCGAGCCCGACAGGATCGACAGCCCCACCACGTGCACGCCCTCCTGCGCTGCCGACGTCGCGATCTGCCACGGAGTCAGGCGGATCCCCTCGTAGACCACATCCATGCCGGCGTCGCGGGCACGCACCGCGATCTGCTCGGCCCCGTTGGAATGCCCGTCGAGGCCGGGCTTGCCGACCAGAAGCTTGAGGCGTCGGCCGAGGGCTTCGCTGACCCGCTCGACCTCGGTCCGGAGTTCGGACACCTCTTCGCTCGCGGGGGCGGCGGCTTCGGTGACGCCGGTGGGGGCGCGGTACTCGCCGAACGCCTCGCGCAGCGTGTGCGCCCACTCGCCGGTCGTGACGCCGGCCCGAGCCGCGGCGATCGTGGCCGGCATCACGTTCTCGGTGTCGTCGCGGGCGATGCGGGCGAGTTCTTGCAACGCGCCGTCGACGGCGCTCGGATCGCGGTCGGCGCGCCAGCGCTCCACCGCCGCTCGCTGCTCGGCCTCGACCTCCGGGTCGACGACCAGGATCCCGCCGTCGGCTCCGGCTCTCAGCGGCGAGGCCTCAGTCGAGATAAAGCGGTTCATGCCAACCACGACCTGCTCGCCGGACTCGATGCGCTGCCAGCGCTTGCGCTGGGACTCGACCAGCGCCGCCTTCATGTAGTCGACGGCGTCGACGGCGCCACCGAGCTGCGCCACCCGCTGCATCTCGGTCCGGGCTCCCGCGAGCAGCTCTGAGACCAGCCCCTCCATCACCTTGGAGCCCTCGAAGATGTCCGGGTACTCGAGCAGGTCGGTCTCGTAGGCGAGGATCTGCTGGAGGCGAAGCGACCACTGCTGGTCCCAGGGTCGAGGCAGGCCGAGCGCCTCGTTCCAGGCCGGGAGCTGGATCGCCCGTGCGCGGGCGCCGCGGCCGAGCGTCACCGCCAGCGCCTCGAGCGCGATCCGGTAGACGTTGTTCTCGGGCTGCGCCTCGGTCAGGCCGAGCGAGTTGACCTGGACGCCGTAGCGCAGGCGGCGGTGCCTCTCGTCCTCCACGCCGTAGCGGTCGCGGCCAAGCTCGTCCCAGAGCACCGCCATCGCGCGCAGCTTGGCGTGCTCCTCGACGAACCGCACACCGGCGTTGACAAAGAACGAGATGCGGCCGAAGACGCTGCCCATGAGCTCCTGCGGAACTCGCGGCTTGACCGCGTCGAGGACGGCGATCGCGTTGCCCATCGTGAAGGCGATCTCCTGCACGGGGGTCGCGCCGGCCTCCTGGAGGTGGTAGGAGCAGATATTGATCGGGTTCCATTTGGGGATGTGCTGGACCGTGTAGGCGATCGTGTCCGCGATCAACCGCATGCTCGGACCGGGCGGGAAGGCGTAGGTGCCGCGGCTCAGGTACTCCTTGAGGATGTCGTTCTGAGTGGTGCCCTGGAGTTTCTCCTGCTGGACGCCCTGGGCGTCGGCGGCGACGATGTAGAGGGCCAGCAGCCAGGCCGCGGTGGCGTTGATCGTCATCGACGTGTTCATCTGGTCGAGCGGGATGCTGTCGAGCAGGGTGGCCATGTCGCCCTCGTGGGCGATCGAGACGCCGACCTTCCCGACCTCGCCTCTGGCCAGCTCGTGGTCGGGGTCGTAGCCCGTCTGGGTAGGCAGGTCGAAGGCGATGGACAGCCCGGTCTGGCCCTTCTCGAGGTTCCTGCGGTAGAGCTGGTTGGAGCGCTTGGCGTCCGAATGCCCCGCGTAGGTCCGCATCATCCACGGCCGATCGGGCTCGGGCAGGTGGGGTGAAGGCGTCTGCGACATCGAGCCGAATTCTATGAGGGGGAGGGGCGGCGGACGTGCGGTTCCGGGGCGGAGGGGCTATGGTCCGGGGCATGCCCGATCAGAGCAAAGCATCCACCGAACATGCCCTGATGCAGGAGATCACCGCGCCGCTGGCCACCCTTCCCGACGATCCCGTCCCGGTCGCGGCCGACGTCGACTTCCCCATCGTGCTGCGTGGGTATGACCGTGACGCAGTTGACGCGTACGTGCAGCGAACGAGCCAGCTCGTCGCCGAGCTTCAGGCGACGCGCTCGCCGGACGCGGCGATCCGCCGCGCGCTCGAGCGCGTGGGGGAGGAGGTCTCGGGCATCCTGCAGCGCGCCCACGAGACTGCGGCCCAGATCACGGCCCAGTCGCGCACCGAGGCCGAGGATCGGCTCGAGACGGCGCGGCAGGAGGCGGCGCAGATCAGCGCCCGCGCTGAGGAGCGCGTCCGCGAGCTGGACGCCGAGACCGACCGGATCTGGGCCGAGCGCCACCGGATCGTCGAGGACACGCGCGAGCTGGCGCGCGAGCTGCTGACGCTGACCGGTTCTGCCGCCGACCGTTTCCCGCCCGACCCGACCGCGGCGGACGCTGATCGCTCAGCGGTGACCGTCCTCGAGGAAGACCCGCGGGCCGACCCGGCTCCCGTCGAGGTCCCGGTCGAGGATGCCTTGCCCGACGAGGTGCCGACGCGAGAGCAAAATCGGGATGTCGCAGAACAAGATCCGGATGTCGAGCCGACCGCGACCATGCCCGTGGTCGAGCCCGACGAGGAGGACACCGAGCCGCGCTAGCCGCCGGCTCCGGCATGGCCGAGATGCGGCTCATCGACGTCATGCACCTCGGGCGTCCGCAGGTGATCGGCGTGTGGTTGGTCGGCGACGTGGTGATCGACCCGGGGCCGACGTCGTGCCTTTCCACGTTGCTCGAAGGCCTCGGCGCTGATCGTCCGCGGGCGCTGCTGCTTACCCATATCCACCTCGATCACGCCGGTGCGACCGGGTCGCTCATCGAGCGATGGCCGGACCTTGAGGTCTACGTGCACGAGCGTGGCGCGTCGCACTTGGCTCGTCCGGAGCGGCTGCTCGAGAGCGCCCGGAAGCTGTACGGCGAGGACATGGACCGGCTGTGGGGCGACATGGTGCCAGTCCCCGAGGCCAACTTGCGCGTCCTGCACGGCGGCGAGACGCTGCTCGGCGGCGAGTTCGACGTCGCCTACACGCCGGGGCACGCCTCGCACCATGTCTCCTATCTGCACGACGGCGTGGCCTTCGTGGGCGACACCGGTGGCGTGCGGATCGCCGGCTCGCCGCTCACGATCCCGCCGAGCCCACCGCCCGACATCGATGTCGAGAAGTGGCACGCCTCGATCGAACGGATCGCCGCCTGGAAGCCGCGCCGCCTGGTCATGACGCACTTCGGCGCGACCGAGGACGTGGACGCTCAGTTGGCCGAACTCTCGCTGCGGCTCGATGATTGGGCGGCGCTGGCCCGCGAGCAGGATCTCGAGGGGTTCGTCGACGGGATCCGGACGGAGATCTCAGCCCACGTCGACGTCGAAACAGTGCCGGCCTACGAGCAGGCCGCGCCCCCGGAGCAGCTGTACGCCGGTTTCGAGCGTTACTGGCGCAAGCGGAGCGAGGCGGTTCGCTCGGGGTGACCCGTGGCGATGGCCCGGGTGGCGCGGCGGCGGGTATCCTCAGCTCGATGTCGCAGACGGTTGAGCTGCCCCGCGTAGGCGGACCCGGCAGCGGTGTGGGCGGGCTGTGGCGGGTCGTCGTCCTGAACGACGACCACAATACGTTCGATCACGTGGCGGAGACGCTGTGCCGGGTGATCCCGGGTGTGACGCTGGCCGAGGGATACCGGTTCGCCGATCGCATCCACAAGACGGGCTGCGCGATCGTGTGGAGCGGGCCACGCGACGAGGCCGAGGGATACTGGGTGCAGTTGGAAGGCGCCGGGCTGACGATGGCGCCACTCGAGTCCGGCTAGGCTCCGATCACGCGCGCCGGGGAAGCGCTTTGGCTCGCTGGCGTTCGGGGCTGACTCTGACCACGTTCCAGACGATCCCCAGTTTCTCGAGCAAGGCGATGAGCAGGCCAGTGGGGTCCGCCACGCGCTCGAGTGGGCTCAGGCCGTGGAAGGCGGAGGTCGGGAAGGCATGGTGGTTGTGATGCCAGGCCTCGCCCATGGACAGCGGCGCCAGCCAGAACACGTTGCGCGATTCGTCTTCGATGTTGAATCGCCTACGCCCGAAGAAGTGGCACACCGAGTTGATCGACCAGGTGACGTGATGGAGCAGGAACACCCGGACGAAGCCGCCCCAGAGCAGAGCGGTGAGCGCCGCGCCGAGGCCGCCTCCCAGAAGCCATCCCGCCGCGAACGGGATCGCGAAGCTCAGCCCCACCCAGAGGGCGAACAGTCGGTCGATTACACGGAGTACGCGGTCCTTGAGCAGATCGGCGGCGAAGCGCTCGCGCTCGGCAGTGCCGACGCTTTCGAACAGCCACCCTACGTGCGCGTGCCACAGGCCTTTGACAGCGCCCCAGAACCCCGGGCCAGCCAGGTGCGGCGAATGCGGATCGCCCGCCTGGTCGGTGAACGTGTGGTGTTTGCGGTGGTCCGCCACCCAGGTTATGACCGACCCCTGCACCGCCATTGAACCGAGAATGGCCATGATCGCGCGGAAGGCTCGACTCGACTCAAACGCGCGGTGGGTGAACATGCGGTGGTAGCCGAGTGTCACCCCGAGCGCGGTCAGCAGGTACAGGCCGATCAGCAAGGCCAGCTCGAGGGGCCCGATCGCGCGGTCCCACAGCACCACGATCGCGACGACCAGCCCCACCATGGGCAGCGGCACGCCGATCAGGTTGGCGATCTTGTGTGGACGACTCACGGGCGCGAAGGATAGGAGGTCGCGCGCGGATTGGCGTCGGTTTCAAGCGACTGCCGGCGGCGCCGGTTTCAAGCGATTGCCGGCGGCGCCGGCGCTGTGGGCTCCGGCTCCGGCTCGGGCTCCGCCTGGACCTCGGGACCGAGCGCGCCCGCCACCAGCTCGTCGTACCACACGTAGGTGATCGGGATCTGGTAATGGCCGAGGTTCCGGCGGCGGAACTCGATCATCTCGATTCCGTCCCAGTACCGGTACCAGTCCTGCTTGGTCTCAAACCAGGCCATCTGCATGATCTTGTAGCGGTCGTCGCGTGATCGGTGGACTGCGTACTGGGTCGCGCCGTAGCGCAGCGCGAGCGGGGCCACGTAGGCGACCTCGATGGCGAACTGCTCCTGGCGCAGGACCGTGGAGTACCAGTCGATGTGGACCACACCGGCCATCAGGCGCCCACCTCGGCTCGGATCGCGCCGGGACCCTCGGCTGTCTTGCCTTGGCCCTCCTCGGTGGCGCCGACCAGGATGGCGATCTTTCCCAGGTGCAGGTTGTCACGCAGGAGCTGGTGCGCCTCGCCCACCTTCTCGAAGCCCATCGTCTGCCACAGCACCGGGCGCACCTTGGACTCCTCGATCAACTGGTTGGCTTTGGTCGCCTCCCACGCGTTGGCGAAGTGTGAGCCGACGATCTCCTTCTGGCGCATCCACAGGTAGCGGACGTCGAAGTCGAGCTGATAGCCCGAGGTCGCGCCGCAGATCACCACTTTGCCGAACGGCCTGACCACCAGCACCGAAGTGGGGAAGGTGGCCTTGCCGACGTGCTCGAACACGATGTCCGGCGGTTCGCCCAGGATCGCCTCGACCGCCTTGCAGAACCGCCGGGACTCCTTGAAGCGGGCGCGCTCCTCGTCGACGCTCTCGTCGCCGCGGCGCATCATGCCGGCGAACTCCGAGCGGTTGATGTAGTCGACCGCTCCCAGCTGCCTGATCAGCTGGCCCTTCTCCTCGCTGGACACGACGCCAACGGCGTCCGCGCCGGTCAGCGCGCACAGCTGGGTGGCGAACACGCCGAGCCCGCCCGCCGCCCCCCAGATCAGCACCCGGTGCCCGGCCTGAAGGCGGCACCGGTCGATCAGCATGCGGTACGCGGTGAAGTAGGTCAGTCCGTAAGCCGCGGCCTCCTCCCAGGCCAGATGCGCGGGCTTCGGCAGCAGCTGCTGGGCCTGGACCTTGCAGAACTGGGCGAACGAGCCCCAGCTCGTCTCGTAGCCCCAGATCCGCTGCGAAGGGGCGGCGAGCGGGTCGAGACCGTGAACCTCGGGATCCTCGTAGGACGCCTGGTTGCAGTGGATCACGACCTCGTCGCCGGGCTTCCAGCGAGTCACGCCCGGCCCCACCTTCCAGACGACGCCGGAGGCGTCCGAGCCGCCGATGTGGTGGTTCTCGTCGGGGTGGTAGCGGAACACCGAAACCGGCTCGCCGAGCGCCGCCCACACGTTGTTGAAGTTCACGCCGGCGGCCATCACGCGCACGATTACCTCGAACGCCCCGGGCTCCGGTACCTCGATCTCCTCGATCTGGAAGGCGTCGGTCGGCTCGCCTTGGCGCTCCTCGCGGATCACCCAGGCGGCCATCGTCCGCGGGAGCTCGCCGGGCTCGGTCTCGACGTGTGCGACTTGGCTTGAGTCAACGGCCACTCGTGCTGCACCTTCCTTGCTGTCGGGTCCGGAGGTCCGGCCGGATGCTACTCGGGTGTAGCTCGAGGAGTGGCGGTGCTCAGACGAGGGTGGCTTCTGTGGTCGCGTCCTCGTCCTCGCGGGCGGGGGCGGCGGCCGGGGCCGGCTGCCTGATCCGCGGGGCGATCAGTTTCCAGGCCACGACCGCGCCGAGCAGCGTCGCCGCGGCGCTGACGGTCAGCCCAGTGGCGAGCGCCGAAACGAAAGCTTCGCGGGCGACGGAGACGATCTGCGCCGGCGCATGGTGGCCGCTGAGCGAGCCGCCACTCCCGAGGGCGTCGGCGATCTTTGCGCGAGTCGATGCGGCGACATGGGGGAGGCCCGAGTCGATTTTCGAGCGCCCGATCGTCGCGACCAGCGCGCCCATGACGGCGACTCCGAACGTGCTCCCGACCATGCGGATCATCGACAGAAGGCCCGAGGCCGCGCCGGCCTTGGTGCGGTCGACCGCGTTCATCGCCGCGGTGCTCATCGGGGACATGACGAGCCCCATTCCGAGACCCATGAGCACGAAGCCGGGCAGGAGCAGCCCATAACCGCTGTGGATAGTCAGCCGCGACTGGATGGCCAGCGCGCTCGCGACGACCACCAGCCCGAGTGTCATCAGCGGGCGCGAGCCAACCTTGTCGGTCAGACGACCCGCGAGCGGGCCCATGATGATGATCACGATCGTCGAGGGCAGGAAGCGGATCCCGGTCTGGAGGGGCGAGTAGTGCAGGATGTTCTGCATGTAGAGCGTCAAGAAGAAGAACTGCGCGAACATCGCGAACGAGATCAGGAACGCGACCAGGTTGGCTCCGAGAAAGGTCCGCGATTTGAAGAAGGCGATGTTGACCATCGGGGCCGTGACCCGCCGTTCGATCAGCACGAACGCGGTCAGCCCGATTGCCGCCGTGACCAGCAGGGAGATCACGCGTACCGATCCCCAGCCCCAGCTGTTGGCCTCGACCAGCGCGAGCACGAGCGCGGTCAGCCCAATCGTGATGCTCGCGATCCCGGCATAGTCGACGGTGTTGTCCACGGTCTCATCGCGCGACTCGCGCGTGGCGAACAGCGTCATGGCGACCGCGACGACCGCGATCGGCGGGTTGATGAAGAAGATCGCGCGCCAGCTGACGTACTCGGTCAGAAAGCCGCCCACCACCGGTCCGATGGCGAGCGCAAGCGCGCTGACTCCAGCCCACGTGCCGATCGCCGTGCCGCGCTGCTCGGGTGGAAAGGCCTGGGTGATGATCGACAGCGTGGCCGGCATCATGAACGCCGCGCCGACACCCTGAACCGCCCGGAAGGCGACGAGGAAGCCGTCGCTGGGCGCGAACCCGATCGCCAGGCTCGACAGTCCGAACACGACCACGCCGAACAGGAACATCCGCCGCCGGCCGAAGATGTCGCCGAGCCGTCCGCCCGTCACCAGGAGCACGGCCAGGGTCAGCGTGTAGGCGTTGACCGTCCACTCGAGCGAGGCGAGCGAAGCGTGCAGGTCGCGCTGGATCGACGGCAGCGCAACGTTCACCACCGTGTTGTCCAGCATCAGCATGAACAGCGCGAAGCACATGGCCGCCAAGGTCCACCAGCGGCTGTTCTCGTCGGTGATCAGGCGGTGTCGGTGCGCGAGGATGCGTTCGGTCATAGCTCGGGGCGGCAGGCGGCCACTTCGCCTCGCCTGAGTAGTTGATTCAGCGCCTGCGCGAGCGAGACCCGCTCGTCCGCGCTCAAGGTCTGGGTGAACTGCCTCAGCCCGCTCAGCCGGGCGGCGTTCAGGCGGCGGCTCACCGTGCGGCCGGCGGCGGTGAGGCAGACGCGCTTCATCCGGCGATCTTCCTCGTCCTCTCGCCGCTGTGCGAATCCGCGGCGTACGAGGTCGTCAACCAGGCGGCTGGCCGCCGGCAGCGACACGTGCACGAGCTCAGCCGCCTGCTTGAGCGTCAGTTCACGGGGCTGTGACTCGAGATGGTGCAGCAGCTTGATCTGGGTCAGCGTCAGCTCGAGGGCGCCGATCGCCTCGAACAAGTCCGAGTTGCAGTTCTTGTGTAGGAAGACGACGAGCGCGTAGAGGTCGCCGGCGAGATCGGCCTGGGTGGCTTCCTCCGGGGCGGCTATGTCGGTCGCCGCGGGGACGCCATCCACGTCGATGGGGGTCGTTCGGACGTTAGTTGCTTGCACGCATGCAAGTATTGCACAAAAGCAAGCAGATGTGTGGTCGGACGGAAGTCGATGAGCCTGGTCGACAAACGTCCGCTATTTGTCCGGATTTCGACCAGGCTTGCTTTCGCGAGGGTTTGCCGCTACGGCTGGAGGAGCTGGTGGTCGCTGCTCGCGCGTGGCTTGCCGATGCGGATCGAGGCGGCGCGGATCGTCGAGCCCGGCCCGCCGTCGCCGCCCGTCGAGAGCGAGTAGCGGCCGGGGGAGCTGAAATCGACGGTGACCTGTGCCGTCGCCTGGGGGTTGATCGGGCCGGTGGTCACGAGTGGCTGTCCCGCCGCGCCACCGGCGGGCAGGACCGCGAGCGACTGGGCCTGGCTCGCCTGGTTGGTGATGATGAACGCGACGGGGCCGGCGCCGACCGCGGTCGGCGAGACCGACACGCGACTGTCGTCGATGTAGACGGTCAGGTTGACCGGCGACGGCGGGCGGGGCGCGGTGGCGCCTTTGGAGGTCGACCCGCAGCCTGAGACAGCCAGAGCGCTCACGGCCAGCATCCCGATCGTCCACCTGCACATCCTCGGGCCCCCCTCCTCTCCAACACGGGCTGCGATGACGCCCAATCGCCTCGACTCCCGGTCCCGCGGGCGAACCTACTCGAGAGTAATACCCGCCGGCACGAACTCAACACCGATCGATTCAACGTATCGCGCGGGGGAGAGTATCGACGCGCGTGCCAGTCGCTGTGGCGGCCGGCTCCGGGCGCGGAGAGCGTCCACCGCGCTGGCCCGGACGAGGAGCGCGCAGCGGCTCGACCCGCCTGGGGCGGCGCTGCGGGTGCGGACGGGATTCAGGTCGAGTTCTGCGTTAGCGACGCCCGCCGGCGTTCCAGACGCCGTAGTTCACGCTGAAGCTCGGACCACGAATCGCTCTCGACACGCTCGTACTCCTCGCCGGCGAGGTCACGGAGCCGCTCGTTGTAGGCCGTCCAGGCCCGGCGGGTCCCCTCGTCGAGCTCTCTGAGCTTGTCGAGGTCAGGGGCGGTAGTGGTCATTTCACCTCCTTCCCGAGGATGTGCCGCCGATCCTACCCAGCGGACCGGTCGTCGAAGACGAATACGTCCAAACCGTCTGCAATCCTCTTTGCGTAACGTCCGGGGCGGCGCGTATCACGCAGGTGGTGACGCTGCTCGAGCACGCGATCGCCAGCGCGGAGTTCCTCGTCGTCGACACCGAGACGAACGGCCTCGGCGGTGAGGCCTGCGAGCTCACCGAGGTGGGCGCTGTGCTCGTGGGCGGGGGCGAGCTTCACGACCGATGGTCGTCATTGGTGCGCTGTAACCGGCCACTCGGACGGGGCATTCAGCGGTTCACGGGGATCACGCAGGAGATGCTGGCCGAGGCGCCGGGACTCGAGGAGGTGCTGCCGGCGGTGGCCGAGCGTCTGGACGGCCGGGTGCTGGTCGCCCACAACGCACCATTCGATCGCCGGGTCCTGCGACGCGGCTTCGAGCTGATCGGCCTCGAATGGCCGAACCCGCCGGTACTGTGCACCGCCGCGCTGGCGCGAAGGCTCTTGCCCCTGCAACGGCGCCGCGGGCTCGGCGCCCTCGCCGACGCTCTGGGGATCGAAGTCGACACCGCGCACCGGGCGCTGGCGGACGCGGAGACGTGTGCGCGCGTTCTGTGCGCCCTGTTCCCGAGGTTATGTGCGAACGCGCTGACGATCGGCGACGCGGTGGCGATCTCGAGCCGGCGGCGCCGGCGCACCGTCGGGCGCAAGCGGCGCGTCGCCGCGCTTACCCCGCCGCCCGAGCTCGACTTCGCGGAGCTGCCTAGGGATCCCGGCGTCTACCTGTTCCGTGACGACGACGGCCGCGTCCTTTACGTCGGGAAGTCCATCTCGATCCGGAGCCGGGCCCGGGCTCACTTCGCGCCCTCGAGCGTGCCTGCCGACTGGACGGTGCAGGCCACCGTGGTCGACTACCAGAGCACGAACTCAGAGCTCGGAGCGCTCGTGCTCGAGAACCGGCTGATCAAGCGCCACCGACCGCCCGGCAACATCCGCCTGACCAGACGCGACGAGCGGCTGTGCTACATCCGTTGCCGGCTCGACATTCCGTTCCCGATCCTCGAGGTCGCCTCTGAGCCCGCCGCCGGGCACGCCGTCACGATCGGGCCCCTCAAGGGCCGCCGGCTCGCGCACGAACTGGTCGAGCAGCTCGATTCGCTGTTCGGGCTGCGCCACTGCGGCCGGCGCCTGCAGCTCCGCGAGCATCCTTCGGCCTACGGCCAGATGGGACGCTGCCTCTCGCCTTGCCTCGGCGATCTGGACCCGAACCTGTACCGCCGCCGGCTAGACGAAGCGCTTCGGCTGTTCCTCGGCGAAACCGACGGCCGCGACCGGCTGCTGGCCCACGTGCGCGGCCAGATGCGTGAAGCCGCGGCGAAGCAGCACTACGAGCGGGCTGCGTGGCTCCGACGCCGGCTGCGCCGGCTGACCTTGATCCTCGAGCGCCTGGGCGGCGCACTCGAGGCGACGCACGTCAGGGCGAAGCTCGTGCTGGCTGCGCACCCGGTCGATCAGGTCCGCGGGGATGCATTCTGGCTCGCCGGCGGCCGGCTGGTCGACTGGGGGCCGGCGCCAGAAGACACCGAAGCTCTCGAGCGGCGCAACCAGGCGGCGCTCAGCCGTGCCGCCCGGGCCGGCGAGCTCGGCGCCCACGTCCCGCCCGACGAGATCGACGAGCTCAGGATCATCGCGACGTATCTGGCCTCCCACCCCGACACGACGCAGGTGATGCTCGAGCGGACCGCGCTCAGCGAAACGGCAGTTCTGTGACCTCGCCGGTCAATCCGTCCCCCGAGCCGACGGACACGATGGCGCCGACCGGCGCCTCCCGCCGCACGAAGGCCAGCGCGATGGGGCCGAAGCGCGGCGAGGACGCGACGCTCGTGATCCGTCCCACAGCCCGGCCCTCGAAGGTCAATTCCTCGCCCGGCTCCGCGTGCCCCGAGAGCCTCAGCCCGCGCAGGTTGCGGTTCGGCTTGCCGCGGTAGTAGAGCCGCGCCACCGTCTCCTGACCCACGTAACAGCCCTTGGTGAACGACACGGCGCGCTCGTTAAGGCCTGCCTCCTGGGGGATGACGGTGTCGTCCAAGTCGATCCCGTAGCGCGGGCGACCGCGCTCGACCCGAAGGCACTCGACCGCAGTTTCGCCGACGGCAGGCGCGCCGGCGTCCTCGAGCCGAGCGCCGAGCGCCTCCACATCGCCGGCGTCGCACAAGAGGTCGATCCCGGTGTCGGTCCGGATCGCGCGCGCCTGGACTCCCGCCACGGAGGCGGGCCCATGCGCGTTTTCCTCCGCCGGCAAGTACTCGACGCCGGCGACCGCGACCGCCTCCGGGCCGAGCAACGACAGAAGGCCCTGCTCGAGCGTCCGCTTGTGCAACTCGACGGCGTAGCCCAGGCTGAACCGGCGGATCATGTTGAACAGCGCCTGGAGGGCGACCCGCTCGGTGTCCATGAGCAGCTCGTCGCCGGTGCTCAGGATCCTGACGTCGCCGAGCATCTTGCCCTTCGGCGTGAGGAACGTGGCGTAGCAGCCGGCGCCCACAGCCAGGCCCTCCACGTCATTGCTCACCTGACCCTGCAGGAACGTCGCGGCCTCGGAGCCCGACAGGGCGAGCTTTCCCCGCTCGGAGCGGTCGAAGTACCCGCACGCCTGGGTGATCGTGCGGTAGTCGGCGCTCGCGGTACCCACAGAGGCCATGCGGAACAGGATACGAAGGGCCACGTGTCCACTTGCAGAATTCAAATTTAGGCCTACCATAATCTTCGTCATGGCGATCCTGGAGACGCGCTCGCAGGCAATTGAGGACTACACGAAGGCGATCTACGCGCTCGAGCGGCGCGACTGCGAGCCCGTAAGCACGAATGCTCTGGCCGAGCGCCTCGGCGTCACGGCCGCGTCCGCATCCGGGATGGTCAAGCGCCTCGGCGAACTCGGGCTGGTCGAGCACCAGCCCTATCGGGGGGTGTCGCTGACCGAGGATGGACGCCGCGTCGCGCTCGAGGTCATGCGCCACCACCGCTTGCTCGAGCTGTACCTGGTCGAGACGCTCGGAGTGCCGTGGGATCGGGTGCACCAGGAGGCCGAGGTGCTCGAGCACGTCCTGTCCGAAGAGCTTGAGGAGCTGATCGCGGTCAAGCTGGGCGATCCCACGCACGACCCTCACGGCGATCCGATCCCGACCCGCGAGCTGACCATCGAAGAGGGGACAACGCACAGCCTCCAATCCCTCGAGCCCGGCATGAAGGGCACGTTCGCGCGGGTGTCCGACTCCGACCCGGAGATGCTCCGGTTCCTGGCCGAGCGCGGGATCGCTCCAGGCGACCACCTCGAGGTGATCGAGAAGCAGCCATTTGAGGGCCCGCTGTTCGTCCGCTTCGGGCATCGGGTACAGGTGCTGGGCGGCACCCTGGCCCGCGCGATGCGGGTGGAGGTCGGCCGGTGACTCCAGCCCCAGGCTCGATTCCCGAGCCCGCGTTCGAGGGCGCCGCGGCGGACGGGGCGGCAGTCGCCCTCCGCGACGCCGTCGGGGCCCGCAGCCCGCTCGACGAGCTTTTGGCCAAGGGCCGTCTCCGGGCCACGTTGTCGATGCTCGGCCCGGCCTTCGTCGCCTCGATCGCCTACGTCGACCCCGGCAACTTCGCCACCAACCTCCAGGGCGGGGCGAAGTTCGGCTACCTGCTGCTGTGGGTGGTGCTGCTGGCGAACCTGATCGCCATGCTGATCCAGTACCTGTCGGCCAAGCTCGGGATCGTCACCGACCAGAACCTGCCGGAGGTGGTGCGCGAGCGCTTCCCGCGTCCGGTCACCTGGGCCATGTGGGTGCAGGCCGAGATCATGGCGATGTCCACCGACATCGCGGAGTTCCTCGGCGCCGCGCTCGGTCTGAACCTGCTGTTCGGCGTGCCCCTGCTGCCGGCAGGCCTGCTGACCGGCGTGATTGCCTTCGCGATCCTCGAGCTCCAGACGCGCGGCTTTCGGCGCTTCGAGCTCGCCATCACCGCGCTGCTCGGGATCATCTTCCTGGGCTTTCTCTACGAAACGCTCAAGATCGGCCCGTCGGCGCACGCCTCGCTGCGTGGGCTGATCCCGGGCCTTAGCGGCACCGGCGCGCTGTACCTGGCTGTCGGGATCATCGGCGCAACCGTGATGCCGCACGTGATCTACCTGCACTCGGCGCTCACCCAGGGCCGCACGCCGGTCCGCAACGACCACGAGCGGGCCCGAGTGCTGCGCTTCGAGCGCCTCGACGTGATCATCGCGCTGGGGCTGGCCGGGATCGTGAACATGGCCATGCTGGCGGTCGCGGCCAAGCTGTTTCACACCGCCGGGCTGTCCGGGCTCAGCACGATCCCGCAGGCCCACATGGAGTTCGGCCGCCTGGTCGGGGGCGGCGCGGCGCTCGCCTTCGCGGTGGCGCTGTTCGCGTCCGGCGCATCCTCATCGAGCGTCGGAACCTACGCGGGCCAGGTGGTGATGGCCGGATTCATAAACGTCCGGATCCCGGTGATGGTCCGGCGCGCGCTGACCATGATCCCCGCGCTGGTGATCCTCGCGCTCGGCATGAATCCCACCGATGCGCTGGTGCTAAGCCAGGTGGTGCTGTCGTTCGGCATCCCACTCGCGGTGATCCCGCTGGTCATGCTGACCAGCCGACCCGAGGTGATGGGGGCTCACGTCAACCGCCGGGTCACCACCGTCCTGGCCTGGGGCTGCGCGATCCTGATCACCGCGCTCAACCTGTTCCTGCTCTACCAGCAGTTCTTCTTGGGCTGATCCCGTAGCCGCCCCCGCTACGCTTCGCCGGCAGATGGCCCTCACGGAAACCTTTGAGCAGATCGTCGACTCGCTGCCCGACGACTGGACCGACCTCGAGCTCGACCTGCGCATCTTCGACGAGCGCCGCTACGTCGACGCCGCGGTGCTGCTCGTTACCTGTAACGCGCAGCCGTATTCGCGTAACGACTGGCACTGGCGGCTGCTGGTGGCCCACCGGTTCGGCCACGCGGCGTCCGTGCCAGCGGTCCACGCCGCACTCAAGCTGCTCGACGAGGCGGAGATCGACGGAGAGATGGCCGTCCGCGAGGTCCGCACCGGGCGCGTCGAGATCACCCAGATGTGGGGCCGGCCTGAGTCGGTGCGCCAGGAATTCCGCCGGATCCGCACTCAGTAGGACTCGCCGGCGGTGGCCCGCGTGGTGGCGTTCATCCCCGACCTGCTCTTCGGCTCCAACGTGCTCGGCGCGCTCCGCGCCGCGGGCCACGACGCGCTGCTGGTCTCAGACCCGAACGCGCTGCACCGCGAACTGGCCGGCGCGCAGGCGCTGGTCGTCGACCTGACCGCGGACGCCGGCGAGCGGATCGGGCAGGTGGCCGCGGCCCAGCGCCCCGACGTCAAGACGCTCGCGTTCTACTCTCATGTGGAGCAGGACGTTCGCGCCCAGGCCGAACTGGCCGGGTTTGACCTGGTCGTGCCGCGGTCGCGGATGGCGCGGGAGGGCGGGGCTCTGGTGACGCGCCTTCTCGGGTGAGCGAGCGCTAGGGCACGGTCACGCCCTGAAGCTGGACTCCTCCCGGATTCTTCGTCGGGTCGAGCTCGGTGGCCTGCGAGACACCCGACGGTGGGATCGTGTCCATTACCTTGGGCACGGTGTTCGGGTCGAGCTTGCAGATCGCGTCAGTGGTGTCGTTGGCAGGGCAGACGCCGAATGTGAACGCCCCGGCGGGCTGGGTGAACGCCCGGGCCTGATCCGGGCTGAACCCGTCCTGCCCGGTCAGCGCGACGGTGAACACCCACCCGGACTTCACCGTGCCGAAGCTCGACTGCGGCAGGATAAGGGTGGCCGTCTTGCTCGGGCCGTCGACCACGAACTGAGGCGTGCCCAATGAGTTGTTGGGAGGCGCCACCCAGACGGGTGCGGCGAAGCCCTGCGCCTCGAGCCTCTCGCTCCACGCGTCCGCCGGCGCGATCGTGTAGTTCCGCGAGGTGAACGGGGCGGCGGTCGAGAAGCTGGTCGCCGCCGGGTTGCGGGCGAACACGTCGAGCAGTTGCGCCCCAAACGGGGACCCGAACGTCGGAACCAGCGTTCGGAGCGTGGCCTGGATGTACACGTTCGTACCGTCCTGGCTGACTGCAAAGCGCGTGAGGTCGAACGATCCGGGCGCGAAGTCGCTCGACGTCGGATATTGGTACGTGCCCGGCCCGTTGTCGTCCCCGGTTGGGTCGCTGACGTCGAGCACCGTCGTCCCGGGCAGCTTCACGTTGACGACCGAGAGCTGGGAGTAGCCCGTGGCACGCCCGAGCGTGGCCGTGACGGTGACCGTGGTGCTGCCAAAGCCGGTCGGAAGGCTGAGTGAGTAGCTGCCGGATGAATCCGCCGTGGTCGAGGCGATTGCTGCGATCCCGCCCGACGCGCCAACGCCCTCGGCGTCGACCCGGGCACCGGCGGTGGTGGTCCCGCTGATCGTCACCGTGGAGCCGTCGGCGCTGGAGGTCGAGGTGGCGCTCAGCGGCAGCGAGCCAGGCATGCCGCGGGTCACGTACCGACGCGTGACGATGCGGGGCGTCTCGAGGTTGCGGCCGGCGCTGATATCGAGGGCCAGGCGGTCATAGGAAGCCTGGGCCCAGGTCAGCGGGCTGGCCGAGCCGGCGGGCTGGCCGTCGACGAACCCGATCGAGGCGACGCTCGGATCCGTCCCGAACGGTGAGGGCGGCACGGGCGGGTCCTCCCACACCTGCTCGGGCTCAAGGCCCTGCCCCGAGGTCATCTCGCGCATCGCGGTCAGGAGCGTCTGCGCCGACCCGGGACTCCCCGCGGCGATGTCGTACTCACCTCGCTCGTTAGACAGCACCGGCCAGAGATGACCGCTTCCCGTGTCGGTCGGCGGCCAGGGCGCGCCGGTTTGCGGGCAGGTGGTCGGGTCAGGCACGTAGCAGTCCCCATAGCCATCCTCCGAGCCGGGAGTGCTGGTCCCGTAGCGGTAGAAGCCAGGACCATTCGGCGTGTCGCGCTTGATCGTGGCGTCGACGACGTTCAGGGAGGCCTGGATATCCGGGTCGCTGGCCGGGAGCACGCCGAGGCGAACGAGCTCGAGGAAGCCGGCGTCTACCACCGAGCGCTGATCGACGGTGATGCTCCCGTTGCCGAGGTTGTACGAGATGGCCGCGTTCGGATCGCCGGTCTTTGAGACCCGAATGAAGTACCTAGGAGCCAGAGGACCGCTCGTCGTCACGGTCCAAGCCTTGATGTTGCGCGCGAAGTCATCGGCGGTCGCCTGATAGAGCCGGGCGTGCGCCGGGTCGTGGTTGACCCGCGCGATCGCGGCGGCCGCCGTCAGTCCCGCGATCTCGGCTGAGATCGTCGACGGCGAATAGCCGCTCTGCTCCTCCCAGCGCTCCGAGCCGTCCGACGGGCCATGGGCGACGACAAAGTCCGCGGCCGGGATGACGTGCTGGCGATAGAGCGTGGCGTCGCCCGCCAGTCCGGACTGCCAGTCCATCAGGATTGGATAAGAGCACTCGTCGAGCTGAAGTCCGCCGGTGTCGGGCGCCGGCTTGCCGTTGGGCAGGGAGTTGCGCGGCATCGACCCGTCCGGCTGCTGCTGGCGCTCGAACAGGAACCTGGTGGCGTCCTGGGCGGTCCGGATGTCGCCGGCGACCAGCAACCCGGTGAAGGCCTCGTACATGTCGCGCGAGAACTCCTCGCGGTAGGAGCCGAAGTATGTTGGCTCCCCGTTGGTGAAGTTGCCGGCGGGCACCGATTGGCCCCAGGGAGAGGCAAGACCGGCGGCGATCGCGCCGGGGAAGGTCTTGTCCTCGCTGGCCTTGACCACGTTGACCGACTCGTAGTACTCACGGACGGCGGCGGAGCCGAGCTTCTGGGACGGACGGCGCAGGCCGCGGTCATAGCCCAGCCACTGCGCCTCGTAGCGGGCCCATGCACCGCCGAAGGACTCGTTCAACGACGCACCGGCCGTCGACAGTGCCTGCGGCTGCGTCTCTCCGAACCCGAGCGCCAGGCCGACCGTGCGCGAGCGTGGCAGCGCGACGCCGGCGGTCAGGGCGACGTGCCCGTCGGGCGCGGAGTCGTAGGGCGTCAGCGAGTGCTGCGCATCGAGCATGGCCTGGCCATCGCTCGGGGTGCCGGCGTAGCCGACGCTCGCGTTTGAGAAGCCCGCCGAGGATTCGAGCGCCATATAGGTGGGAACCGCGTAGTCCCGGTTGGTGGCGTTGGTGACCGTGTTGGTGTTGAACGCGACCGGGACGTTCTGGCCCGTCACCACCGCCGAGTTCCCGCCGGCGTTCTGCGAGCCGCCGCCTCCGGTGCCGCCGGCGAGCGGATCGAGCCGCACGTACAGCCGGTCGCTGCGCGGACCGTCGAAGCGGACTCGCATCAGGACCGCGTTCCGCGCGGGATCAGCGATGTAGGTGGTGGTGATGCGGTAGCCGTGGGCGGCGTTCGATGCCACGACGGTGCAGCTCATCCCGGTCGGATCGGGCACGACCCGATAGCGCATATCGCGCGTCTGCAGGTCGGTGAAGGTGCTTCCGTCGGTGACCAGGTACTGGAGGGTGTGGACGTTGGTCGCGTCGACGGTCGGCCAGTAGGTGTCCGACAGCACGCCGTCGGCGACCGTGAACCAGACCTTTGACGAGGTGTTGCGGGCGGTCCCGACGCAGTCCTTGCGCGCGAGGTCGAAGTAGCTCTGGACACCGGGGGCACCCGGAGCCGTCTGGGCGGCGGCATTCGCCGCGGACACGAGCCCTGCCAGCACCAGGGCGGCGCCGGCGAGCAAGCCAAGGACACGACCCTTCATCGTCATCTACCCCTCTGCTCGTTTGCTGGGCGGAGACTATGTGGCTCCCCAGGGGTGGTCAAGGTCAGCTTGCCGACGCCGGGAGGCATCAACCCCGGGGCGCCGGCGTCGGCACGTTCGCGCCGAAGCTCGGGTCGAACGCGCGCGCCACGTCGGGCGGGCGGGAGACGATCCCGAACCTGACCTCCCAATTCGCCCACGCACGCAGGCGCGCGGGACTGAGTTCGCCCACCCGATAGTTGGGCCCCTGGAACACCGGCAGGAGCGCGTTCAGCTGCGCCCTGACGAGCCTCGGGTCAAGCCCGGGCACGAATTCCTCGAGATCCTCGGCACTTCGCGACGGGTTGAACTCCGTGAAGTCGTAGCCGTACACGAGCGCGTCAACCACCTCCTGGGTCAGGCTCGCGTCGCGGTCGAGGGTGTGCCGCGTCGCGCAGACCACGAGCTCTGGGTAAGACGGAGCCCCGTAGTCGTCGACCCGGAAGATGTGAAAGCCGGGCCGCTTGCTCTGGATCGCCTGACCCTCGTCGTTCCAGAAGGCGGTGGCGGCGGCCACGCGCCCGGCCAGCAGGTCGGCCACGGCATTGAAGCCGATCGTGATCGTCTTGACCTTGGCCGGATCGGCCCCGGCCCCCGAGACCACCGATCGCAGTACAGCGGTGTCGCTCGGCACGCCGGTGATCCCAACCGTCTTGCCGGGGAGCGCGCGCGGCGTCGCGATATCCGGAGCGGCAATCACCGATGAGAGCGGGCGCTGGACGATCGCCATGACGCCCACGATGTCCTGGCCGCGCTCGCGGGCGATGGCGAGATCGTGGATGTCGAGGATGGCGAAGTTCACCCGCCCGGTTTCGAGCAGCTTGATCGGGTCGACCGAGGCGGTGGGCGC
Organism: Solirubrobacterales bacterium; assembly: GCA_019244395.1. Classification (GTDB taxonomy): domain Bacteria; phylum Actinomycetota; class Thermoleophilia; order Solirubrobacterales; family Solirubrobacteraceae; genus Palsa-465. The sequence continues at coordinate 7,565 of JAFASQ010000277.1, read as the reverse complement.
GATCACGTGCAGCCGCAAACCGAGGTTGTGCACGTAGTGGTGGGCGAGCGCCGAATAGATGCCGGCGTGTACCGCGTTGGGCGTGAAATCGAGCATCAAGGTGGCGTCGCGGAGCGAAGACTGGGTCGCTGCAGAGCCCGGGCCGCAACCCACGATGACGAGGGCCAGCATGCAGGCCGCGACGAGCATGGATCGGCGCATGGGCCGCGCCAGGATAGGTGGTTCGTAGAATCTGCCGCGCGCATGCGTCGCCGTGTCACGTTCAGCCGGAACCTCACGCTGTCGCTGTCGCGGACCTGCCGCTGCTACTGCAAGTACTGCGCGTTCGCGACCCACAAGCCCCACCTGTACGCGCCAGACGAGGTGCTCGAGCTGCTCGACCGGGCGGTCTCCCGCCACCACGTCAAGGAGCTGCTCGTGCTCACCGGCGAGAAGCCCGAGGTCAACCCTGAGGTGGCGGCTCGCCTGAGGGCCTATGGGCACGAGGATTTCGTCGCCTACGTGGTCTGGACGTGCGAGCGCGCGCTGGAGCGGGGGATGCTCCCGCACACCAACCTGGGCGTGCTGGGCCGCGACGAGCTTGCCCGCCTGCGGGCGGTGACCGCCTCGCAGGGCCTGATGCTCGAGTCGAGCAACCCCGACCTCGTCGTCCACCAGGGCTCTCCGACCAAGCACCCGGCCCGACGGATCGAGACGATAACGGCCGCCGGCGAGCTGAACATCCCGTTTACAAGCGGGATCCTCGTCGGGATCGGCGAGACCGAGGAGGAGCGGGTCGCGGCGCTCGAGCAGCTAGCCGAATTGCACGAGCGCCAGGGGCACATCCAGGAAGTGATCCTCCAAAACTACGTGCCGCATCAGAACTATTACGGGCGCGAGCCCGCCCAGATCGCCGATGCCGCCACCCGCGCATACTGGCGCACCGGAGTATGGGAGGGCCCGCGCCTCAACGCGCCCCCGTGGGCGTGCGAGGTCACGCTCGAGGACATGAAGCGCCTGGTCGGCGAGGCGCGGCGGCTGATGCCCGGGGTGGGGATCCAGGTCCCGCCCAACCTGTCCGACTGGTGGACCGAACTGGTGCGAGCGGGCGCGACCGACCTCGGCGGGCTGAGCGCCAACGGGGACCACATCTCGCCCGAGCATCCGTTCCCGTCACCCAGCGACGCGCGCAAGCGGCTGCGTGCCGAAGGCCTCGCCCTGTCCGAGCGGTTGTGTGTGTATCCCGAGTACATCGATCCCGTTTGGATCTCCCGGCCGGTGATGGACGTGATCAAGGCGCGCTACTGGTCGTTCATCCCGCGCCGCGGATCGGGCCGACGGGTCGATTTGCAGGTGGCCGACGCCGCCGCACCAAGGGCGATACAGCGGGCTCGCGACGGCGCCTCCCTCACCCCCGAGGAGCTGACCGCGCTGTTCGCCGAGACCCGTTCGCCGGTGATCGAGGAGATGCGCGCGGCGGCCGACGAGCTGCGCAGGGAACTGGCCGGCGACACGGTCACTTTCGTGGTCAACCGAAACATCAACGTCTCGAACATCTGCACGGTCGGCTGCGCGTTCTGCGGCTTCGGTCAGTCGCGCCGCTCGCCGGACGCCTATGAGCACTCCGAGGAGGAGTTCGTGCGCAGGGTGGAAGAGGCCGTCGCGTTCGGCGCCACCGAGATCTGCATGCAATCCGGCATCCATCCCGACTGGGGACTCGAGGAATACGAGAAGTGGCTGCGAGTGGCCAAGCGGACCGCCCCGGAGCTACACCTGCACGCTTATTCGCCGATGGAGGTCGCGCACATGTGCGACGTCTCCGGCCTGGCGCCGCGCGCCGTGTTCGACCGCCTGCGCGACGCCGGCCTCGGGTCGACGCCCGGGACGGCCGCCGAGGTTCTGCACGACGGCGTGCGCGAGCGCATCTCGCCCAACAAGTTGCCCGTGGCGAGGTGGATCGAGATCATCGAGGCCTCGCACGCCGAGGGCATCCGCTCGACCGTGACCGTGATGTTCGGTCACGTCGAGGAGCCCTGGGAGCTGGCCGAGCACATGCGGGTGGTTCGCGAGCTCCAAGAACGCACCGGCGGGTTCACCGAGTTCGTGCCGCTGTCGTTCATCCCCTTCCACACGCTGCTCGGGCGCACCCACGGGGTGGAGGAGATCTCGCGCGAGGAGAACCTCAAGCACACCGCGGCGTTCCGCCTCGCGCTCGGCCGCACCGTGACCAATCTCCAGGCCAGCTGGGTCAAGATGGGGCTCGACGCCGCTACCGAATCGCTGCGCTGGGGAGTCAACGACCTGGGCGGAACGCTGATGGAGGAATCGATCTCGCGCATGGCCGGCAGCTACCACGGGGTTCGTCTGACCCCGGACGAGCTCGTCGCGGCCGCGCACCGCGCGGGTCGGCCGGCCGCCGAGCGGACGACCCTGTATGACATCCGGCGGCGTTACGAGCTGCCGCGCCGGATGAGTCTGGCCGCCGGCGGTGTTGGCGAGCCCAGGACGGCGAGCGCCGACGGGCCGGACGGCGTGATGTGAGCGTCGAGCAACCCACCGCCTCCCCGCCACCGTCGCTGTTTGCCGGGGTCGAGCCGCTCGAGGTGTTCGTCGAGCTGCTGGCCGACATCGACATGCACACCTCCCCGACCGAGTTCTACGACCGGATCTGCGAGGCGATCTGCCGCCTGACCACGATGCGCCGGGCGGCGGTCTTCATGGCCGACGCAGCGCGCCGCCGCGTGCGCGCGATCGGCTCCCACGGTATCCCGTTCGAGCAGCTGTCCGGGATCAGGCCGACGCTGGTCAACACGCCGATCGCCCAGCGCGCGCTGCTGGAGGACAAGGTAGTCGTGGTCTCCGAGGGGATCGAAGAGGCGGTCCCGCTCGAGTACGCCCAGCTGCTCGGCGTCACCACCCTGGTGTGCACGCCGATGAGCGCGGGGGGCTACGCGTACGGAGTGATCTGTGCTGACCGGGGCGGTGGCCGGTTCGAGCTCTCCGACGGCGAGCGCCACCTGCTCTGGACCCTGGGCAAGACCGCGGCGCTGGTGGCCGCCGCGCGCAACGTCACCCGCCAGCAGGAGCGCATGCGGCGGCTCGGCGAGCGGCTCGATCTGGCTCGGGAGATCCACGAAAGCGTGCTCCAGCGCCTGTTCGGGGTGTCGCTCGCGCTGGGGGCCGAGCAGCCCCTGGATCGCGCCGAGCGCGAGCGCTGCCGGGTTGAGATGCAGGAGGCGCTGAGCGACCTGCGGCGTGCGCTCGAGCGGCCGCTCGCGCCGCTCGCGGCCGAGACCGGGACGACCCTGGCCGCCGAGCTCGAGCGGGTCAGGAAATCGCCCGGAGTGGTCGTGGCCGTCGATTGGCACGGCGAGTCGAGCGTCCCGGCCGACCTCGAGCCCCTGGCCCAGTCGGTGCTGGCGGAAGCTCTGCGCAATATCGCCAAGCACGCCCACCCCACACGGGTGGAGGTGGCGGTTTCGCGCGACCAGCAGGACTTCACGCTCGAGGTGCGTAACGACGGCGCCCGCCCCGGCACCGGTGAGGCCGGGATGGGCCTGCGCCTAGCCGCCTTCGAGGCGCTTCAGCAGGGCGGCGCTGTGGAGTCCGGCCCGGTCGACGGCGACCGGTGGCGCGTGCGCCTGGTCGTGCCTCTGCAGCAGGACGTCGATTGATGGAGGAGCGGCTGCGCGTGCTGGTCGTCGACGACCACGACGTCGTGCACTGGGGCTTTCGGGTGCTGTTGGGCGAGCAGCCCTGGGTCGAGCGCTTCTTTCAGGCGCGCACCGGCGCCGAGGCGATCGCGCTGGCCCGGGCCCACAAGCCGCACGTCGCGCTCGTCGACCTGTTCCTGGCCGGCGAGTCCGGGGCCGAGCTATCGGCGGCGATCCGCGAGGCGTCGCCGGCCACCCGCGTCGTCCTGATCTCGGGAGCCGGCCGGATGTCGCCTGCGGCGGCGAGGGCGGCGGGCGCATCCGGATTCGTCTCCAAGGACTGGGAGGCGGCGAGGGTGGCCGCCGCCGTCCGGCGGGTCGGGCTCGGGATGACCGCGTTTCCCACCAAGGCCGAGCAGCCGGCGCCGTTGCTGACCGAGCGCGAGCGCGAGGTGCTCGACCTGATCGCCCGGGGCTCGACCAACCGCGAGATCGCCGAGCGTCTCTACCTGTCACCGCACACGGTCAAGGAGCACACCAGCGTGCTGTATCGCAAGCTGCGGGCGCGCAACCGAGCCGAGGCGGTGCGGCGGGCCCAGCGGATCGGGCTGCTGGGATAGCCCGATTCTGGCGACGGCGCGTGACGAACTCCGCGCCAGCCGATGCGTCTGACGAATGACGATCCCCATCCGGATGGGGCACCCGGCCCCACGGACGCCGAGCGCAGCGAGGCCCTTAATCCTCGATCCCGGGGCGCATGAAACGCGCGAGTGCCGGCAGCCTGAACGCGTTCGGGACGTAGCGCCATGCCGTCATCGCGGCGCGTATAGGTAGGCCTGGCACGACCACGCGCTCACCGCGCTCGAGCCCCTCGACGCCGGCGCGCGCGGCCTGCTGGGGCGAGATCAGGGCACCGGGAACCGAGCGCTCGAACGACCTCCCCGTCGCCGTCTCCCAGCCGGCGATCTGCCAGAAGTCCGTGTCAACCGGGCCCGGAGCCAGCGCGGTCACGGTGACTCCGTGGCCGCGTACCTCCTGGTGAATCGCCTCGGAGAAAGTCAGAACGTAGGCCTTGGCGGCCGAGTAGCCGGCGGAGTAGGGAATCGGCTGCATCCCGGCGGTCGAGGCGACGTTGAGAATCGCGCCCCGTCCACGCTTCACCATCGCCGGCAGGAAGGCCGACGTGAGCGCCACCACCGCCTCGACGTCGACTCGCACTTGCTCGATCTCCCGTTCGGGATCGGCCTCGTGGAACGGCTCTCCGCCGGTGGCGAAGCCGGCGTTGTTGATGAGGATCTCCACCTGAAGGTTGAGCTCTTCGATCTGGCCGGAGATCCGGCCGCGCGGCGTCGGCTTGCCGAGGTCGGCGGCGATCGTCTCCACCCGCACGCCGTGCTCGGCGCTCAGCTCGTCTGCCAATGCCACCAGCCGGTCCTCGCGCCGGGCGGCCAGGACCAGCGTGAAACCGCGCGCCGCGAGCTGTTTCGCGATCTCGCTCCCGATGCCCGACGAGGCACCGGTGACGAGCGCGGCGGAGGACGAATTTGGCTCGGGAAGACTCAAGGTTCCAGCCTCCCCCCGAACGGGGGGAAGTCCGCAGGGCGCGTGTATCCGGACCCGAACTGCCGCGTAGGGTGATATCAGAATGGCGGTTACGGCGATCCTGTTTCCAGGTCAAGGCAGCCAGACCCCGGAGATGCGCGAGACGGTCGCCGAGGTGCGACCAGATTTGTTGTTGCTGGCCGAGGAAATCGTCGGCGAGGATCCGTTCGCGCGAGTCGAGGATGGCACCAAGTTCGCCCAGCCGGCCATCTTCTGCGCCAGCCTGGCCGGATGGGCGGCGCTGGGACGACCGTCCGGGAGCTTCATGGCCGGGCATTCGCTGGGCGAGCTGGCCGCGTTGGTCGCAGCCGGCTGTCTGCGCGAACGCGACGGCCTCGAGCTGGTCGCGCTTCGCGGCAAGCTGATGCAGGACTCGGGTGAGCGCGCCGGCGACGGCAGCATGCTCGCCCTGCTGGGTGCCGGCGCGGCCGATCATGCCCACGAGCTGGCCGAGCCGCACGGCCTCGCGGTGGCCAACGACAACTCACCCCACCAGGTGGTGCTGTCGGGCGATCGCGCCGGGTTCGAAAGCGCGAGCGCATCGGCCAAGGAGCTTGGGTTACGAGCCATGGAGTTGCCCGTGACCGGGGCGTTCCACTCGCCGATGATGGCCGAAGCGGTGCCGCAGTTCTCCGCCGCGCTCGAGCGGGTCGAGATCTGGGCGCCCGAGCACGCCACTGTCTTCTCCGCGGTCACGGCCGCGCCGTTCGAAGACATCCGCGAGCAGCTGGCTCAGGCGCTGATCAGGCCCGTGCGATGGCGCGAGACGCTGCTGGCCATGCACGAACGCGGCGCCGAGCGTTTCGTCGAAGTCGGGCCGGGACGTGTACTGACCGGTCTGGTCAAGCGCACGCTGAGAGACGTGGAGTTGGCCAGTGCTTGACCCGTCGCGCATCGAGCCGCGCAGCCACGCCAGCGCCGAGGCGGCGACGTCGGCGCTCGCGCCGGCGCGTCCGGCGATCCTCTCGGTGGCGGCCGAGGTCCCGTCAACCCGCGTCACCACCGCGGAGCTCGCCGAGCGTCTCGGCGTCAGCGAGGACTGGATCGTCTCGCGCACCGGAATTCGCGCGCGGCCGGTGGCGGCCGACGACGAGCGGCTCTCGGAGTTCGCCGCCCGCGCGGGCTCGGCTGCTTTGCACAGCGCCGGCGTGGACCCGGCCGACGTGGATCTGGTCTTGGTGGCGACGCTCACCCAGGACGAACTCATGCCCAACGCCGCCCCGGTCGTGGCCCACGCCGTCGGCGCCGACCGCGCCGGCGCGATCGATCTGGGCGCCGCGTGCACGGGTTTCTTGTCGGGTCTGTCACTCGGTGCCGCCCAGATCGAGACCGGGCGAGCCGAGCGCATTCTGCTCATCGGCGCCGACTTCACCACCCGCATCGTCGACTGGGAGGACAAGCGGACGGCACCGCTGTTCGGCGACGGGGCCGGCGCGGTCGTGCTTGGGCCCGCCGCCGGCGAGGTCGGGTCGATCGGCCCGATCGTGCTGGGCGCCGACGGTTCGGGCGCCCCCGCGATCCACATCGCCCACGCCGACCGCAAGCTGCGCATGGACGGGCCCGAGGTCTACCGCCACGCGGTGGCCCGGATGGGCGAGGCGACGCTCGCCGCCGTCGCGGGCGCCGGCCTGGCGCTCGAGGACATCGACCTATTCGTCTACCACCAGGCCAACGGCAGGATTCTTCGTGCGCTCGCGGAAAAACTTCAGCTCCCCTCGGATCGTGTCGTGGACGTCATCGAGAACCTCGGCAACTCCTCTGCGGCCACGCTGCCGCTCAGTCTGGCCGCGGCCGAGCGCGGGGGCCGGCTTCAGCCCGGCGCGCGCGTGCTGCTGAGCGCGTTCGGCGCCGGCTACACCTGGGGGGCAGGCGTGGTCGAATGGGGAGGTTCCGAAGATGCCTGAGCCGGCGGCGTCTCGCGATGGCAGCGCGCTCGTGACCGGGGCGTCGCGCGGCATCGGCGCGGCCATCGCACGCGCACTCGCCCGGGACGGCTGGCGCGTCGGCGTCAACTACCGCGCCGATCGCACCGGCGCCGAGGCGGTGGTGAGCGAGATCGAAGGCGAGGGCGGCGAGGCGGTCGCGCTGGCCGCGGACGTCGGCGATCCGGGTGCCCCCGACGAGCTGTTCGGGGCACTCGAGACGCGCTTCGACGGGCCGGTGCTGGTGCTGGTGAACAATGCGGGCATCAGCCGCGACGACCTCACCCCGTCGCTCGGCGACGAGGAGTGGGACTCGGTGCTCCAGACCAACTTGACGGCCGCCTTCAGGCTGACCCGGCGCGCGCTCAGGGCGATGTTGAAGGCCCGTTCCGGGCGGATCGTCAACATC
>JAFASQ010000443.1 GCA_019244395.1 Solirubrobacterales bacterium | reverse complement strand
GTTTGGCGGGGTCGTAGGTGTCGTGGTCGTGCCATAGGCGCCAGATGATCTGGCTCCAGGCGCGGCCGAGGATGCGTGTGGCGTGGGTATGGCTGGCGCCTCTAGCGCGGGCGCGGTAGTAGATGTCAGCCGCCCACGGGTTGTGGCGGCGACTTGCGTCGGCGAGGGTGCAGAACGCCGCGCGGAGGCGGTGTTCGCACGCCCATCGGAATTGCGCGTGCTTGGCTTTGCCGGACTCGACCGCGATGGGGGCCTGGCCGGCGTCGGCGGCGAGAGCCCGGTAGGTGGGATAGCGATCGCGGCAGTCGCCGATCTCGGCGATCATCGTCGCGGCGGACAGCCACGAGTCCGGGGCGATGAACAGCGAGCGGAACGTCCGCCCGTCGGGATGCTCGTGGAGTGCGTGGCGGATCTCGATGGTCAGCGCGCTGATCCGCTGAACGATCGGCTCCAGCGCAGAGACGAGCGCCAGGACGATCTGGCGCCGCGCTTGCGTCTCGAGCTCGCCGGCTCGTCCTTCGGCGCCGCCTCGCAGTCGGTCCAATAACTCGCGGGCGGGCTTGCGGCCCGGGTAGCCGTGGCGCTTGAGAAACGCCGCCAGTCGTTGCTCACCGAGCCCACGAGCGTCAACGGGAGTCCGATAGCGGCGCAGGAACGCCAGCGCGATCTGCGAGTCAACCGACCAGAACACCTGGCTGGCGCCGGGCCAAAAGCACGCGAGCTGATCGCGCAGCTGATTGGCCAACCCCACCCGGGTGCGCACCAGGCTCTCGCGCGCCCGCGTCATCGCCCGCAACGCCTTGGTCTGGTCGCTGTCGGGCACCAGCACCCGAAAGCGATGGCTGTCCGTGCGCGCCAACTCCGCCAGCACGAAGCTGTCAAAGCCATCGCTCTTGCCGCCCGCGACGCTGTACCGCGGCCGGCTCGCCTTGACCTGATTGGGATGCACCGCACTACTGACAGCCCGGCATCGAGCAGCCGCTCGATCAAAAGCCCGTCGGGCCGCTCGACCGCGACCAGCGCCACCCGCAGGCGCACCAGCCGCGAGCACAACGCCCGGATCCCCGGCTCGCAATGCTGATACCGGCGACCCTCAAGGATCCTGCCGCGGTCGTCGACCACGCACACCGCGTGCTCCTCACTGGCCCAATCGACACCGGCGAACCGACCATCAGACATGACAACCACTCCCTCCACAACCGATTGACGAACCGTCGGCGCGAGGTACCCTGGCGGTTGCTTACTGATGGCGCTCTGGGCGCGACCTCCTGTTGCCGCTCAACGGGCACCTCGACGGAACGTCGGGAGGCGCTGGTCTAAAAGCGGCCCTCTGCACGGGCAAGCCCAAAAGCGGCGCTCTCCCGACATCCGCCGACCAGCACATCATCTCCAGTAAGCCCTTTGCGACAGGAAGCGGCGGCTCCGGAGCCGCCGCTTGGGGGGTAGGTAGATACGAGCGGTAGCTAAGCGAGCGCGCTGACCTCGTGCTCGTACCGTTCCATGATGTGAGAGAGCGTCTCACCGAAGAAGAGGGGAACCACACCGACATCCTTGTTGCACAGCTGCGAGCGCATGATGTACCTGACGAACTCGTCATCGAAGCGCAAAGCACCGATCTGCTCCGGGGTGCCGCCTATGATCGTGAATCCGCGGAGCCCGCCGCCATGTGCCCCGAGCACGAACGGCTCGAAGCGCCCGATTCGGCCAGCTTCGAGCAACCGGGCGTAGTAGGCGTTCGCCTCGTTCCATAGGCGCACGCCCTGCTCCTCCCGGCCAGGGTAGGGCTCACCAAAGCCGAAAAACAGCCCAGCATCGGCCATAACTTATCCTCCTTCCCCCGGTGCGCCCGGAGGATTGCGCGCGCCCGATCCCGACGCGCTATACGCCCCGCAACATAACGCCCTGCTGTTGCGATATGTAACTTTCTAAACGGCGGCGCGCGACCCACCCCGCACACTCCGCGCTAAGCAGACAACGAGAGTGCTGCTGTGATCGAGACGCAGCAGTACCGCTTTACCGCCCCTTTCGCTGGCAGCAGCAGGGCCGCGGACCGGACGGCATTGGCCGTGGCCGCGGCGGCGGCGGTCGCGTTCGTGATGGTGATCGGGACCGGCAGTTCCGGCGGCCCGGGCGTCGCGGACGCAGCCATCATTCATCATGCGCTCCGGGCCGTGACCCCCCCGGCGAACCAGATCCTGCACACGAAGGTGGTCGGCACGCAGAACGGGGTGACGGTCGCCGGGGAGGTCTGGCGGGAGACCACCCCGCCGTACGCCGGTCGCGGCATCAAGGGACCGCTCGGCCATCAGGAGGAGTTCTCCGACAACGGTACGACCTCGTTCGAGTACGACCCTGCGACGAACACGATCTATGAGCACCCAGACTCGTCATCGCCGCCGGCCTTCACCGACCCGGTCGCACAGGTTCGCCAGGAGCTCGCGAGCGGGCAGGCGCACGTCAACGGCACGATCGTCATCGACGGCGCGTCCCTGTACAAGATCGACCTGCCACACGGGCTGGTCGGCTACTTCGATACGCGCAGTTACGCGGCGCGCTATCTCGACGATCCGCAGCGGGACGGCACGGTGGTGCGGCTCCGCGTCGCGGCGTACGAGTACCTGCCGATGACGCCGTCGAGCAGAGATCTGCTCAGCGTGACCGCGCAGCACCCGCGCGCTCGTATCGACTCCAACCCCAACGACGGCCCCGCCGGAAGCGTCGGCAAGTAGCCGCGACCAAGGCGCGGCGGCCCCGGCCGCCGCGCCTCGGAACCGTCGCGGGAGGCGGGGCAAACCGGCGATCAGGGGGTCCGGAGAACTAACCCGAAGTTCCCGGTATCGGTGAGGTGAGATCGCCCGCGCGTGCTGGGTGTGCGTGGGGTGGCTGGTGGATGGGTCGTGACTACGTGTTGGCTGTGTAGGTGTGGATCAGTTGTTTGGCGCGCGCCTGGATTGGTGTGGGTTTGGTGAGTTGGTCGAAGGTGTGGTTGGTGCTGGCCAGGCGGATCGTGTTGCGGGTTTGGGTGGCGAGTTGGTCGAGCAGGGTGGGGAAGGAGTGGCAGGGGTGGCCGTCGGTGGTGCGCTTGGTGGTGATCTTTTTCTTGGCGCTGGTTGAGCGGGTGGCTTT
>JAFASQ010000178.1 GCA_019244395.1 Solirubrobacterales bacterium | reverse complement strand
CCTGGCCCCGCTTGTCGTGACCGGGCTGACGTTTGCCGGGGCTAACCCCGAGGATTATATAATCACGTCAGATGGGTGCCTCGGGCCGATCGCCGCGGGAGCCAGCTGCACGGTGGGGGTGAGCTTCGCGCCGCAACATCAGGGATCGAGCGCAGCAACGTTGCGGATCGCCAGCAGCGACCCAAACAGCCCCGCCAGCGTGACAGTCTCGGGCACCGGCGGGCAGCTACCGCAGGGTCCGGCCGGTGCGACCGGCGCGACGGGGGCTACGGGCCCACAGGGTCCGGCCGGGAAGATCGAGCTGGTCGTTTGCCGCAAGGCAACCAAGACGGTCAACACCCACGGACACAAGCACAAGGTCAACGTGCAGAAATGCACGACACGGCTAGTCTCAGGGACCGTTAAGTTCACGGTCGGCAGCGACCACATAGGCGCTACCGTCTCGCGGGCGGGGGTCATCTACGCCACGGGCCTCGCCGTCCCGACCGGCACGGGCGTTTGGCAGCTGATGGTTACCCATCAGATCCACCGGCTACGTCCCGGTCACTACACGCTGTCCCTCGCGACCCGCCACGGACAACGGCGAATCCAGGAGCGCATCCAGATCACGATCACTTGACAATCCCAGCGGGTGGCGTGCCGCTTCGACTGCTCGCAGCTACGGAGGGCGCGGAGCAGGGCGATGCTTTGGAAGAAGCGCTCGGGCGTCGCCTTGTGCTGGGCGCAGGACGACGGGCGGATCAGGCAGCGGGCAGGCTGAAGCGGATACGGGTGCCCGGGTCGCTCTGGGCGAGCCAGATCCGCCCCCCGTGGGCAGTGACGATGGCCCGGGCGATCGCCAGCCCCAGCCCGGCGGATCCGGTCTCGCCGGCGACTCGTGACGGACCCTGAACGAACGGCTCGAAGAGTCTGTCCCCCGCCGCGGGATCAATTCCGACCCCGGAGTCGGCGACCTCGATCTCGACCGCGGGCCCAGGGGCCGGTTCGGCGCGAACCACGATGCTCCCGTCCGCCGGCGTGTGGCGGATCGCGTTTTGGATCAGGTTGAAGAGCACGCGCTGAAGCTGCTCGGGGTTCCCGCGGGCGTGCGCCAAGGGTTGACGTAGTTCGGACCGCACGTGCACGCCGCCGGCGTCGGCGTGCGGGCGCATCGCCTCGATTGTTTCCTGAACCAGCTCATCGAGTCGCACCTGCTGCATGGACCAGTGGACGTCGCCCGCCTCGAGGCGAGAGAGCTCGAACAAGTCGTCAATGAGCGCTGCCAGCGCCCGGACATGGGTGCCGATCGCGTGAAGCCGGTCCCGAACCCGTTCGGGCTCGAAGATCCCGTCCTCAAGTCCTTCAGCGATTAGCTGCAGGGTCGTTATGGGTGTGCGCAGGTCGTGCGAGACAGAGGCGACCAGCTCACGCCGCGCGTGCTCCTCTGCCGCGAGCCTGGCCGCCATCGCTTCGATGTCGGCGGCCAGCAGCGCGAGCTCGTCGCGGCCGTGCACCGGGACGGTTACCTCCCGGGATCCACCAGCCACGGAGGCGACGGCGCTCCTCACCGCGTCGAGGTCGCCCAGAGTCCGCTGCGCCACGAGGCGTGCCGCGGCGACCGCGATTAGGGCCGCATACCCGGTGGCGACGGTCATGAAGAAGGCGTCGTGGTTCGACACGAACATCAGCACCGCGAAAAGCCCCACCGCTACCACCAGCTGCGCCGCCGCGAGGACTGCCAGGGCACCCAGCCTTCCGCGTATACCGCCGATCCAGTCGCGATGGCTCGCCAGCCCGTGCGCCAGCCACATCGTGACCGCCCCCAGCGGGGCCAGGATCGCCGCCGAGGTCAGGAAGGCGCTAGGGCCATAGACCGGCCACGCCACGGCCGACACGGCGACCGCGGCCGCTACCGCGAGCGCGACTCGGCTCAGCCGAGCGCTCACGGAGCGAACCGGTATCCCACGCCCCATACGGTCTCGACGTGACGCGGTCGGGCCGGGTCCGGCTCGAGCTTCGCCCGCAGGCGGCGGATATGAACCGTCACCGTCGAGGTGTCCGTGTAGAACGTGTAGCGCCATACGTGGTCCATCAACTGGTTGCGCGTGAACACCTGGCCGGGGTGACGGGCCAGGAACAGCAGCAGGTCGAACTCGCGCTGCGTCAGCTCGAGCAGCCGACGATCGAACTCGGCCGTGCGCGCCGCCGGATCGATCAGCAGGCGATCGAAGCGGAGCGGCGCCTCGCGCTCGGGGAGCGGGTCGATCCGCCGCAACACGGCATCGACCCGGGCCACCAGCTCTGCGGGGGAGAAAGGTTTGACGACGTAATCATCGGCACCGAGGCGCAGCCCCACAATCCGGTCAGATTCCTCCGCCCGTGCCGTCAAGAGGATGATCGCGCTGCGCCGGTCATCGCGCCTCATCCGGCGCATGACCTCCAAGCCGTCGAGGTCCGGGAGCATCAGGTCGAGGACGACCACGTCCGGCCGCGCCGCTTCGGACTGTCTGAGCGCGCTTTGTCCTGTGGCCGCCACCGTCGTTTCGTAGCCTGCCCGCTTCAGGTAGCGCGCCACGACGTCGGCGATCGCCGGCTCGTCCTCCACGACAAGCACCTTCGCTCGGGCATGGTGAGCCAGGGGGTTCATGCCGGCACCTTAGGCGGCATGACCGCCGCGGGGGAAGGGGAAGGAGTCATCGTTCAGCGCCGTGTAATGAATCTCTCGGTTCACAACCCCGTAAGACATTACGGACTCATGTCAACGCGCTGAAATCGATTGACCCTCCCGACGGGCTCTGGTCCAATGGCCAGACCCCGCCGGCCCGAAGAAGGCGTCGCCAATGTCCTGAAGTCTTCGAGGTCGGTTTCAGGACAAGCACCTGAACTCAAACCGAGAGGAAACAATGCCTTCTTTTGTACGGCGCGCATTCGCCGTGCTCGGAGTTGCGAGCGGGCTCGGCTTCGCCGCGCCGGCGGTGGCCTCGGCCAACGACGCCACCGGACATGTATACGTCAACGACAACACCGCTGGGACGAACACGATCAGCGGCTATGACCGTCACGCCGACGGTAGCCTCACCCCGCTTCCGGGCTCACCGTTTGTGGCCGGGGGGTCCGGCACCGGAAGCGGTCTCGCCTCCCAGGGCGCGATCCAGGTATCCAGCGATGGCCGCTATGTGCTTGCCGTTGACGCCGGCAGCGACCAAATCTCGGTGCTCCGTATCCACTCCGATGGGGCTCTCGCCCTCGTCCGCAGCGGCCCCGTGTCCTCGGGCGGCTCGGCGCCGGTCAGTGTGGCCGAGTACAACGGACTCGTGTACGTGGCCAATGCCGGCAGCGTCGACTCCAACTACGCCGGGTTCGTCCTCGGCCGCCACGGGCAGCTCGAGCCGCTGGCCGGATCGACCTTCCCGCTGCCCGCCGGCGCGCAGCCGGGAGACGTCCTGTTTAATTCCGACGGCCGGAACCTGGTGGGCACCCGGGTCGGAGTCACGCCGGCAGATTCAGCGATCGATAGCTTCCGAGTCGACCGCGACGGACGGCTCGATCCCGCCCCAGGTTCGCCATTCCCCTCCCAGGGGCCGGGTCCGTTCGGAAGCGAGTTCCGGCCCACGGATCCCGATCAACTGTTCGTGTCCAATGCCCACGGCGGGCCCGGGGCCGGAACGGTGTCGGCGTTCGACGTGGCCCGGGACGGGACGCTGTTCTCCATCGGAGACTCACCATTCGCCGATAATCAGACGGCGCCCTGTTGGGTGGAGATCACCCATGACGGCCGGTTCCTGTTCACGGTCAACACCGGCTCTGGGAGCATCTCCAGCTACCGGATCGCCCCCGACGGCGCGCTGCGCCTACTCGGCAGCACCCTTGTCAGCGGCGGGAAGGGAGCGAGCGCCGTCGACGCCCGCCTCAGCAGCGACGGCCGCGACCTCTACGTGAACGAGACCAAGTTCGGTCTGATCGGCGAGTTCGCGGTAACTGGCGGCAGCCTGACCGAGATTGGCTCCATCCCCGTCCCCACCGGGGCAGGAGCAGCCGGGATCGCCGTGAACTGAGCGGCAGCTCTCGCGGGCCGGGAGCCGCCGTTGCTCCCGGCCCGGCCCGGCATGCGGCCGTCTGGAAAGCCCCCTTAGGAAAGGCTTCCCCCGCCTGCCGCTCCTGCTCTCGAACGCATGGTTGCCGCAAAGGGCGCGCCTTGCGGAGCCTGCTTCGATCGTCGAACGAGCACGAGAAACGAGGAGGTGGCATGAACATCGAGTTCCTCTCGACCGTGGCGGTGATCGCGCCCGATCCGCCCGCCAGTCGAAAGCTGTACGTCGAAGCGCTCGGATTGCCGCTCGAGAGCCACGGCGACGACTATCACCACAGCGAGCAGATCGTCGGCTGCAAGTCCTTCGGCATCTGGCCGCTGTCCCAGGCGGCCCAGGCGTGCTTCGGGACGCCGCAGTGGCCGGCGGAGCGGCCGGTGCCGCAGGTCAGCATCGAGTTCGACGTCGCAGACGCGGCCGCCGTGGGCGCATCGTCAGGTGAGCTCGAGCAGGCCGGCTACGAGCTGCTGCACCCACCGCGCGAGGAGCCGTGGGGTCAGACGGTGGCCAGGCTGCAGTCACCGGAGGGCGCGATCGTCGGGATCTCATACGCGCCCGTGCTGCACGACCAGGACTGAGCGGATTCGAAGGACTCGGACGGGCCGTCTCGAGGATCCAGCAGTCTCGTGAAGCCGAGCAGCCGGACGACGACGGGCACCGGCACCCGGCCCGCGCCGAGCACCGCGCCCGAGCGAGTACGCGATTAGCCGTGAGGACAGCCGGCGCCTGGGCTGAGACCGCGGTCACGCCGGCTGCGGTGTCGCGGCCGCATCCGGCGAATGCGCGCCCTCGCGCGGCCGCTGTACGGCCCCTGCTCGGCGGTCTGCCTCCGCGCACCTCACCTCCGCACTGTCGCGGGGTCGTGAGGCATCGCGGCGAGGCGTTCTGGAGGTGCCGAGGGCGGGCGGTACGAAGTCTCTGCGCGTCGGGAAGGGGTCTACAGGACCCTGCGCATCCGCACCGCAGGCGCGAAGCGTGTTCGGACGGTGCCCACGACTTCGAAGCCGAGCTTTTCGTAGAAGGCCTGAGCTGGCCCGACGGTTACTTCGAGTCGGTCCGCCCCTGCCTTCCGTGCTCGCTCGCACGCGTCCTCCACGAGCGACCGCCCGATTCCGCGCCGCATCCGCTCGGGTTCTACGAACAGGCCATCGAGCTCGTGAGCCCCGCCTTGACCGGGGATGACCACTGAGAAACCGACCGGTGTGTCATCGCCGAGGACGGCGACCCGGGTCCAGCCTTGGTCGATGAAGTGCTGCGGGAACTCGATGGCGTCGGGGTGGGCCGCGAGCTGCTCGCGATACTCCTCCCAGACATCGGAGGATCGGCGCTGCAACGCCTCAAGCTCCGAGGCCTCCCGATCTCGTGCAGTCCGGATCCTCATCAATGACACCGGCCGCACGTCGGTGACGATGGGTCGATCTCGACGATCGACGTGCGTGCGCTCAGCGTCGGCATCACGAATCGATACGACGCTACCGCTTTCGATGCACCCGGGGGACCGGACCGACCGGCACGACCTGGATCGACTGGCGCACGCTTCGGCTTCCGCTCGGGCGGCCGCAGACCGCAAGCAGGGGTCTGGGCTGGCCGGGTCGAGGCGGGTCAGGCCCGGGTGGAGCGGAGTGCTGGGCTGCGTCTGAGCGACGGCGCGCATGCTTCCCGTCGCAAGCGAAGGCGCGAAAGGGAACGTCGAGTCTGTCCGTGTGCAGCTAGACGCCGGCTTCCAGCCGCGTCTTGAGCTTCTCCTGGCTTTCGGCGGTCGTTTTGCGCGCCTGCCTGCGCGCGATCGGCGCAAGGAGCTTGCCCATGCCGTATCCGACTAGGTCGAATTCGATCGAGACCTTCGACTTGGAGCCGTCGCCGATCGGCTCGACCGTCACCGTCCCAACCGGGCGGACCGAACCGGTCACCCCCCTGAACGACGACTTGCGCGGCGGCTCGTACTCGGTGACCTCGAAGCTTGTGTCCTGCTCGCGGCCGCCGATCTTGCGGATCTCCTTCACCCGCGTCCCAATCCGGACCGGCCCCTCGGTTTCGACCGTCGCCCGGACGATGTTGCTCTGCCACTCGCCGTGGCGATCGAATTGATCGAGGTAAGCGAAGACGTCCTCGGGCCTGCGGTCGATTTCGATGCTGTGGGTGATCATGCTGTCTCTCCAGACGCTCAGTCCTCCGAATTCTTCCCGCTGGATCGTTGCCGCGTCTGGGGCGCGCGCCGGACCTCCCGCTTGGTCGCCGCCTGAGAACCCAGCGGCTGGCTAGCCGCTCCGATCTCCCGGAGACCCAGAGCGGACAGTACGCAGAGACGAGAACCGGTCCGGGCAGATGGCTCGGCTCTCGTGGGAGCGGCAACGGAACCATCGACAATGCTCGCGACAGCGGGGAGCTACAGCGCGGTGCGCGTCTGGCCGGGATGGAAAGGCCACTCCTCAAAGTGGCGACACCGACCATCGCTGGACAGGGAGATGATCCACAGATCGCGATAGGTGCGCTGCGGCGGTTCTCCGTAGACGACCTCGAGACGAGCGACCGCCGTATTCCCCTCAGCGGCCACGATCTCCGAGGTAAGCGTGAATACCTCGTCTGGACCTTCGCGCTCGTCTTCCCAGAACCGAGCGATCGCCGCGACTCCCGCAAGCGGCTCATCGAACGGGGCCGCCCGGTACGTCGCATTCTCGGTGAACAACCGTCCGAGGGGTCCTGTGCCTCGCGTGCGCCAGGCCGTCTCGTAGGCCGCGATCCAGTCAGCGAACCGGTTGGTCACGCTGCGGACTGTAGTGACCCGCCCAGGGACAACCCCCAGCCCATCCGCAGCCCTCGCTGCCGCACCGTCGCCGCTCGAGAACCCACCCGCGGACTGCCGCGACGGCCGGCGGGGCACGGTAATCCGCCGCTCTATGCAGGTGACCTGACTCGCGGCCGATGGTCAACCCGTGGGTTGAGTGCTGAAATCAACCCACGGTTCAACCTGGAGGCCGACGACAGACGGCCGCTGTGAGCAGATCATGGCGGCCATGAGAACTACCGATTACCTCATCAATGCAGTGTTTGTCCTGATCGTCTTCAGTCAGGCTCGCGAGCGGGAGCTTGATCGTCGTAGCGTCATCATCCCGCTGGCGATCGTCGCCTATGTCGCCCATCTGTATGTGCGCTCCATCCCGACCGCCGGCAACGATCTGATGCTGATCGCCGCGCTCGGGGCCGTCGGCCTCACGCTGGGTGTCGCCAGTGGCTTCGCGACCCGCGTCCGTGCTGGCGAGAACGGTCTCGCGGTTGCGCGGGTGGGCTGGATCGCCGGGGCGCTGCTGATCGCGGGGATCGGCTCGCGGATGGTGTTCGCGTTCGCCCTATCGCACGGCGCGCACCACGCGGTCGCCAGCTTCAGCATCGCCCACCAGATCGGCGCCGCTGCCTGGCCGGTTGCCCTCGTGCTGATGGCGCTGCTCGAGGTCTCAACCAGGATCGCGATCGTCCAGCTCCGCGGCCGCCACGCCGTGCATTCCAACGTCGCGATCCCCGCCGCATCGTGACCAGCCACCTTCCCACATCACACGCTCCGGCCCGCCCCGGGCGGGCCGGATCTCGTTCTATCGTCCCCACCGCGGTGACCGAATCAGAGCTAGGCTCAGGGCCGGACAGCGAGCGGGTTGCTGAGGCCCGCGCGCGGGCTCATGAGCGCCTGCATCGCCAGCGGCGGTCGCTGCGTCCGCTCGGCTGGGCGGTGATCCTCGTGGTGGTGCTCGGCAGCGCCAACAGCCATCCGGTGCCTGGACTGCACGGCAAGGGACTGGCGGTGACGCTCGCGCTGTGTGTGTTCGCCGCGACGCTGTTGATCACGATCGGCGACAGCTTTCCCGAGCGCGGCATTGGCCTGCAGGCGGCCGTAATCGCGGCCATGGGCGCTGCCGGTGTCGCGATCGCCGGGCTTGAGCTCAAGGGAGCCACCGGTGTCGCGGCCGGTGTGGCGGTGTTCTTGGCGCTGACCCGGCTGCCATTCGAGACCGGCATAGCGCTGGGTGGTGCGGTGACCATCGCGCTCGCCGTCGTCACGGCGATCGCCGGGAGCTCGTCGTCGGCTGTCGCGGCCGAGGTGCTCGTGACGGTGCTGCTGGGGGTCGTGGCGCAGTTCCTCAAGCGGTCTCGAGAGAGCCAGGACCAGACCGAGCTGCTGATGGCCGAGCTCGAGGATGCGCGCGATGAGCAAGCCCGCGCGGCGGCGATCGCCGAGCGCGGCCGGATCGCGAGCGAGCTGCACGACGTGCTCGCGCACTCGCTCTCTGGCGCCGCGATCCAGCTGCAGGGAGCGCGCAAGCTCGCCGACCGTGAACATGCCACGCCGCGCCTGAGCGACGCGATCGACCGCGCCAGCGAGCTCGTCAAGTCCGGGCTCGCCAACGCCCGCCAAGCCGTCGGGGCATTGCGCGGAGACACGCTGCCTACCCTCGCCCAGCTTCCGTCGCTGATCGACACCTACAAGGCCGACATGAACCTCGACG
This sequence comes from Solirubrobacterales bacterium, assembly GCA_019244395.1. Taxonomy (GTDB): domain Bacteria; phylum Actinomycetota; class Thermoleophilia; order Solirubrobacterales; family Solirubrobacteraceae; genus Palsa-465. The sequence continues at coordinate 2,669 of JAFASQ010000178.1, read as the reverse complement.
TCAGGCTGCGGATCGAAGGCGAGTCGCGGGTCCTCCCCGCCAATCCAAGCCTCGCGCTCTACCGCGGCGCGCAGGAAGCGCTGACGAACGTCGCGCGATACGCGCCGAGCGCGCGCACGACGGTCACCCTGCGCTACGAACCCGACCGCGTCACTCTGTCGGTCGACAACGGACTCTCGGCGACCCCTGCCCGCGAGGGGATGGGCGGGGGCCGGGGACTCGAGGGGCTCCGTGAGCGCGTTGAACGGGCCGGCGGCACCCTATCGGCCGGCCCGACCGCCGAGGGCTGGCGGATCGAGATCGAGGTACCCGTATGACAATCCGCGTCCTGATCGCAGACGACCAGCCGGTCGTGCGCGATGGCCTGGCGATGCTACTCGGCCTGATCGACGACGTCGAGATCGTCGGTACCGCTGCCGACGGAATCGAGGCGGTCGAGCAGGCCCGCGCCGAACGGCCCGACATCGTGCTGATCGACCTGCGCATGCCACGCCTAGAGGGCGCGGAGGCGACGCGCCAGATCCTCGATTCGCTCCCCGAAACCCGGGTCCTCGTACTAACGACCTACGCCGAGGACGAGTTCCTCTTCCCAGCGCTGCAAGCCGGTGCACGCGGCTATCTCACCAAGGACGCGACCGCCGAGGAAATCGAACAGGCAATCAGAGCACTCATCGCCGGCCAGACCTACCTCGACCCGGCAGTCCAGCAGCGACTCGTGACCGCCGTCCTCGACCAGGATCCGCCAACACCCGTCGGCGAGCCAGCACCGGCGTCGGCGTCCAACCTGCCGGACGAGCTCACGCCACGGGAGGCCGAGGTTCTCAAGCTAATCGCCCTCGGCCTGTCGAACAGCGAGATCGCCGACAAGCTCGTCCTCAGCAACGCCACCGTAAAGACCCACATCAATCGAATCTTCTACAAAACCGGCGCTCGAGATCGCGCCCAAGCCGTGCGCTACGCCTACAAACACGGGCTGGAATAGCGCCACAACGCCTCGGCGCGCAGACCCGCTCCGACGAACACACAAAGCATCACGACGGTGGGGGGACGTTCCCGCTCCGCGCGCAGCAAATGATGGCGCGGCGACTGCTTCACCCCGCGCGTCAGCAGGCGCGGTCGCCGACCTGCCTCCTCAGCGAGACGACACGCAGCCGCGCCTGGGCCCGCCCCGTCGCCTCCAGGGCACGATCCGTCCGGCGCGGTGCTCGCAAGAGCTTGGTGGCGGATGCCGAGGACCCGCTTCCGGCACACTTCGTGGAATGAACACCGACCGGTCGACACGCATCGCGGCCCTCCTGCACGAGGCCGGCGAGACGCACCACACCGTCTATCGCATCGTCGATGGCGACGATCCCGACTGGGCCTCCTGGTATGGGGATTGGCTAACCAACCTGTCGGAGCTGCCGCGGATCCTGGAGACGACGCCGGTTCGCAGCGAGCTCACATGGCTGCTGGTCTCGCTGGACAAGGACTACGCAGCCGAGAAACCGGAAACTCCGTGGCCGCAGTGGTACGCGGAGCGGATCGTCGAGCACTTCTCTGCGGCGAAACAATCGCGGTAGGCAAAGGCCTCGGCGCACGCCCGTCCCCGGCACTCGGCGGCCGACCGTCCTCACGGATCAGCGCTGCCCTCGCGGAACACCTTCACCCGGCTGATCAGCCCGCCCTCGAAAGAAAAAAACACCGCGATCGCCACCTCACGCGCCTGCCCTTCGTGGAGATACCGCTCGATCATCTCCACAGCCGCTCGCTGACCATCCACGAGCACGCGCTTGATCTCGAGCGCCGGGAAGAGCCCCGCGGCGCCCCGCAGCAAACGCTCGACATCATCGAGCCCCACGAACTCATCCGAGCCCGTCTGCCAAACCACGTCCGTGGCGAGCCCCGCCAGCACCCGTCCAACCTCCCCGGCGTTAAACGCACCCACGTGCGCTTCCACCAGCTCGATGACATCTCCGCGGTCAGCCACAGCCCCATGCTGCCAGCCCCCGAGCGGTGGCGGATCCTCCGTGTCTCACAAGCCGCCGCTCGCTTCTGCTTCCATGCATCAGCAGCGCTGCACGCGATGTTTCGCGGGTTCGCGCGCCCCTTGTCGCGCAGACTGACAGCAGCGCGGGCGCGCACCGTGGCGTTCGCACCACGACCATCAATCGAGCGCCGCCCAGACGTGCGCGACCGCGGTCGTCAGATCCCGAGCGACCGCTCCACGCCGCGGACCGTGTCCGCGGAGCGACGTAGGGCATCGGCCTCGTCTTTGGAGAGCGGCGGAGTGAGGATCACGTCGACACCCTTGTCATCGACAATCGACGGCAACGACAGGCACACGTCATCGATGCCGTACTGGCCGGTGAGCAGCGACGAGACCGGCATGACGCTGCGCTGGTCGTCCAAGACGGCCTCGACGATCCCGGCGGCTGAAAGGCCGACGGCGTAGTTGGTCGCCCCTTGCCGCGGATGATCTGCTCGGCGGCGGTGATCACCTCGTGAGCGATTCGCTCGAGCGCCTGCTCGTCAAGTGGCGCGCGTCCCGGCGGGGACCAGTCTCGAACCGGGACGCCGCCGATCGCGGCCTGACTCCAGGCGGGAACCTGCGAGTCGCCATGCTCGCCGACGATGAACGTGTTGACGCTGTGCACGGCGACGTCGCAGTGTTGGGCGAGCAGCGTCCG
>JAFASQ010000176.1 GCA_019244395.1 Solirubrobacterales bacterium | reverse complement strand
CACCACGTTCGCGCCATGGCCGAGGCGCTTGGTCGCGACACCCCGGCAAGCCGCTACTCTCCCGCGATCGACCTCCATCCCGTGGTCGGCACGAGCACCGCTGAACACGCCGAGATGGGGGGGTGGGTGGCGCAGCGCTGACGCTATCGCGGACACTGGCCGTTTCGGACGAGACCCCGGTGCCGGCAGCCACGTCACGTCGCCCTGCGCCTCGTCCAGCGCGACGCGGCAGCATCGCGCGCCGGCAAGCGTGGCGCACCGCATGTAACCGGAAGCGACCCTGGGTGGCGTATCGAGGTCGGGCGTTCGACCGGGTGAATGGGTTCGGCTGCGTGGGGAGCATCGACGCGGGGAAGGAGATCGGTGTGCAGCTCAGGTTGAGAGGTTGGGCATGCGTGATCGCCGCAGTCGTTCTGGGACTGAACCTGCTTCTCGTGGGAGTCTCGATGGCCCGGGTGGCCCCGAAGCCGACGGCGCTGCCCCACATGGGCCGGCCGCCGAGCCCGTCGATCTTCGGGATCAACCCGCTCACGTACGACTCGAGCCAGGCGCGGTTCAAGCGCGACATACCGACGGCTGCTCGGTTGGGCGCCCGCTGGGTCCACTTCACCAACGGGAGTGTGCACTTCAGCCGCGGCGGCCAGCCCAACTGGGGCGTTCTGGACTACGAGGTCGACCAGGCCAGGAAGGAGCACCTGGGCGTGCTGGTCAGCCTGGGTGGCAGTCCCAGCTCGTGCTCGCTCTCGCCGCGACCCTCCGACTTCACCGGCTGTCCGCCAACCACGCGCAGCGACCTACGCGCCTATACCGGGTTCCTGCGCGCCGAGCTCGTGCGCTACCGCAACGTCGTCCAGTATTGGGAAAGCTGGCTGGAGCCCAACCAGACAACGTACTGGCGCCCGCGAGCCGACCCGCAGCAGTACGCGAACCTGCTCCTTAGCCAGTACCAGGTGTTCCAGCAGGTCAACCTCACCTACCACACCCACCTCAAATTGCTGTTCGGCGGGCCGATCAGCTTTTCGACCGAGCCACAGGACGGCTGGGCGGTGCTGCCGTTCGCGCATGCGGTGCTCGCTGATCTGCACGGTGTCCGGGCGTTCGACGGGATCGGGCTGCACGCCTATCGCTTCCCGTCACAGAACACCGGGCCGCCGACGCTGAACTGGGGTCCATCGGCGGTCGATTACGACTACGTCGGCGGCATCCCCGACGCGCCGGGCGCCCGCGGCCCGTATCCCGCTCAGGGTTGCCAACCCGTTTACTCAGGCTTTTGCCAGATGTCGTGGCCCCAGGAGCTCTCGGCCTACGAGCAGGAGTTCGCCGACGCCGACTATCCGAACATGCCGCTGTGGCTGACCGAGTTCGGATGGCCGGGCAACGCCACGGCGCGCGATGCGCTGTATCCCTCCTTCGCCACCCAGGCGGAGTACCTGAGGGCCGCGTACACCGACATCCTCCAGTTGCCGTTCGTGCGGGCGGCCTTCTGGTTCAACCTGCGCGACTATCAGCCGAGCTACGCGAGTCCGGACCCGGCGTTCTTCTACCACTACGGCCTCCTGCAGTACGGCTTCACTCACAAGCCGGCCGCGAGCGTGTTCGTGCAGTTCGCCCGTCGCTATCCGCGCAGGTAGGACCGCCGGCGTCACTCGCGGTAGGCGGCGGGGCGTCGTGCGGCTTCGCGGAGCATACGGCGGCGAACGCGTTTCGCAGATCGCCGCCGCCGCTCCGGCGCCGGCCTAGATCAGCCGATGGGCCGGCCCTGGCTGTGGGTGACCCAGTACGTCGCGCCGGGGTTTGCCGTGTTTGGATTCGGCGTCGCCGGCGGGGCCGCCAGGAGGTAATAGACCGGACCCGTGGTCCCACCCTCCCAGTCGATCGCGTAGTAAAGCGGTGGATCGTCTGGGAACGGGGATGGATTGCTGTTGGACTCGGTGCTGTCGGTATCCTTGTAACCGAAGTACGCGTAGTCGTTACCGTTCATTCGGTTGACTTCGATGTACACCTGGAACTCACGCTCGGTCTGCGCGTCTTTGAGATAGAGCCAGTCGTAATTGCGGTCGCCGGAGCCGGGCCAGCTGCACTGGCAAACCACCTGGCTCGTGAGGCTGTGGACCAACGACGGCAGCGATACGAAGTCGCTCAGGTCAGTCCCCGAATAGCCCGTCACGAACAGGTCGTTGGGCGACAGATTGACGATCGTCACCGGGACGCTAGACATGAGACCCCCTTCAGGGTTGTTGTTTGAACGGGAGGAGTTCCGCCCTCCGAGCGGGGCGGCTCCCAGCGACAATCTCGCGTCCCACGCCCCGGACAGCTAGGTCGTTTGACTCACGGCAGTGAGTCGTTTTGACCCTTTGAGTCGCCAGCGGCCGAGCGGAGCTCAGGCGCTAGGTCCGATACCGAGTTGCTCGACGGCGGCACGAGCGACGTCCTGTTCGTCGATCAGCTCGGCGCCGCGGTCAACGGCGGCAACCAGCGCCGCGTGGGCGATCCCCAGCGTCGTCCGCAGATTGCGTGCGGTGCGTGAGCGGTTGAGCTCCGCCAGCGCCTCGACCGCACCCCGGGTGAGGACGTTGTCATCCGGCGCGCCGCCGGCGAGGTGCGCCCGACGCTCGAGGATCCGTTTGAGCTGGCCGCTGACGACGGGTGGGACGGCGACAAGACGCTCGAGCGCGCCGTGCTCACGTCGCGCTCTCTCGAACGCTTCCATGCGAAGGTACTCGTCGTGGACCGCGACGACCAAGCCGGCTTGCAACTCGGTGAGGGCTCGCAACACAGGGCCGAAGAACGCGCCGACGAGCTGGTCTCTGGTGCTCCGGCTGCCCTGGCGGCGGGTAAAGCTGTCGGAGTCGTCGACGACGATGACCGGCTGCCGATCCGCGAAGCGGATCGTCTCGAGTGCGCGATTGACGTTCTCGAGCACCTCGGCCGCGGGTCGCTCGAGGTCGACACCTTGGAGGGTGGAGGTGACCTCGCCGGCGAGCCCAGCTGTGGCAACCCAGAACTTCGCCCCGAGCTTCGCGGCCAGCCGACGCTCGCTGCCGGGGAGCGGCCGTCTGGAGGCCGCTGCCGTGAGGACCGCGTCCCGATCACGCGCGGTGAGCGTGCCGGCGCGCTGCGCGTCGCGCACGATGCTCTGGATCAGGTGTGCGGCGAAGCGGCGGACGTCGAGGACGACCTGGTCGTCGTCGAAGGCGACCGAGACCCAGATCGGCGCAATTGTCGCGTTTGGGTCATCCAAGGTGTAACGCAGCACGCTCGTCTTCCCGCAGCCGATGGGCCCTTGCAGGCCGAGCCGCTCGGTGCTGCGCGCTGCCCGGGCGACGCTGCGCTCGGTGCCCGTGCGCCCGCGGTCATCAAACGGGACGTGGTAGGCAGGCATGTCGACGTGCAGGGGGCTGCCGTCGAAGGCATGCGCGTCGAGAAGCTGGGTCAGGATCTGGTGAGTCATACAGGCGTTCGCAACGCGAAGCGGCGGGCCGGGCGCCCGCGCCGGCCAGGCTCGTGCTTCTCGATCGTCTCAAGCAGTCCGGCGGATTCGAGCTTGTGCATGAGCTGGCTCGCCCGCTGCCGGCTCGCGCCGATCTGGCGAAGCATCGTCTGGTCGGATGCGGCCGCCGGCCCATGTATGGCGAGGTAGTCCACGAGTGCGCCGGCAAGTGGCCCGGCAACCTCTACCGCCTTGCCGGCGAGTTGATCCGCCGACGCGCTGGACGGGGGGAGCCCGGCCTCGATTTCGGTGGCCGCGCGCAGCAACCGGCGCGGGTTGCCATCGCCGACCGCGATCGCCTCCTCGACTTGGGCATCGGTCAGGTCCGGGGCATGAGCTCTCAGCAGCTTCGCGGCGGCGGCGTCGCTGAGCGGGCCGAGCGTGACGGTCTGCTCGAAGAACGCGTCGGCAGGCGGCTCTAGGTAGAGGGGCTCGACCACACTGTCGCCGGCGACGACCCAGCTTGCGCCCTCGAGCGCCCAAAGCTCGTTGCGCAGGCTGCCGAACAAGCCATGGGCGACGGCGGGCGCGATCCCATCGACCATCAGGCACACGGGGCGCTCGAGGTCCGCCAGCCGCTCACCGAGGAGGTCGACGAGCTCCATCAGGATCGCCGGCCGAGCAGCCTCGCCGAACGGCCCGTCGGGCATCGAGAGCGCCCGCAGGTCGTCGATCCATGCCGCACGCGAGCGCCTCGGGCCGGCCAGGCGCTGCGCCCGTGCCACCAGCACGCCCAGCAGCTGGGCGGCATCGCGCGCGACCTCGCCGGAGACCAGGACTGCGTCACGCGGCTGCTCCTTCCGCGCGAGCAGCCAGGCCGCGTGGTTGAGGAGCGACGTTCGGCCGCTTCCGTGCTCCCCGAGCAGCAACACCGGCTGCGCGGCGCTGGCGGCGCGGACGATCAGGTCGGTCTCGCGTGCGCGATCGATAAAGCGGCGCTGGTCGGCGCGGGACTGAGCGAGAGGTTGCATTACCATGGTTGCAATATTAGCAAAAGAGTTATGCTAATTCCTAGCACAAATGCCGGATCGAGCACAAATGCCGGATCGAGCACAAATGCCGGATCGGGGTCGACGATGCGGATCGGGTCGACGATGCGGGATCGGCATCGACGATGCGGGATCGGGTCGGCGAAGCGGGATCGACAGGAGATGCGTACCGAAGTTGGCACAGGATTGGCACGACTACGTCTTGATCCGTCACAGGGAGCGCGGCGATGCTGCCGGCATGGCGACTTTGGCTAAGAAGATCGAGAGCGAGAAGCGGATGCGGGAGTTCCTGGACGAGCACGGCCTTCCTCAACCGGACTTCGTCGAGTACGGCTTCACGTGCATCAGGCTCTTCTACAACAGCAGCAAGACCGTGGTGGTGGTTGATATCGACGCGCCTGAGGGCGCCGAGCCGTCGCCCGACGCGCCTGAAGGCGCCGAGCCGTCGCCCGACGCAGGGGCTGTGTAGATCCCGCTTCGCGCGTCGGGCGGAGCTCCACGCATTGCGTCGCTTGCGGTGGCCCGGCGCGAGCGCTGAGCTACTTCGCCGGCGCCGAGCTACGTCGCCGACCGCCCCATCCGGGCCAGGTACTGTGTGACGCACCGATGTCCGCAAGCTCGCTGCTCCCTGCGCCGGCCGGTCCGGTCGGCATCCTCGAGCGCTTCCACCCAGCGGTCCGAACCTGGTTCGAGCGGCGCTTTCCGGAAGGACCGACAGGCGCCCAGGCCGGGGGCTGGCCCGCGATCCTCGACGGCCGTCACACCCTGATCTGCGCACCGACCGGCTCGGGCAAGACGCTCGCCGGCTTCCTGGCCGCGCTTGACGCCCTGTATTGCGCGCACGAGGCCGGGGAGGCAATCGAGGGCGTGACGCGCGTGGTGTATCTCAGCCCGCTGAAGGCGCTGGCGGTGGACATTCACGCCAATCTCGAGGAGCCGCTGGCCGAGATCGCCGCGGTGGCGCGGGAACTCGGCCATGAGCCGGCGCCGATTACCGTCGCGGTGCGCACCGGCGACTCCACCTCGAGCGAGCGCCAGACGATGCTGCGCCGGCCGCCGAACCTTCTCGTCACCACCCCGGAGTCGTTGTACCTCTACCTGACCGCCGAGCGCTCGCGCGCCACCCTGAGCGCGGTGGACACGGTGATCGTAGACGAGATCCACGCTCTCGCCCGCGACAAGCGCGGCTCGCATCTGACCCTGACCCTGGAGCGGCTGCACGCCGTCACCGAGCACTCACCGGTCCGGATTGGGCTGTCGGCGACGGTCAGGCCGGTCGAGGTTGCGGCGCGTCTGCTCGTCGGCGCCGGCGAGCCGCTTCCCGCGATCGTCGACAGCGGCCACCTGCGTCACCGCGAGATCTCGCTCGAGCTGACCGACGGCGAGCTCGAAGCCGCGATCTCGAGCGATCAGTTCGACGAGATCGTCGACCGCATCGCAGGCCACGTCGCCAACCACCGCACCACCCTGGTCTTCGTCAACACGAGAAAGCTCTCCGAGCGGGTGGCTCATGAACTAGGCGAGCGGCTCGGTCAAGACGTCGTGGCCGCGCATCATGGCTCGCTGTCGCGGGAGCGCCGGCAGCGCGTAGAGGAAAGACTGCGCGCCGGCGATCTCAAAGCCCTGGTCGCCACCGCGTCGCTCGAGCTCGGCATTGACGTCGGTCCGGTCGAGCTGGTTTGCCAGATCGGCTCGCCCCACAGCATCGCAACCTTCCTTCAGCGCGTGGGGCGCGCAAACCATCATCGCACTGGTGTTCCTCGCGGCATCCTGTACCCGACGACGCGCGACGAGCTGGTCGAGTGCGTCGCGTTGCTGAGCGCGGTCGAGCGCGGGCGGCTGGATGCGCTCCAGGCGCCCGAGCAACCACTCGACGTCCTCGCCCAGCAGATCGTGGCCGAGGTCGCGGCCCGGGGCGAGGATGGCATGGCCGAACACGAGCTGTTGAAACTCTTCACCCGCGCATGGCCATATCGCGAGCTCACGGAGACCGTCTTCGACGAGATCGTCGAACTCGTCTCGAGCGGGATCGAGACAGGGCGAGGCCAGCGCATGGCCTACCTCCATCGCGACCGGGTCAACGGGCGGCTCAGAGCTCGCCGCGGTGCGCGCCTGGCCAGCCTCACCTCAGGTGGGGCGATACCCGAGACCGGTGACTACCGGGTGCTCATGGAGCCGGGGGACGTGCTCGTCGGCACGGTCAACGAGGACTTCGCGATTGAGTCGATGCAGGGCGATGTGTTCCTGCTCGGCACCCACCCCTGGCAGGTCGTCAAGGTGACCAACGGCGTCATGCGCGTGCGGGATGCCGCCGGGAAGCACCCCACCGTGCCGTTCTGGCTGGGCGAGGCGCCGGGTCGAACCGACGAGCTGTCCGACGAGGTGTCGAGTCTGCGCAGCAGCATCGCCGAAGAACTCGACGCCGGCGGCCGGAACCCAGCGATCGAGTTCGTCAAAGAAGCCTCAGGAGTCGACGTGGTGGCGGCTGCCCTCACCGTGGATTATCTGGCCGCGGGACGGGCCGCGCTCGGCGGAGTGCTCCCGACCTGCGATGACATCGTGTTCGAGCGGTTCTTCGACGAGACCGGCGGGATGCAGCTGATCGTGCACAGTCCCCTCGGCGCCCGGATCAACCGGGCGCTCGGCCTGGGCCTGCGCAAGAAGTTCTGCCTCACCTTCGATTTCGAGCTCCAGGCGGCGGCGAGCAACGACGCGGTGCTGCTCTCGCTCGGCCCGCAGCACTCGTTCCCACTAGAGGACGTGCCGGCGTTCCTGCGCTCGCGCAACGTGCAGGACGCCGTATCGCAGGCGGTGCTCCGCAGCCCCATGTTCACGGCGCGCTGGCGCTGGAATCTCAACCGCTCGCTCGCCGTGCTGCGCCGAAAGGGCGGAAAGGTCAACCCGTTCAACCTCCAGCGCATGGAGTCCGACGACCTCATGGCGGCAGTGTTCCCGTCGCTCGCCGCGTGTCAGGACAACGCGCCGGCTGGTCCGATCGAGATTCCCGATCACCCGCTTGTACGAGAGACCCTGCACGACTGCCTGCACGAGGCGATGGACATAGACGGGCTAGGAGCGCTGGTGCGGCGGTTCGAGGAGGACGCGGTCCGGCTGTATTTCGTCGACACCGTGGAGCCGAGCGTCCTCGCCCACGAGATCCTGAATGGCGCGCCGTTCACCTACCTGGACGAGGACACGGAGATCGGCGAGCGGCGCTCGCGCGCCGTCCCGCTGCGCCGGGGACTGCCGGTGGAGCCCCGCGAGCTCGGCCGGCTCGATCCCGCCGCGATCGAGCGGGTGCGGGCGGAGGCGTCACCGGACGTGCGGGTTCCCGACGAGCTGCACGACGTGCTCCTCTCGCTGGTGGGCACCCGGCCTCGGCCGGACTGGACGGCCCATTTCGAAGCTCTGGTACACGACGGGCGGTGCTTCGAGGTCCACGCCTCCGACGACGACGTGCTCTGGGGGGCGACCGAGCGACGCACCGAGCTCGAGGCGCTGTTCCCTGACGCGCGGTTCGTCCCCGACTACCGGCTTCCGGCCGGCCTCGCCCCGCAGCGTGATTTCGGCGAGGACGCCGCCGTGACGCTTGTGCGCGGCCATCTCGAAATATCGGGTCCGGTCACGATCGACGACCTCGCGGTCGCCACCGGGCTCTCGCCATCGTCGGTGACCATCGCGCTCGAGGCGCTACGAGGGCGCGGCTTCGCGGTGGCCGGGCGATTCGAGGCTGAGCGGGGGGAGCAGTGGTGCGCGCGCCGGCTGCTGGCCCGCATTCACTCCTACACCCGTGAGCGCCGACGCGCGGCGATCCGCCCGGTGACCCAGGAAGAGTGGCAGTCGTTCCTGCAGTCCTGGTCGCACACCGCCCCGGGCACCCAGCCGCACGGGCGGGCGGGACTCGCCGAGGTGATCGAGCAGCTCCAGGGCTTCGAATGGCCCGCCGGCGAGTGGGAGCGGATGTTCGCCGAGCGGGTCGCGTCCTACCGGCCTGAATGGTTGGACGATCTATGCCTATCCGGTGAGGTGGCGTGGGGCCGGCTATCGGTCCTGGAGCCGGTCAGGGAGGGGGCCGACCTGGCGGCTGAGTCCGCCGCGGGGACACCGAAGACTCCGTCCCGCCGCACGCCGATCACGTTCATGCTGCGCGAGGACTTGCCCTGGCTGCTACAGGCGCACCGTGGTACGACAGCGCCGGCAGAATCCGGGGCCGGGGCTGGACGGGAGGTGCTCGACGCCCTACGCGGACATGGGGCGCTGTTTCACTCGGACCTGCGGTCGATCACCAACCTCCTGCCCGCCGAAGTCGAGGAAGGACTATGGGACGGCGTCGCGAGAGGACTCATCACCGCCGACGGCTGGGCCGCCGTCCGCTCGCTTCTGAGCGCCCGCTCGCGCTTCGCCCGCCGGCAGCGAACCTATTCGAATTCCCGAGCCGCCTCCCGCGGACGCCGCGGACCATGGCGACACGCCGCCGAGGGCCGGTGGACGCTGCTGCCCGCCGCGCAGCCGTGCGAAGAGATCGAGGAGCTCGCCGAAACGGTCGCCTGGCAGCTGTTGCGGCGCTGGGGCGTCGTCTTCCGCGACGTCTACCTCAACGAGCGACTCGCGGTCCCGTGGCGGGAGGTCCTCTGGGCCCTGCGCCGGCTCGAAGCCCGAGGGCTCATCCGCGGCGGACACTTCGTCACCGGCGTGACCGGGGAGCAGTTCGCGGAAGAGACGACACTGCCGCTGTTGCGACCACGTCGGCGCGCCGGCATCACGACCGCCACGACGGGCTCGGCTTAGCCTGCTCGTCTGAAGTTCAGTCGCCTAGCGATCAGGTCCACGCCCAGGTCGGCAACCGGCCGAGCAATCCGATTGGGGGCGATCACCCGCGGCGGGGTCCGGCGCGCGGCCACTCGCTGGGGCTGACGTTGGCGCCCGGTGGTCTCCGCGGGTTCGATGGGGTTTACCCCGGGCGCTGGCGCCGGATGGCGGTCAACTCCCAGTTGTGAGCACATCACGCCCCGAGGCGCGACCTCCTCGAGCCACGAAAATTCCCTGTGCGCCGCCGGGCACAGCGAGACCGGGCCGCATTTCGGCGGCCCGGTCTCGGCGGGGGGGAGTGGGTTCGATCAGCCGCGGTGGCGATGGACCGGATTAGCGAGGAGTCCATCGACGTTGCCGCTCGCGTCGGTGTAGAAGCCGACCAGCTGGCCGCGGTCGTTGACGCCGTTGAGGGTGGTGGCGCCCATGCCGGCGGGATCATCCACGTTCGTCTGGAAGCCACGCGCCGGCGTCCAGGTGAAGCCGTGCATCATGGCGTTGTCGCCGGTGCCGACCTGGTAGACGCCCACGACCTCGTCGCGGTCGTTGATTCCGAGAGCCTGAGTCTGGCTCGACCCGGACACGTTGAGGACGGTCACCCGGCCATCGCGCCGGAGCACGTATCCGACGACCTGCCCGTTCGAGGAGTCGCTCGTCGCGTCGGTCCCGAACCCGGCGATGTCGCCCTGGTTGTTGATCGCCGCGCCGGTGGGATTGGTGATCCCTGACGGCGTAACCTCGTTGAACCGGTTGCGGCGGATGTCGAACGTGTAGGCGTGGGTGTTGGTTGGGCTGGCGCCATCGTTGTAGAACCCGACCGCGATGTCGTGGTCGTTGACGCCGAGCAGCTGGTCAAATGGCGGAGATGCCGGGTTGTCCGTGGGGAAGTCGCCGTCGATGAAGGATCCGCGGACGGAGACGAACGCACGGTTGTCATTCACCGGGGTGGTGCCGCCGTTGTTCGTGCTTGACCAGAAACCGACGGTGACACCGCGATCATTCAGGCCGGTGACCTGCGTCTGGGCCGACTCGGGCCAATTCTCGTTCAGATATCTTGCCTGACCGTGACGGGCGACAAGGAGGTAACCCTTGTTGGGATGCCCCATCGCGCCGGAACCGAAGTATCCGGCGATGAGCCCGTCTTGATTGATGCCGAGCAGCTGGTTGAAGGTCGGATCGGCTTGGTTGTCGATCGTGCGGAACTGGTAGTTGGACGGTGCGTCCTGAGCCAGGGCTGGACTCGCGACCGAGCCGGTGGCGATCACCGGAGCTGCGGCAGCGATGGCGACGCGGGCCCACCTGGCCGCGCGGTGCCTGCGAGCGGCCTTCGACGAGCGCGCCACCGGGCGCGCATGCTTGACATGCGTGAGCATGTGTTCTCCTTAGAGTTGTGACGGACAGAGGTCACACCCGGCGGCGGAAGAAGTCACTGACCTTTCTCTTCTCCCGGCCCCCACTAGGTGCCGATACCGGATAAGACGCAGCCTCTCGCCGGCGTATTCCATCGCCTCAGCAAAGAAATTCTTCATCTCGTGCTGTAGATCGCGCCGGACGCACACTGGCGTCGCCACCGAGGCGCCGGCGAGGCCGCCACCGTCGCGCGCCTGCAGCCGACGCAAGAAATTCGTGCCCGCAGGATGGAATACGGCGGCCGGCGATTGCGTCTTAAACAGCGTGAGGTATGCCCTCGACACCCACGCGGAGCGCCCGGCCGGGACCTGGGAGGCGCGGCTCGGAATAACTGGCGCTGCGCGGCCGTCAGTCCATAGATGACGTCCTATGATCAAACCAAGCCATGCGATTCAGGCCCTCACCCGAAGAACTGCAAGCCACCCAGATCACGCGGCTCGTAGATGACCCAGCCGCCGACACCGCGTCCTCCGAGGGGGGCACCTGGGCGGAGCGGCCTGAGATCCGCCGTCAGATCGCCGCGCAGCGACGCGTGGCGCAGGAGCTCAGGGTGGGCGGCCCAGACGTTCCCGCTGGCCTCGTGGGCTCGGTCGAGGCAAAGGTGCGCCAGGCGTACGGCCCGCGGGCGGCCGGCTCTCGTCGCGCGACACCCGGTTGGCGACCTGCGGTCGCGGTGGCCGGCCTTGCGGCGGTCTGCGCCGCGATCGTGATAGCTGCGGTCGGTGCCGGCGGCAGCCGGCCGAGCATCCCCGCGGCCGCCGCGCTCGCCTTCGCGCCCTCGACT
>JAFASQ010000566.1 GCA_019244395.1 Solirubrobacterales bacterium | reverse complement strand
TGACCCACGACGACATCATCGCGCTGGTCAAGGAGCTGATCACGCTGCCGCGCCTGCTCGGCATCCCCGAGGACGACGGCGTCGAGACCAAGGACTACGCCGCGGAGGCTCTCGCCATGCCGCGTGAGCCGGTCCAGGATCACCTGGACGAGTACGAGCACTTCGGCAACCGCCGTCTGCGGACGGTCGGCGAGCTGATCCAGGAGGCGTTCCGCATCGGCCTGTACCGCATGGAGCGTGTGGTCCGCGAGCGCCTGACCACCGAGGACGCCGACACGATCACCCCCCAGACGATCGTCAACATCCGGCCGGTCGTGGCCGCGCTCAAGGAGTTCTTCGGCTCCAGCCAGCTGAGCCAGTTCATGGATCAGACGAACTCCCTCGCGGGCCTGAGGCACCGGCGGCGGCTGTCCGCGCTCGGCGCCGGCGGCCTGACCCGGGAGCGCGCGCCGATCGAGGTGCGCGACGTGCATCCCACCCACTACGGCCGCATGTGCCCGATCGAGACCCCGGAGGGTCCGAATATCGGTCTGATCGGCTCCCTGTCCTCCTACGCGGAGGTGTCCGAGCACGGGTTCGTCACCACGCCCTACCGGGTGGTCAACAACGGCAAGGTGACCGAGGAGATCGTCCACCTGGACGCCACCCAGGAGGAGGAGCGGATCATCGCCCAGGCAAACACGCCGGTCGACGAGAAGGGCAACCTGTCCGGGGAGGAGATCGTCTGCCGCACCCAGGCCGGCCAGTACGTCACGGTCGCGCCCGAGGAGGTCGACCTGATCGACGTCTCGCCCGAGCAGATCTGGTCGGTCACGACCGCGATGATCCCGTTCCTCGAGCATGACGACGCCAACCGGGCCCTGATGGGATCGAACATGCAGGCCCAGGCCGTGCCGCTGCTCGTCACCGACGCGCCGCTGGTCGGCACCGGCATGGAGCGCCGCGCGGCGATCGACACCGGCGACCTTGTGGTGACGGGTAACCCCGGCACCGTGTCCTACGTCGACGCCGAGCAGATCGTGGTCGACCAGGACGGCGGCAGCTCGGACGAGTACTTGCTCCAGAAGTTCATGCGCTCCAATCAGGGCACGCTGATCCACCAGAAGCCGATCGTCGACGTCGGGACGAAGGTCGTGGCCGGCGACGTGCTGGCCGACGGCTCGGCCACCGATTCCGGGGAGATGGCGCTCGGCAAGAACCTGCTGGTCGCCTTCATGTCCTGGGAGGGCTACAACTTCGAGGACGCGATCATCCTGTCCCGGCGGATCGTCAAGGACGACGAGCTCACCTCGATCCACATCGAGGAGTACGAGATCGACGCTCGCACGACCAAGCTGGGCGACGAGGAGATCACCCGCGACATCCCGAACCGCTCGGAGGAGTCGCTGCGCAACCTCGATGACCGCGGCATCGTGCGCATCGGCGCCGAGGTGGGCTCCGGCGACCTGCTGGTGGGCAAGGTCACGCCCAAGGGCGAGACCGAGCTCACGGCCGAGGAGAAGCTGATCCGCGCGATCTTCAAGGAGAAGGCGCGCGAGGTTCGCGACACCTCGCTCAAGGTCCCCCACGGCGAGGGTGGCGTGGTCATTGACGTCAAGACGTTCAGCCGCGACGAGGGCGACGACCTGCCGCCCGGCGTCAACGAGCTGGTCCGCGTCTTCGTGGCCAAGAAGCGCAAGATCGCCGAGGGCGACAAGCTGGCCGGGCGCCACGGCAACAAGGGCGTCATCTCCAAGATCGTCGATATCGAGGACATGCCGTTCCTGGAGGACGGCACGCCGGTCGACGTGATCCTCAACCCGCTCGGAGTGCCGAGCCGTATGAACCTGGGGCAGATCCTCGAGACGCACCTCGGGTGGGTGGCGGCCAACGGCTGGTATGACGACGGCTCGCCGGCCTACCAGGAGGCCCAGGGCGACGGCGGCAAGGTCTACGTGGCCACGCCCGTGTTCGACGGTGCCACCGTCCGCGATGTGGACGAGGCGCTGGTGCGCTGGCAGGACGAGCACCAGGGCCATATCAAGATGGACGTCGACAAGCGGCGGCGCGCCGGCGAGCAGGCCTCGGGCAAGGTCACGCTGTTCAACGGGCGCACGGGCGAGCCGTTCGAGGAGCAGGTAACGGTCGGCTACATGTACATCCTGAAGCTGCTGCACCTGGTCGACGACAAGATCCACGCTCGCTCCACCGGCCCCTACTCGCTGGTCACCCAGCAGCCCCTGGGCGGCAAGGCGCAGTTCGGCGGCCAGCGCTTCGGCGAGATGGAGGTGTGGGCGCTTGAGGCCTACGGCGCGGCGTACACCCTCCAGGAGATGCTCACGATCAAGTCCGACGACACGGTCGGGCGGGTGAAGGCGTACGAGGCGATCGTCAAGGGCGAGAACATCGCC
>JAFASQ010000442.1 GCA_019244395.1 Solirubrobacterales bacterium | reverse complement strand
AGCCATGGCCTCCTCAGCGCCAGCGCCAGTCTGGTCCGCGTCGCCTCCCGAGCACCAGCGACGCGGACGTGAGGTTGGCCGGGTGCTCGTGTTGAACGCGACGTACGAGCCGATCAACGTCTGCACGGTCAGGCGGGCGGTCGTCCTCCTGCTCAAGGACAAGGCAGAGGTGATCGAGCGCGCCGAGTGGGAGCTCCACTCGGCGACCGCGACGATGGTGCGGCCCGTGGTGATTCGCCTGGTCAGCTACGTGCGCATTCCGCGAGATACGCACCGGCGCAAGATCACCCGCCGGGCCGTCTTCGCCCGCGACAACTGGACCTGCCAATACTGCGGCTCGCGCTCGAACCTCACCGTCGACCACGTGGTTCCGCGCTCCAAGGGCGGCGGCTCGAGCTGGGACAACATCGTCGCCTCCTGCGCCCCGTGCAACCGGCGCAAGGGAGACGCTCTGCCCCGTCAGGTCGGCATGCGACTCCTCAAGCAGCCCCGCACGCCCAGCGCCACCGTCTTCATCCACGTGGCGAGCCCGACCATTCCGGTCGCCTGGCAGCAGTACCTAGCCGCCTGACCCTGCGATGTCGGCGAGTATCACGGACGATCACCAGGTGCGCGAGCGCCTGCTCCAGGCCTGGCGCGGCGAGATCGTCGCCGGGCGCATGTACGAGGCCATCGCCGAGCGGATGCCGGAGCGCGAGGCGGAGATCCTGCGCCGCATGGCGGAAGCGGAGAGCGGCCATCGCCGGCGCCTGGAGGCGCGGATGGGGGAGCTGGGCATTCCGGTTCCCGCGCCCGAGAGCGTCCGTCTGTCCCCATGGCTGCGTCTCCAGGCGCGCATAGCCCCGGTCGATCGGCTCCTCGCCGCGCGCGAGGCGGCCGAGGATGACGAGGTCGACGGCCTGTACAAGCGCTCCACGGGCGACCCGGTGACCGACGAGCTGCTGCGCGGGATTCGCAAGGAGGAACGCGCCCACTCCCACGCCGTCAATGAGCTGCGCTCCGGACCTTCCGAGAGCGCCGGCGACGCCGACGCCCCCGCTCCCGTGCACCCGGCACAGGCGCGGCTCGACAAGATCATCGGCCGTGAGAAATGGCACCGCACCGGCGGTGGCTGGATCAGCGGCGCGATCTACGGGGCCAACGACGGTCTCGCCGCGGTGTTCGGGATCGTCGCCGGCGTGTCCGGCGCCACCGGCGGGTCGACCTTCGTCCTAACCGCCGGCGTGTCGGCCGCGGTCGCCTCGGCACTCTCGATGGCGACGGGTGCGTTTCTGGCCGAACGCTCCGAGGCCGAGGTGGCGGCGGCCAACATCGAGCGTGAGCGGCAGGAGATCGCCGAGCACCCCGAGGAGGAACGGGAGGAGCTGTCGCTCTTCTACCAGCTGAAGGGCATCGACCCGGCGACCGCTGACGCCATGGCCGCGCAGCTCGCCAAGCAGCCCGACGCAATGCTCCAGGCGCTCTCGGCCGAGGAGTTCGGCATCGCCGGCGACCGCGGCGACCCTGCACAGGCAGCAGTCGCGGCCGGGATCTCGACCGGCCTCGGCGCAATCGTCCCGGTCATCCCGTTCATCTTCACGACCGGGACGGTGGCCATCGTCGCCGCGGCGATCGTCTCCCTGGTGGCCCACTTCCTGGTCGGAGCCGCGAAGTCGCTGGTCACGCTCAGGAGCTGGTGGTCGGCTGGGCTGGAGATGACACTAGCCGGCGTGATCGTCGGCGGAGCGACCTATCTGGTGGGCCTCGCTCTCCCTACCTAGCCGATGCGGCGACGCGCCGCCTGCCCCCTGACGCATGAAGGGCGCCGTCGACGTCGGCGCCCTTCATAGGTTGGCTGGCATCACCGGAGCGAGCTGGTGCATGCCGGAGGGACGAGTCCCGGCGCTCGCGCCGGCGGTGTCTCGGGGGGACTCCGCTAAGCGGGGTCAGCCTCCGACCTAGCGGCCGGACACCTCCAGGGTCCCGCAAGAACTTTCAGACAGTCGGACCACCTCCTTTCTCTGGTGACGATCAGATTAGCGAATGGCGCGGGCGGGATCACGTGCGAGCCGCTCGAATTTCGCCCGGGGGCTGCCTCACGCCGGCTCGGGGCTGCACCCGCCGCGCCCCGGGGGCTGCATCACTCCCGCCCGGAGCCGCACCCGGCGGGCCCCCGGGGGCTGCATCCCGTCGGCTCGGGCTGCGCCCGGCGCGCCCCCGGGGCTGCCTCCCGCCCGCTCGGTCTGGGCCTATTCCTCGGCCACGGGCGCCGCCGTCGGCGCCTCGGACTCGACCACCAACGCCACCGCGCTGACCTGGTCGTCTTCCCGGATGTTCATCACGCGGACGCCCTGCGAGGCGCGGCCGTAGCGGTTGATGCCGCGGACCGAGGTGCGCTGCACCATCCCGTTCTGGGAGATGAACACCAGCTCCTGGTACTCGCGCACGACCAGTGCGCCGGCCAGCGCACCCTTGTTCTCGGTCAGCGTGATCGTCTTGACGCCCATCGTCCCGCGGCCCTTGACGGGGTAGTCGGGGATCGGGGTCCGCTTGCCGTACCCGCCTTCGGTCACCACGAGCAGCTCCTGGTCGTCGCAGGCGACGTCCATGGCCAGCACCGCGTTGTCCTGCTGCGCGACGTTCATGCCGCGTACGCCGCTCGTGTCGCGGCCCATCGGGCGGACCTGATCCTCGTTGAAGCGCGCGGCCTGGCCCGAGCGAGAGACCATGATGATGTCGTCGTGGCCGCTGGTGCGGCGGACCGCGACCAACTCATCGTCGTCGCGGATGTTGATCGCGATGATGCCGTCGGCCTTGATCGGCGTGTTGTAGGCGGCGAACTCGGTCTTCTTGATCATTCCGTTGCGGGTGGCGAATACGAGGTAGCGGCCCTCGCCGAAGTCTCGCGTCGCCAGCACGGATTGCACGCGCTCGCCGTCGCGCAACGGGAGCAGGTTGACCAGCGCGCGGCCCCGCGAGGTCCGTGAGGCCTCCGGTAGCTCGTAGACCTTGAGCCGATAGACCTTTCCGCGGTTGGTGAAGAACAGCAGGTAGTCGTGAGTGGAGGAGACGAACAGGTGCTCGATGTAGTCGTCCTCCTTCATCTCCATCCCGGTCACTCCGACGCCACCTCGGCGCTGCTGGCGGTAGGTCGACAGCGGCAGCGACTTTATGTAGCCCGAGTGGGTGATCGAGATCACCATCTGCTGGTCGGCGATCAGGTCCTCGATGTCGATGTCGCCCTCGGTGTGAACGATCTCGGTTCGACGGTCATCCCCGTAAGACTCTGAGATCTCCGAGAGCTCCTCCTTGATCAGCGCCATGACCTTGCTCTCGTCGCCGAGGATCTCGCGCAGCTCCTTGATCCGCTCTATCAGGTCCTTGTGCTCCTGCTTGATCTTGTCGGCCTCGAGGGCGGTCAGCCGGCTGAGGGTGAGCTGGAGGATCGCCTGGGCCTGCACGACGGTCAGCTCGAACCGCTCGACCAGGCCGTGGCGCGCGATCTCGGGCGTCTGGGAGCCGCGGATCAGCGCGATGACCTCGTCCAGGTTGGCCAGCGCGACCAGCAGGCCCTCGAGGACGTGAGCGCGCTCCTCGGCCCGGCGCAGCTCGTACTTGGTCCGGCGAACGATGACATCGCGCTGGTGGTCGACGTAGTGGCCGACCACCTCGCGCAGCGAGAGCGTGCGCGGCACGTTATCGACGAGCGCCACCATGTTCACGCCGAAGGTCTGCTGCATCGGGGTGTGCTTGAACAGCTTGTTGAGCACGACCTTGGGGATCGCGTCGCGCTTGAGCTCGATGACGATCCGCATCCCGTTTCGATCGGACTCGTCGCGGATGTCGGTGATCTCGGGGAGCTTCTTCTCGTGCACGAGCGTGGCGATCTTCTCGATCACCCCGCCGTCGCCCCCCCTGCGCACCAGGAACGGGAGCTCGGTAACGATGATCGCCTCCTTGCCCTGCCCGATCGGCTCGATGTGCGCCTTGGCCTGCACCCGGATCCGGCCGCGGCCGGTGGCGTACGCGTCACGGATGCCCTCGCGGCCAAGGATCGTTCCGGCCGTCGGGAAGTCAGGTCCCTTGAGGTGCTTCATCAGGCCCTCGACGTCGATGTCGGGGTCGTCGATGTAGGCCAGCGTCGCCGCCACGACCTCGCGCAGGTTGTGCGGCGGGATGTTGGTGGCCATGCCGACCGCGATGCCGGCGCCGCCGTTCACGAGCAGGTTCGGGAACCGCGACGGCAACACCAACGGCTCCTGCTTAGAGCCGTCGAAGTTCGGCGCGAAGTCGACCGTCTCCTGGTCGATGTCACGCAGCATCTCGGTGGCCAGCGCGTCGAGCCGGGCCTCGGTGTAGCGCATCGCGGCGGCCCCCCAGCCGTCGATGTTGCCGAAGTTGCCGTGCCCGTCGACGAGCGGATAGCGCATCGAGAAGTCCTGGGCCATCCGGGCGAGCGTGTCGTAGATCGCCGAGTCCCCGTGAGGGTGGTACTTGCCCATCACCTCGCCGACGATCGTCGCGCACTTGACGTGCTTGCGCGGCGGCCGTAGGCCGATTTCGTTCATCGCGTAGAGGATCCGCCGGTGGACCGGCTTGAGGCCATCGCGGACGTCGGGCAGGGCGCGCCCGACGATCACCGACATTGCGTAGTCGAGATACGCCGAGCGCATCTCCTCCTCGAGCCCGCGGGGCTCGATGTTGCCGCCGCTGATGGCGTCGATCGATGCCATTACCAACGACTCCCTTTAGACGTCGAGGTTCGACACGAGCCGGGCGTTTTCTTCGATGAAGGCTCGCCGCGGCTCGACCTGGTCGCCCATCAGCATCGAGAACACCAGGTCGGCCGACGCCGCATCCTCCATGGTGACCTGCACCAGCGTCCGGCTCGACGGGTCCATCGTGGTCTCCCGGAGCTCGTGCGCGTCCATCTCGCCCAGTCCCTTGAAGCGGTAGTACTCGATCCCGCGCTGAGCAACGGCCAGCACGCATTCGCGCAGCTCCTCGAACGTGGGCGCATCCTTGGCGTTTTCGCCGAGCTGGATGTGGAAGGGCGGGGTCCCGACCAGCTCCACGAGCTCGCGGTGAACCTCGGCCAGCTTGTGGTACTCCTCGGCCTCGAGCGTCGCCCGCGGAATCGTGTGGGTGGTGGCCAACCCGGTCTTGGCCTCGACGGTGCGGATGACAACCTCGTGATCGTTCTCGGCGACCAGCTCAGCGCGGTGCGACTCGCCATTCTGGCCCTCCTTGGCGACATGGCGCAGGAGCGCGTCGACGTCGGTGATCTGCTCCTCGAGCAGGCGCGCCTGCTGCAGGAAGTTGATCACGCCGTGACCGTGCGCCGCCCGCAGCGCGGAGGCCCAGCCGTCGTACTGTTTGAGCAGCCGGTTGAAGCGCTTCCAGCGGGCGTCGGTCAGCTTCAGCGGCTTGTTATAGCGGTCGAAGACGTCGATCTTCTCGAACTTGTCGCCGAGCAGGATGTCCTCGAGTTCGGACTCCCGCTCGATGTAGCGGTGCTTCTGGCCCTTGGTCAGCCGGTAGAGCGGCGGCTTGGCGATGTACACGTAACCGGCCTCGATCAACGGCTGCATCTCGCGGAACAGGAGCGTCAGCGCGAGCGTCCGAATGTGGGCTCCATCGACGTCGGCGTCGGTCAGCAGCACGACCTTGTGGTAGCGCGCCCTGGTGATGTCGAACTCGTCGCGCACGCCCGTGCCGATCGCGGTGATCAGCGCCTGGATTTCCTGGTTCTGGAGGACCTTGTCGATCCGGCTCTTCTCGACGTTCAGGATCTTCCCGCGCAAGGGCAGGATCGCCTGCGTGTTGCGGTCGCGCGCGCTCACCGCCGAACCGCCGGCCGAGTCGCCCTCGACGATGAACAGCTCGGCCAGCGCCGGGTCCTTGACCGAGCAGTCGGCGAGCTTGCCCGGGAGCGCCGAGTTCTCGAGCGCCGACTTGCGCCGGGTCAGATCGCGCGCCTTGCGCGCAGCCGCCCTCGCCCGCGCCGCTTCGACGCTCTTGCGGATCACCCTCCTGGCGTCCTGCGGGTTCTCCTCCAGGAACTCGGTGAGCCGGGCGTACACCACCGAGTGCACGAACCCCTGCATCCCGGGGTTGCCGAGCTTGCTCTTCGTCTGGCCCTCGAACTGAGGATCGACCAGCTTGGCCGAGATCACCGCGGTGAGGCCCTCGCGGACGTCCTCGCCGGTCAGGTTGTCGTCCTTCTCCTTGAGCTCGCCCTTGTCCCGCGCGTAGTTGTTGAGCGCGTTGGTCAGGGCCGAGCGGAAGCCGGACAGATGGGCACCGCCCTCGATCGTGTTGATGTTGTTGGCGAACGAGAACACGGACTCCTGGTAGGAGGAGTTCCACTGCATCGCCACCTCGACTTGCCCCTCCTCGCTCTCGCCCTCGAACGAGATCACTTTGTTGGTGATCGGGTCCTTGTTGCGGTTGAGGTACTTGACGAAGTCGACGATCCCGCCCTCGTAGTGAAACTCAGCCCTGTGGCCCTCGGCGCGCTTATCGATGAGCGTGATGCGCAGCCCGCGGGTCAGGAAAGCGGTGTCTCGCATGCGCTCCTCGAGCGTGGTGAAGCTGAGGTCCAGCGTCTCGAATACGTCGGCGTCGGGCAGGAAGGTGATCGTGGTTCCGGTCTCCTTGGTGGGCTCACCCCTCTTAAGCTCGCCCAGTGGCGTGCCGCGCTCGAATGACTGGGTCCAGACGAACCCATCGCGGCGGATCTCAACGTCGAGCTTCTCGGACAGCGCGTTGACAACCGATACGCCGACGCCATGCAGGCCGCCCGAGACCTTGTAGCCGCCACCTTCGCCGAACTTGCCGCCCGCGTGCAGGACAGTCAGCACGACCTCGACCGCCGGGCGCTGTTCCTTCTCCATAATCGCGACCGGGATGCCGGCGCCATCGTCGATCACGGTCACGGAGTTGTCAGGGTGGATCGTGATCTCGACGTGGTCGCAGCGGCCCGCCAGGGCCTCGTCCACGGAGTTGTCCACGACCTCGTAGACCAGGTGGTGCAGCCCGCGCTCGCCGGTCGAGCCGATGTACATGCCGGGACGCCGGCGTACGGCCTCTAGACCCTCCAGGACCGTGATGTCCTGCGCGTCGTAGCTGCTCTCGTTGTTTGGGCGCCCCGTGGCGCCAGGGTCAGTTGCCAACAATCCTCCGATGACATCGAGACGCCCCGGATCCGCGCAACCTCGCGCGCGCCCCGGGGCGTCGAAAATTGTGCACATAAGCTTAGCACAGCACGGGGTCGGATCCGGGTCCTCCGGTCTCGCCTTTTGCCTGCAAACCCCGCAAAACGGAGAGGATTTGCCGAGGCGTAACGGCTTGTTTGCCGAGAGCGCGGGCTCGCGTGCCAAAGTGCCCGCGAAGAGGAGCCTTGCGCGTCACATTCCGGAGGGCAAAGTGACGCAGCGCAGGCGCGAGATCTCCCCAGCGCGAAGCAGCCGATTCAGGCGCCCGACGATGGCGGGACCCATCAAGTCGAGCTCCTGAGCCCATACCGAGGCCGAGCACGAGACGGTGAGGACCCCGTGCCGTTCGCTCGCTGGCTGGGCTTCCTGCGCGATCGCGGCGCCGACGGCTTCCCGCCACACGCGCTGCACCTCGGCAAGGAGACTGTCGGGCTCGAGCTCATCACGGATCTGATCGAGGGCGAACGTCAGCCGGCGGGGACTACGGCGATATCCGGTCATGCCGGGGCCGCCATCGCCAGAAGACAGCCGTCTGCCACGGCCAGGTGAGCAATGTCCTGGTCGGTGGATCCCGGCACGTGCTCGAGGTCGGTGGCGGTGATGACCGACTGGCCCGGGCTGCTGCGCAGGAGATCGACCAGCGCCTGCCGTCGATCGCGATCGAGTTCGCTCATCACGTCGTCAAGCAGCATCACGGGCGCACTGGGGCGATGGTCGGCGAGCACTCCGCGTTCCGCCAGCAGCAACGCCAGCAGCGCCAGCCGCTGCTGACCCTGCGAGCCATACGCGCGCAGGTCGTGCCCATCATGCTCGGTCGACAGATCGTCGCGATGCGGCCCGTGCCCGGTGAAGCCGCGCTCGAGGTCTGAGTCGATACGTTCGGCCAGATCTCGGGCCAGGCCGCCTGCGTCCGTGGCCGCGGAGCGCGGTCGATACGACACCTCCGGTTCGCTGTCTAGTCCCAGGGCGACACCGATATGTCGAAACGGCTCGGCGATCATGGCGACGGCGGTTCGCCGATCGCTCATCAGCGCGAACCCGTGGCGGGCGAGCTGCGCATCCCAGCTCGACAGCGACGTGGGCGAGCCTCGACCGGCTCGGATGCGAGCAATCAGCGCGTTGCGCTGGGCCAGGGCCTGGCCGTAGAGCCGGCGCGTGGCGGCGCGTCCCGGCCACAGCGCGGCGATGAACTGGTCGAGATGGGCGCGCCGGAGCGCCGGAGCGCCCTTGATCAGCTCGAGGCGGTCGGGAAGGAACACACTGACGAGCGGGCGCCCCGTGACGTCAAGCAGCCGGTCGACCATGGCGCCGTCGGCCCGCATGACCTTGGACTGTCCGGGCGCGAACCCGACCGACAGCTCGTGCCGACCATCGGCGTCCTGGCACGTGAGCAGGGTTCGAGCGGTTCCAGCGCCGAACCTCACGACCTCGCGCTCGTTGTTCGTCCGACACGACCGACCGGTGCAGGCGAAGTAGAGACCTTCGAGCAGATTGGTCTTGCCGGCCCCGTTGGGCCCGGTTACCACGGTCAGCCCGTCGCCCAGCTCGACGCTGACGTCGTGGTAGCTGCGGAAGTCGCGCAGGTTCAGGCTGAGGACCTGCATGGCGAGAGCCTGGGACTACACGTTCAGCCGGATCGGCATGATCAGGTAGCGGAACCGGCTCTCGTCGCCCGACTCGATCAATCCCGGCCGTAGCGGGCTGATCAGCTTCACCACCACATCCCCCTCCTCGATCGCCTCCAGGCCGGCGCGTAGAAACTCTGGGTTGAAGCCGATCTCCAGCGGGTCGCCCTGGAACGAGACTGGCAGCGACTCGCGAGCCTCGCCGATATCGGGCGTCTGGGCCGAAATCGTCAACTCGCCCGGGTTAAACGACAGCCGCAGCGGGGCGTTCTTCTGGGCCAGCAAACTGATGCGGCGCACCACATCGGTGAGCTCGGCGCCGGCGAGGCGGAGTTCGTGCTCGAACGTTTCCGGGAGGAGCTGGCGGTAGTTCGGGAACTGGCCGTCAATGAGCCGTGAGGAGAGGACGATCCCGCCGAGCTCGAACAGGATCTGGTTCTGGCGCACGCTGATCCGGAGCTCCTCGTCCTCGACGTGCCCAGCAATGCGAGCGAGCTCCTGGAGAGCCCGGGCCGGGACGTTGACCTCGAAGCCCGAGGCGAGGGGCGACTCGAGCACCGTCTCCTTGACGCTCAAGCGGTAGGAGTCGGTGGCGACCATTCTCAGCTCGCGGTCCGATGCCGAGACAAGGATGCCGGTGAGCACCGGCCGGGTTTCATCGCGAGACGCTGAGCTCGCCACCTTGAGCGCCGTAGAGACGAAGGCCTCAGCGGGCAGGGACACGGTTGAGTCATTTTCCGGTTCAGGGAAGGGCGGGAAGTCCTCCGCTCGCAAGGTCCGAATGTGGAACGTGGCGTTGCCCGAGACGACCTCGACGTCCTGTTCGGCGGCGCGAAGCTCGAGCGAGACGTCGTCGGCGGGGAGAAACCGGACCACGTCGAGCAGGAGCCTAGCCGGCAGGACAACCACGCCCTCGCGGGTGATATCGGCCGGTACCGGAACGCGTAGGCCAACGTCCATGTCAGTCGCGCGCAGCTCGCACTTCCCTGATTCGACGACCAGTTGAACTCCCGAGAGCGCCTGGATCGCGCTGCGCGTCGAGGCCACTCTGCTCACGGTCTGAAGTTGTCGAAGCAGAGCCTCGCGCTCTGAGGAGATCTTCACGATGAATACCTCAGGGGGTTGTAGAAGTCATAGGGTGGTCTGAGTTGTTGAAAACCGCTCGATTGCCCGCATCGAGCGGGGAAGATGGGATACGCGGAGAACAGGCAAGTCTGACAATCGCGCCGGTCGTTATGTATCGCGCCGGAGTCGCTGTTTGAGCTCGGCCAGCTCGTCGACAGCTTGTTGATCGTCACCCGCGCGCTTCTCGACACGTTTGCATGCATGCAGCACGGTGGCGTGGTTGCGTCCCCCGAACGCCTCGCCGATGCGCTGGAGGGGAGAGTCCGTAAGCTCGCGGGCCAGGTGAATGGCAACCTGACGTGGCCAGCTGACCCGGGCCGCTCGGCTCTGCGACCGGAGCTCCGATGGCGTGACGCCGTAGTAGGCGGCGACCGCGTCCTGGATCGCGGCGATCGATGGGGGTCCTGGCTCCTGCCGCGGATGGATCTCGTCCAGCACCGTCTCGACGAGGCGGACGTCGATCGGCAACTGCGTCAGTGAGTGGCACGCGACGATCCTGATCAGAGCGCCTTCGAGCGTTCGGACGTTGTCGGTGATCCGCTCGGCGATCAGCTCGAGCACGGTCGGATCCTCGACGTAGATCTGGTCGAGCATGACGCGCTTGCGGAGGATGGCAACCCGCGTGGCGAAATCCGGGGGGCGGATGACAGCCACTAGCCCGGACTCGAACCGTTCCCTCAGGCGCTCCTCGACGGCGACGAGTTGCCGAGGCAGGCGGTCGCACGTCAGGACCAGCTGGCGCCCGGTCTCGTAGACCGCGTTGAACGTGTGGAAGAACTCCTCTTCGGTCTTCGCCTTGCTGGCCAGAAACTGGACGTCGTCGATTAGCAGGACATCGGCGTCCCGGTAGGCCTGCTTGAAGCGGCCGAGCGAGCGGGATCCGAGAGCGCGGATGAACTGGTTCGTAAACGCCTCGACCGTGGTGTACCGAACTCTTACGCCACCTCCGAAGGCTTTGACGTAGTTGCCGATGGCGTGGAGCAAGTGTGTCTTGCCGAGCCCCGGCGGCCCGTGGACGAACAGCGGGTTGTACGTTTGGCCCGGCTGCTCGGCCACCGCAAGCGCTGCGGCATGCGCCAGTTGGTTGCCATCGCCGATGATGAACTGCTCAAAGCTGTAGCGCGGGTTGAGCGCGCTCGCATCGAGGTCGAGTTCGGGTCCGCTCTCCTTGGGGGTGCTGCTGGCTGGCTGGCCAGCCAGCAAGTTTCGCTGAGTCGAGAACTCGACCCGCACGTCGCTGCCAAACGCAGCCTTGGCACAGCGGTCGAGGAGCCGCCCGAAACGCTCCGCAACCCACGCCTTGGTGGCCGGCGGTGCGACGAGGACGAGCTTGCCATCGCGGACGGCAACCAGCTCGAGTGGCTCGAGCCATAGCTCGTACGTCGACTCGCCGACGACCCGCCTGAGCTCCGCGCGGAGCTCGTGCCAGGCAGCGGTGGGTGGAGCGGGCACGGACAGCGACAAGCAACCCCTGGCGGGACAGAACTCGAGATGATCAGCAAGGAGGAGCGAGGGAGGGCGCCCCGGGGCGGCGAATATACCAGCGGCGCAGCGGCGAGATTGCCCGCGCGCGGGGGCTCTGACGCAAAGCGCGGGAAAAAGCGCCGAGGCCCGTTTCCGGGGCTCCGCTGGCGGGGCCGGTGGGTGCAGTCGGGCGTCGTCGCATCCGTTCTGTGAGGTGCCGATACGCCCGGCGCCATGGCGCCCGCCGGCCCGTCGCTGGCCCTGGATCTGCCGGAATCCGCGCTGCGTATACTGGCTGCTGTCCCGCTCCGGGCTCGTGAGCCATGAAACGTACCTACCAGCCGAAGAAGCGCAAGCGCGCCCGCACGCACGGTTTTCGCGCCCGCATGCGAACGCGCGCCGGCCGGCTCACGATCAAGCGCCGGCGCGCCAAGGGTCGCAAGCGCCTGACGGTCTAATGGTGGGCGCGCCGGGGGCTCGTCCGCGGGCCGGTCGGATGCGGCTGTCGCGCAGTGCCGACTTTGACCGGGTGTTCCGGCACGGCCGCTCCCACGCCGGCCGCGAACTGGTGTTGTACGTGTTCCCGCGAGGCGAGGCAGATCAGCCTCGACTCGGTCTCTCGGTGTCCCGCAAGGTGGGCGGGGCAGTGCAGCGCAACCGGGTCAAGCGGCTGCTGCGCGAGGCGTTCGCGCTCGAGGGTGACCGGTTGCCGGCCGGGACCGACGCAGTGATCGTGGCCCGGCATGAGGCTAATGCCTTAGCCGAACGCGAGGGCCTTGACGGAATCCGGCGCGCTCTCGGCCAACTGCTCGAGCAGGCGGCTCCATCGCCGGCGCAGAGGGACGCATGAGTCCCGCCTTGATCGGCGGGCGGGAGTGAGCGTTTCGCGCCGCCTCGCGGTTTTGCCCATCCGGCTCTATCAGCGCCTGCTCTCACCGCTGATCGGGCCACGCTGCCGGTACTACCCCTCGTGCTCTGAATACGCCGCGCAGGCCATCGGGAGATTCGGCATACTCAAAGGGCTTGTCCTGGCTGGCTGGCGCCTGCTCAGGTGCAATCCGTTGAGTCACGGGGGCTTTGACCCCGTCGAGGACCAGCGGCTGTTCAAGCCCCGAGCTCCGGTCCGGAGCACGTGACCATGTTCGTCTCCGCCAACATCTTCCAGCCGCTCATCGACGTCTTCGAGGCGGTGCTCAAGTTCTTCCACAACCACGTGGGGATCTCCTGGGGCTTCTCGATCGTGCTGCTGACGGTGGTGATGCGCGCCGTCCTCGTGCCGCTCACCGTCAAGCAGTTCCACTCGATGCAGAAGATGCAGCAACTACAGCCGCAGATGAAGGCGATCCAGGCCAAGTACAAGGACGACAAGCAGCGCCAGCAGCAGGAGCTGATGAAGTTCTACAAGGAGAACGAGATCAATCCGCTCGGCTCCTGCCTGCCGCTGGCGGCGCAGATCCCGGTCTTCATCTCGCTCTTCTACATGCTGCGCCAGGACCTGCGCAAGAACATCTGTCCGCATACCCAGGCG
Organism: Solirubrobacterales bacterium; assembly: GCA_019244395.1. GTDB lineage: Bacteria > Actinomycetota > Thermoleophilia > Solirubrobacterales > Solirubrobacteraceae > Palsa-465. The sequence goes on along the minus strand of JAFASQ010000442.1, from coordinate 7,249 downwards.
CTCTACCAGGCCAAGTACGCGGCGGCTCACCACATCACACTCGCCCAGGCCGCGGGACACACTACCCCGTGCGGACCCAACAACGGCGCCGGCTTCCTGTTCATCCCGGACCTGACCGACAAGGCAACGGGATGGGTGCTGATCGTCCTGCTGGCGCTCTACGTCGGGTCCCAGCTCGCCTCGAGCCTGATGATGTCGAGCCCGATGATGGACCAGACGCAGCGGCGCCTGATGCTGCTGCTGCCCCTGTTCTTCGTCGTGATCGTCATCAACTTCCCGGCCGGGCTGCTTGTGTACTGGATCACGACGAACTTCTGGACGATGGGTCAGCAATACGCGGTGCGGAGGATGATCGGGCCTCCAACGCCGGCGCCGGCAGTAGCCGGCACCGAGCCGCGCGGCGGTGGAGATGGCCGAGCCGGACCCGGAGGCGGCGGGCCCCCACCCGAACCCGACGCTAACGGCTCCTCGGGCGGCGGCATCGGAGGTCTGCTGCGCGGCCGCACCAAGCAGTCAGAGCCCTCCGAGCCCGAACGTGAGAAGGTCGCCGCCGGCGGCACCCGGACCCGAAGATCCGCGGCGCCGCCGCCACCGCCCCGCAAGAAGAAGAAGCGGTCTGGACGCAGGAGATAGGACGGGGACGCTGAGATGGGCGTTGCAAGCTCACGCGTGCAGGAGCTGCTCGAGCGGATCGTCGCCGGCGTTGGCGTCGACGCCAGCGTGCATGTCCACGAGAACGACGAGGAGGTACGGGCGGACCTGGAGGGCGACGATCTCGGTCTGCTGATCGGCCGCCACGGTCAGATGATCGACGCCATCCAGCACATCGCCTATCGGGTCGCCTGCCGCGGCACCGCGAGCCGTAAGCGCGTCGTCGTCGATGCCGCCGGCTATCGCGAGCGGCGAGCTGTCGCTCTGCGTGCCGCCGCCGATCAGGCTGCCGAGGCCGCCGTCCACGATCGGCGGCCGATCACCCTCGACGCGATGACCGCCCTCGAGCGCAAAGTCGTCCATGAGCATCTGAAGGCCCGCCACGACGTGGAGACCTACAGCGAGGGCGAGGAGCCCGATCGACGGCTCGTGGTGGCGCCGCTCGTGCATTGAGTGACGGCCCGGCCGGCCACAGTTGTCGCCGCCCTGGGCCAGGCATCCGCGGGCCCCGGGCCGACGTCCGCGCGCGCTGAGCCGACGTCCGCGGGCCCCGAGCCGCCACACCGCGCCGGGTGCCCGCCCGATCCGCACCGACGTCGGGGACAGCGCCTCAGAAACACCGTTTCACGTTTTTTTGTCCGGTGAAACAAGTGACGCGGTAGAACATCTCGTGTGACGGAACTGTCGGAGTTCGAGCACGGCTTGTTCGTCGGGATGCTGATCGGCGAGGCGTCGTTCGGCGGCGACGGCAAGCAGCCCCAGGTCACGGTGCGGATGCACACCCGGCACGAGGCGCTGTTCCGGTGGCTGATGGAGCGCTTCCCCGAAACGCGGCTGTACGGGCCATATCACCACGGCGGCCGCTCCTACTACCAGTGGATGGCCCGCGGCACGGCCTTGGTCAGGGACGTCCTCCCGCTGCTCGAGGGCGCGTTGCACACCGGCATTGACGCCTACGCGGCGGAGCGCTTCGAGGAGATGACCAGGCGCTACGCGGGCTATATCGCCCGCGAGCGCGCGCGTCTGGAGATACTGGACTAGGAACGTGGCGCCGCGAGCCGGACGCCGTCCAGATGTCGAGGCGGCGCTCGACGCGCTTGCCGCGCGCTACCGCTTGTCCCCGGAGGCCGCCGGCCAGTTACGCCAGCTGCACCGCCTACTCGTGGAGGACCCGCTCGCGCCGACCGCGGTGCGGGATCCCCGGAAGGTGATCGACGACCATCTTGCCGATTCGCTCGCGGCGCTCGAGCTCGATGTCGTCCGTGGTGCCCGGGCCGTTGCCGATCTGGGCAGCGGCGCCGGCGTTCCCGGCCTGCCCTTGGCGATCGCGCTCTCAAGCGCTGAGGTGGCGCTCGTGGAGAGCGCGGCCCGGAAGTGCGCGTTTCTCGAGCGGGCCGTAGTTGCTTGCGGGGTGACGAACGTCCGCGTCGTGCACGCGCGGGCGGAGTCATGGCCGGAAGGCCTCGGCGCGTGCGATCTCGTGACTGCACGGGCGCTCGCCCCGCTCGAGGTGGTCGTCGAGTATGCGGCGCCGCTGCTCGTGCTCGGCGGCACGCTGGTCGTGTGGCGCGGGCGGCGGGATCCGGCCGCTGAGCGGGCCGGCGACGTCGCGGCGGCGGAGATCGGTCTCGAACCGACCGGGATCGTGCCGGCGAAGCCGTATCCGGCTAGCGAAAGCCGGCACCTACACCTCATGTCGAAGGTCACCGTTACGCCACCGGGTTTTCCGCGCCGGCCGGGCATGGCGCTCAAGCGCCCGCTTGGCACCCGCTGACCGCTGCGGTGCTCTGACCGCCACGGTGGCGTGACCGCCGCGGTGATCTGACCGGCGCCGGCGCTAGCGTCACGCGCGCATGGGGACCGTCTACGCGATCGCAAACCAGAAGGGCGGTGTCGGCAAGACGACCACGGCCGTGAACCTGGCGGCGTGTGTAGCCGAGGCCGGTTACCAGGCGCTGCTCCTGGACATCGACCCCCAGGCCAACGCCACGATCGGTCTGGGACTCGGCAAGGGCGACACGGACACCGTCTACGACGTGTTGATTGGTTCGGCAACCCTCGAGGGGGTTATACGTCCGACGGGTATCGACCGCCTCGCGATTGTTCCGGCCGGTCCTGACCTCGCCGGAGCCAACGTCGAGCTGCCCCGCATCCCGGGCTCGGAGACGCTCCTGCGAGACGCCCTGTCCCCGGTGCGCGAGCGGTACGCGTTCATCCTGGTCGACTGCCCGCCCTCGCTGGGGCCGCTGACCGTCAACGCGCTGGTCGCTGCCGATCGGGTAATCGTTCCCGTGCAGGCCGAGTACTTCGCCTTGGAAGGGCTGGCCGGACTGCTCGACACTCTGTTGCTCGTGCAGCGGGAGCTAAACCCATGGCTTACTGTGGCCGGGATGCTGCTGACGATGCACGACGGCCGCACCCGCCTGGCCCAGGACGTGGAGCGCGAGGTGCGGGAGCATTTCCCCGAGCTCGTGTTCGACACGGTGATCCCGCGCAACGTCCGCATCGGCGAGGCACCGAGCTTCGGCAAGCCGGTCATCCACCACGATCCGCACTGCGCCGGCGCCGACGCGTACTTCGAGTTGGCAAAGGAGGTGGCCGCCCGTGGCTGAACGACCGAAGGGAATGGGCCGCGGCCTCGCCGCGATCTTGTCAGTGGCCCCCCGCGACGAGCTCCAAGAGCTCCGCCCGATTCCGGTCGACATGATCGACCCCAGCCCTCACCAGCCGCGGCAACACTTCGACGAGGAGTCGCTGATGGCGCTGGCCGGCTCGGTCCGTGCTCGGGGCGTCCTCCAACCGGTGCTCGTCCGACCCCTCCCGAGCGGTCGCTATGAGCTGATCGCCGGCGAGCGCCGTTGGCGCGCCGCTCAGCTCGCGGAGCTCGGCTCCGTTCCCGCCGTGGTGCGACGGTATGACGACGTGGCATCGCTCGAGATGGCGCTGATCGAGAACATGGCCCGCGAGGACCTCAACCCGGTAGAGGAGGCCCGGGCTTGCGCCGCTCTCACCGAAGAGCTCGGACTGTCGCGGGAGGAGGTGGGCATACGTGTAGGCCGCAGCCGCGTCGCCGTCTCGAACCTGATTCGCCTGCTCGACCTGCCGGACGAGGTCCTCGAGCTGATCGAACACGGCGCCCTCACCGAAGGGCACGGCCGGGCCCTTCTGCTCACCGGGGACCAGGGCACCCGCCGGGCCCTCGCTCGCGATGCCGCCCGCGGCGCATGGTCGGTCCGGGAGCTCGAGGCACGTGCCCGCGCCGCCGGCTCGCCGGAGCGCCGCCAACCCCGCCGAGCCGCCCGAGCTCTCCATCCCGACCAGGTCGCCGCGATCGAGCTCATCGCCGACGCGCTGGGCGCCGCGTTCGGACGCGACGTCGACGTGACCCCGGCCAAGGCGGCCGGATACCACGTACAGGTCACCTTCGAGTCGCTGGACGACGCGCTCGACGCCGCCCGCCGGCTCCGCGTACGCGCCGTTGCCGGCTGAGCCAGGCGGGGGCGTCCGCCGCAGGCGAACCGACGTTCCCGCGGAAACGCAACCATGCGGTTGCGAGACCCCGTCCGTCTAAAAGCGGCGCATACCTTACCGGGCGCGAATCCGCCCCGAGTCCGGTTCCTCCCCAAAGGGTATCTCAGCGACCTAGGTACAATCGCGCGGCGGGCTGGGTGGTTAGGCCGTCCGATTAACGCGCTTCTCTGACAAGAAAGCGAGCGGCTTCCTCACCGAAATAGCCGAATGACAGTCATGGGGAGTGGCCACCCGGTGTTACTTGACTCACCTCACCACGTACCGGCATGAGCCTTTGACCTTCGTTGCGATCACCAAAGAGGAGATAACATGGCACACAACGAGCCGGATGCTTCCAAACTGATAGACGAGAAGATCACAGAGCTAGGCGACTGGCGCGGCAAGACGCTGGGCAAGGTGCGAGAAATCATCAAAAGCGCCGATCCAGAGATCGTCGAGGAGTGGAAGTGGGTGAAGGCCACCAATCCGGGCACGCCGGTCTGGTCACACAACGGCGGCATCTGTACTGGTGAGACCTACAAGGAGGTGGTCAAGCTGACATTCTTCAAGGGTGCCGCGTTGAACGATCCCGCCGGTCTGTTCAACTCAAGCCTCGGCGGGAAGGTGAGGCGTGCCATTGACATTAGAGAAAGTGACAAGATTGACGAAGGTGCACTGAAGAACCTCATTCGTGAAGCTGTGGCGCTGAATGTGAAGTGATAGAAAACGTCTCGCTTGCCGCTGGCGAGCCGGGATGTCGCCCGCTTCACGATGGCCCGGGCGGGGATGCCGGTCACCGGCCGATAGGCGAAGCCCGGGCCCGGCCACAGCTTTGACCGTGTAGAACGCACCAAAGTTCGAGTTCGCCCGTGGGCTTCGGCGAGATGAGCATCCCCACGGCCGCTACAGCATCGAAGCAGTGGCGGTCTGAAGCCGTGCTGTGAGGATCGCCAACCCAGGTGCGCGACGCTGCGGGATCGGCGCTACCATGCCCGTGTCCGTGTAGGTCGCTGCGGCCGTAGGTGCTTAGAAGCCATCCCACCGGAGGCGCCATTCAGACCCGAGGACAAGCCGCGACTTGCAGGCCGAGGGCGATTAGCTCAGTCGGTTAGAGCGCTTCTCTGATAAGGAAGAGGTCCCAGGTTCGAGTCCTGGATCGCCCACTGAGGATTTGCCTGCACACAGGCACTTTCCGTGCGGCCGAATGGCGGGCCACGAACCCCTCGACGGTCATCGCGGGTGCATGTGGGGTGCAGGTGCGACCTCTTCTCTCCAACGGTCGGCTCGGCCAGCGCCCGGTACCACTCGGCCCAGACCGTGTCCGGATCTTCAGCGAGGTACAGGCCGGCGACCTGCTTGCCGCGCTGCCAGCGTCCGTCGGGCGCCGGATGCCCCGGCATCGGCGCGGCCCCTGCGGGCACATGCCGATACCAGCTCCCGGCCACCGGGACCGCGGGTATCTGCTTCACGGCGCTAGCCGAACGTGGGCGATTCGAACTCGGCGACCACGCGCGACACCTGCTCGTAGCCGCCCTCGGCGATCACGTCCAGCGGCTTGCGGTGGTCGAGCGCGGGGGTGGGCTTGTTTAGCCACACTGGCACGCGATCGGGCCCGAGCACGGCCGCGAGCCGCTCGGCGATCGCCGATAGCTCGACCAGCCGCTCGGCGCGGCGGCCGCGCGGGGCGCGTTCGCGCCAGAGCCACGCGGACACGGTGCTAACGCCGGCGCCGGTGGCGCGGGCAATGTCGCGGTCGCTGAGCGCGGCGACCTCTCTGAGATGTATCGCTTCGTCGGCGTAGGCAAGTGACATTGGTAGAAGTGTAGCTGCAAGTGAGCGAAAGATGAGCATTAAACGGGCCCTCCATGGTAGAGAATGGTTTCAGCTGCCGAATACGCTCGCCGCGACCCGTAGCCGGGCGGCCGTGGCGGCCCATCCCTCGACGGCCTTGTGCTCGGCGACTTGCCCGATGATCTCGCCGAGCTGGGTCGCGACGGTTGACTCGCTGGCGGGGACCCCTTGGAAGCTCTCGAGGATCTGGTGATGCTCGCCGCTGCGCGGTGCGAGCACCGAGACGACATGTTCGAGGGCGGCCCCGCGCACGTATGGGATATAGGTGGCGACGCTGGCGTGCCGCGAGCCGGGGCGGGCGGCCCGTCCGACGCGCTGCTCCAGCCCGGTTGGAACCCATGGCAGGTCGAGGTGGGTGAGCGCCGAGGCCGCCTGGAGGTTGTGTCCTTCTTGCCCGATCCTGGACAAGAGCAACACGGGGTACTCGCCGGCGTCGAAGCGTTCCTTGAGCTCCTCGAACTCGGCGCCTTTCACGTGCCCGTCGGCGACGTGCGCCTCGATCCCGTGGCGCTCGCGCAGGGTGTGGGCGAGCTGGCGCAGGCACCACACCCGCTCGGCGAACACCAGCACCTGTTCCTCACCGGACACTCCGGCGAGTGTCTGGGCGACGATCCCGCGCAGCAGCGGTAGTCCGTCGCCGCCGCCGCGCATCGCCTGCCGCACGAGGCCTTGGCGCACGAGCGCTTGAGCGAGCGAGCCCTTTGAGTGGGTGAGTGTCTCGGGGTCGACCGAGGCGTCGAGATAGTTGGGTAGGCGGGGTGATGCCTCATGGCTGGTTGGCCGCGAGGTCATCCCTCCGCCCCCCACCGAACCCGGCGTGATGGTTTCCTATCACCGGGCTCTCCACTGTCACTATGACTTCCGATGATCGGGGAGCGTTCCGGTGTGCAGCGCGTGGTGGCACGCGCGACACAGGACCACGGTCTTGCGCAGGCGTCCGGACTGGATTTGGCGCCAGAGGGCTTCCTCTTCCAGGTCGGCGAGCTTGCGGACGTGGTGAACCTCGACAGGCCGATCGGTGGCGCCGCAGTGCTCGCACACTTTGGCGTTGAACCGGGCGATCAGCTCGGTGCGGCTCTTGAGCAGGTGCCACGGCGGGGTGCTGTCGTCCAGCATGCCGAATGCCTGTGGTGAGCGCGTGAGGTCGCGTAGCTCCCACGCCCGGATGAGCCGGGTGCGTCCTTTGTCATCCTCGAACCTGACGGCCATGCGGTCCCCGTCCTTGAGCACGCGCGCC
>JAFASQ010000341.1 GCA_019244395.1 Solirubrobacterales bacterium | reverse complement strand
CCGCGGCTGGCCAGCGAGGGCGACCCGGCCGGGGTGGTCGGCTGAACCCTGACCGTGCCGCAGCCAACCAACAACAGCGCGGCCGTGGCCGACGCGGCCGTTCGCCGAGTGACAACCCTCTTACGGGACATGTGCGGAACAAAGGTAGAGGATGATTGCGACGTGCTCCCGTATGGCGCTTGGTCCGCTCCCCCGCTCGTCCTCGGCGCCCTCTCCGGCCCGCTGCCCAAGCTGGGGGTGGTCGCGGTGGCGCTCCTCGCGGCCGCGGTGATGCTCCATCGAGAGGTCCGGTTCCAGGCGCTGACGATGCTGGGCGCGCTCGTGCTGGCGCCGGTCCTGCTGCTGTCCGACATCTGGCACTCGCCGCAGCTGAGCGTCGTCCACCGCCATCCACTGGTGGCCGCGGTCGGCTCGCTCCTGGCCTTGGGGGCGGTGCTGGCCGCAGCGCTGGTGCTGAGAAGGCGGCCAGCGCTGGTGGCGGGCGCGATCCTCTTGGCGCTTCCCTTTCGGATCCCGATCCACGCTGGGGGGACCACCTCCAACCTGCTCGTGCCGCTCTACTTCGTCGTGGCCGCGGGGTCGCTCGCGTTCGTCCTCGACGGCCTGCGCAGCCCGGCCGCCGCCGGCCCGGCGTCGGGCGGGATCACCTGCGAGCCGCCTGTCCCCGCCTCGGACCGCTGGACCGACGCGCCGCCTGCCCGCTGGCTCGAGCGGCTGCTGGCGGCCTACATCGTCCTCTATGCCGTCCAGGCGACCTACTCGCCCAAGTTCGAGAAGGCCCTGCAGCAGATGGTGTTCTTCTACGTGCCGTTCGCCCTCGCCTACTGCCTGCTGCGCCGGATCGACTGGACGCCGCGGTTGACGCGCATGTGCGTCGGCCTGCTCGCGGGGCTCGCGCTGCTATTCGCCCTGGTCGGCTTCGTCGAATACGCGACCAAGACGATCTTCCTGAACCCGAGTCTGATCGCCGCCAACTCGGTGCACACGTACTTCACGGTCAACTCGGTGTTCTTCGATCCGAACATCTTCGGTCGGTTCCTTGCCCTGGTCATGGTCCTGCTGGGGGCCGTGCTGCTCTACGCGCGGCGAGAGCGGACCCAGCTCGCCACGTTGGGCGTGCTGGCGATCCTGTGGGGCGGTCTCGTCCTGACCCTCTCGCGCTCGAGCCTGGGCGCCCTGCTCGTCGGCCTTGCTGCGCTCGCCGCGCTTCGATGGCAGGTTCGCCGTGCGGTGCTCGCCGCCGCCGTGGTCGTGGCGGCTGCGGCCGCGGCGATCGCCGTCTCGCCCACCACCTTCGGGCTCAACCAGGGCCTGAATGGGGCCTCGAGTGGCCGCCCTGGCCTCGTCTCGGGGGGGATCGACCTGTTCGGCGCGCGCCCGCTATGGGGATACGGCTCGGGATCGTTCGAGACCGAATACACCGCGCGCCACCATCAACCGGGCCAGACCCTGTCCGCCTCGCACACGATCCCTATCACGATCGCCGCCGAGCAGGGGCTGATCGGGGAGTTGGTCTACGTGGCGCTGGTAGTCGCGGCCCTGGTCACCCTGCTGCATCGGGCCCGCGCCGACCCCGCCCGGGTGGCCGTCGCGGCCGCTTTCATCGCGCTCGCCTTCCACACGTTGCTCTATGCCGACTTCCTCGAGGACCCGATCGCCTGGACGCTGCTGGCGGTCGGCGTCGCGCTGGCGCGCCGATCGCCGGAGCCGCGCACGGCTGACTCCGTCCTCGGCCGCGACCGCCCGCTCGAGCAGCAGCTCGCATAGCCCGGCAGCGAGCCTGGGGCCGCGCTGCCTTCGGGCCCTCCCGTCCTCGGCGCGCTGCCCGCCTCGGCGCGAGACACCCTCCGCGGCCGCTATCCCCCGAGCGAGTAGCGCTGAATATCGTTGTCCAGCGCGGCCTCGGTCCCGTACTGGCCGGTGTGAACGCCGGACACCTTGCCATTCGGCCCGAGGAACACAGTCGTCGGCAGTCCCTCGAGCACGGCGAACGGCGCCAGGTCCGACGAGTTGGTTGCGTAGCTCGGGTAGCTGACCTGATGATGGGCCAGGAACGACCGGGCCGCGCTCGCTGAGTCGCTCATGTCGGCGCCGATGAAGGCGATTCGCCGCCCGTACCGCGCCGAGGCCGTGGCCAGCAGCGAGAACTCGGTCCGGCACGGACCGCACCAGGACGCCCATGCATTCACCACCACCGGATAACCGTGGAGCGCTCGGATTTGCGTCGCGAGCGCGTCAGGAGAGGAGGAGGCGATCAGCTGCGCGGCTTGGCGATGCAGCGCGGCCAGCGCCGTCGGCGATCCGGCCAGCGCTCGCTGGGCCTCCGCGGCAGTCGGCGGGCTGACCTTCGGGAGGGCGCCGGCGGGGACGCTGCGGTTCAGCAGGAAGTACAGATCCTGGAGCGCCTCCTCGGCCGTCCACGGGAGCTGCGGATGGGCCAGGTTCTGCCGTCCCTGGTCGTTGAGCAGGTTGGCCAGTACCGGCGAGAGGTGGCCGCTCACGTCCGGCATTCCCTCGTCCACGATCCGCTCTTGGCCGGCCGGATCGATGAAGAACACGGCGTCGGTGTGATCGACGTCGAATGTCTCGGCCTTGTGGCTGAGCCAGTCGAGGTCGGGCGGCTTGCCCTGGGGGACGCGGTGGTAGTAGACGCCGAAGAACTTCCAGAGCTGGCGGATCTCGCCCTGGGTTCCGGTCAGCATTGGGAAGCTCGCACCGGTGAGCCGGCGGTACGCGCGCAGGCGGGCCGGACTGTCCCGCCACGGATCGACCGTGGCCTCGGCGACCACAACCTGGTTCAAGAGCCCGTTGCGCCGGATCAGCGACGTCAGCTGCATCAGCGCGGTCGTGGTCATCGGGCAGACCTCGTGGCACAGCGTCATCGACGGGACCAGGACGACCCATTTTCCGTGCCAGGCGCTCAGCGAGAACGCCTTGCCCCGTTGATCGACCAGCGCCACCGAGGGGACTGGTCGGGGCCGCTGTAGCTCGGTCCCGATCGCCAGCGGCGCCGGCGCTTCGGCATTGGCCGACGGCTTGCTGGCCAGCCGGGCGAGCAGTGAGAGCGCCACCAGGAGCGCCAGCACCAGCACCGTGGCGGCGATCGACAGCATACGAAGACGGCGAAACGACACCTCTCCGAGGAGGGTATTGGACGTGACATCGCCTCCCAAGAGGGGTAGCATCGGGCCACGTGACTTGGGGACTCCTCTGGTTGATGCTTGCCCTGAAGATCCCCCTGGCAGGGCTGATCTACATCGTCTGGTGGGCGATCAAGCAAGAGCCGGATGAGGCGCCGCCGTCGGACGACGACGGCGGCCTCAGGCGCCACCCGCGCCACCCCCGAAAGCCGTTCCCGCGCCATCCCCGCCGCGGCCCGCACGGGGATCCGGCGCCGCTACCACCCCCGCGCGTGCGGACCGCCCGGGCCCGGATCCGCACCGTCGAACGCTAGCCAGCGTACTGTCGCGACCGACTGCGATCGCAGCAAAGCCGCCGGCCGATGCGCCGTCGGCGCTGGCAGACTTGACGGCGATGAGCGCGCTGGCCTCGGTCCTGTCTGACGCGACGATTGTGGAGTTGGTCGAGACCGGTCGGATCCGGATCGAGCCCTGGGATCAGGGCCTCGTGCAGCCCGCGAGCGTCGACCTACGCCTGGGCGATTCGTTCCGCGTGTTCCACAACCACCGCGCCTCGGCGATCGACCTGCGCGAGCCTCCCTCGGGCTTGACCGAGGAGGT
>JAFASQ010000200.1 GCA_019244395.1 Solirubrobacterales bacterium | reverse complement strand
TCGGTCATCCCGGCTGGTGTGAGCACTCCGCTCTCACGAGTTCAGGTAGGCGAGGACGGCTAGAACCCGCCGGTGGCCTTCGGCAGTCGCCGGCAGCCCGAGCTTGCCGAAGATGCTGGTGACGTGCTTCTCCACCGCCCGCTCCGTGACGACGAGTTCGGTCGCGATGGAGTGGTTGGAGCGCCCCTCCGCCATCAGGGCGAGCACCTCATGCTCCCGACGAGTAAGTTGATCGAGCGGTCCAGCCGACCGGCGCGCGAGCATGCGCGACACGACCTCCGGGTCGAGCACTGACCCGCCCTCGGCGACCCGCCGGACCGCGTCGATGAACCGCTCGAGGTCCGCCACACGGTCCTTGAGCAGGTAACCGACGCCCTCCGCGCTCTCCGCCAGAAGCTCCGCCGCGTACTCCTTCTCGACGTACTGCGAGAGCACGAGCACGCCCGTACCCGGAAGCTCCGATCGGATGATCAAGGCCGCCCTCAGGCCCTCGTCGGTGTGGGTGGGGGGCATCTTGATGTCGACGATCGCGACATCGGGCTTGTGGGCACGCACCTTCCGGAGCAGGTCATCGAGATCGCCGGCCTCACCCACGACCTCAAACCCCTGATCCTGGAGCAGCCGCGCGACCCCGGCTCGAAGTAGGAGCGAATCTTCAGCAAGCACTACACGCACTGAGGAAGAGCATCCCGGCTACGGAGGCGCGGCACAACCCCCGCCGCGCTTCAAAAGCGCGAATTGCCTAAGCGTGGGTGTGGGAACAGCATTCGGGCTATCGCGTCTGCCCTATCTCCACGGTAGGGCTAACCGCACCCCCGGGGTGAGCAATCCCGAACGCCGAGACGCCAGGGCCCCGCACAGACAGCCGCCCGAGCGAGTGAGATCGTGGCCCCGTGCTCGAGATCCACCGCAACGGAGGAAATGCCATGCAACATCCACCCCGCAACCCCGCTCGCCATCTGGCGGCCCGGATGGGCCACTGGAGCGCGGGCCATCGCAAGCTGGCGATCTTCGGCTGGCTTGCCTTCGTCGTCGCTGCGATCGTGATCGGCACGGCGGTCGGTACCAAGACGATCGATCCGAACAACAACAACACTGTCGGCCCGTCAGCACGGGCGGACCAGATCCTCAAGCGTGGCGGGTTTTCCCAGTCCGGGCCGGTGACCGAGATCGCAGTCGTCCAAAGCAAGCACTTGACGATCGCCAGCCCCGAATTCCAGGCCGCGATAGACGACGTGGCACGGACCGTAGCTCCCCTGGGCAACGTCCACAACCTACGCTGGCCGCATGGCCAAGCGCACCGGGATCAGGTATCGCGTGACGGCCGCACGGCGCTCGTCGAATGGGACATGAGCGGGAAGCTCAAGGCGGCTGAAAAGCAGATCGACCCACTCACCGCGGCGGTCGGCTCGGCGGCTGCCCGTCACCCGGGCTTCTACATCGGCGAGGCCGGCGCGGCGAGCTCGGACAAGGCGCTCACCAAGCTGTTCGCCGATCAGCTCGGGCAGGCGGGTGAGCGCTCGATTCCGCTCACGCTGCTGATCCTCGTGCTCGTGTTCGGGTCGCTGCTGGCCGCCTGGATTCCCCTGATGCTCGGCCTCCAGGCGGTGATTGCCACCGTCGGCCTGACCGCCATCGTCAGCCACATCACGCCAATGGACTCGAATGTGTCCGCGGTGGTCATGCTGGTCGGCCTCGCGGTCGGGGTCGACTACACGCTGTTCTACCTGCGCCGGGAGCGCGAGGAGCGGGCGGCCGGCCGCAGCGAGCGCGCCGCACTCGAGGCGGCCGCGGCAACCTCCGGGCGTTCGGTCCTGATCTCCGGGATCACGGTGCTGATCGCCATGGCCGGGATGCTGTTCTCTGGCGATAAGACGTTCATCTCGATGTCGATCGGGACGATGATGGTCGTGGCCGTCGCCATGATCGGCTCGTTGACCGTCCTGCCCGCGGTGCTCTCGAAGCTCGGCGACCGGGTCGAGAAGGGACGCATCCCGCTGCTCAGCAGGTTCCGCAGCCCGGTTGGCGAAGGCCGGATCTGGTCACGCATCCTTGACCCGGTGCTCCGCCGGCCGGCGATCTCCGCGGCGCTCAGCGTGGCGCTGCTGGTCGCCCTGGCCATGCCCGCCCTGCAGATCCACACCGCGTCCTCTTCGCTCAACACGCTGCCCCGCAGCGCGCCGACCGTGGAGACGCTCAACCGTATCCAGGCGGCGTTCCCGGGACAGGCGGCCCCGGCGGTGATCGCCGTCAAGACGAACACGACGTCGCCCGCCTTCACGGCCGCGGTCGCTCGGCTGCAATCGGCGGCAGCCGCCACTCACCAAGGCTATGGAGGTATCAGCATCGACTCGAACCCGTCCCACACGGTCGGACGGATCGCGATCCCGCTGCCCGGCAACGGGACCGACGGAGTCTCGACCCGGGCCCTCCTGACTCTGCGGGGGCAGCTGCTGCCGGCAACGATCGGCGAGCTCCCGAACGTCACCTACGGGGTTACTGGCAGCACCGCCGGCTCCTACGACTGGAACGAGATGATGAAGAGCTCGCTGCCGCTGGTGTTCGGCTTCGTGCTCACGTTCGCGTTCCTCCTGCTGTTGGCGTCATTCCGCTCGCTGGTGATCGCGGCCAAGGCCGTGGTCCTCAACCTGCTGTCGGTCGGTGCGGCGCTAGGGGTGGTCGTGGCCGTGTTCCAGTTCGGCTGGGGAACCGATGTCCTCGGCTTCACCTCCAACCGGTCGGTGGCGCCCTGGCTGCCGCTCTTCCTGTTCGTGATCCTGTTCGGGCTGTCGATGGACTACCACGTGTTCATCCTCAGCCGCATCCGGGAGGCGTATGACCGTGGCATGAGCACCGAGGACGCGATCGCCCACGGGATCAAGACCACCGCGGGCACAGTCACCAGCGCCGCGATCGTGATGGTCGGCGTGTTCTCGATCTTCGCCACCCTCCCGATCCTCGACATGAAGGAGATGGGGATCGGGCTGGCGAGCGCCGTGCTGATCGACGCGACCATCGTCCGCGGCGTCCTGCTCCCGGCCAGCATGAAGCTGCTCGGGGACTGGAACTGGTACCTGCCCCGGTGGCTGCACTGGCTGCCCAAGCTCGAGCACCACGGCGGGCTTACGGCCCACCCAGCACCGGCCGCCGCCTGACGAGCTCCGTTCTAGCCGCAAACGGGATCCGAGCCGCTCGATGCGGCCCGGATCCCGTTGTGCATCCAATGCAGTAGCTCGAGCGAGTTTGCGGCGGTGCCGCTGCCGGAGTCGTTGACGAAGTAAACGCCGGTATGGGCTGGTGTGAGAGCGAGTCCGAAGAGGTCTCCGGCGCCGTCGGGAACCAGCGTCTTGGAGCCGGTCTGCTTACCGGACGCGGTGGTCTCGACGATGTTGCCATCACCGGCGTTGACCGTCAGCACGTCGCCGCCCGGCGCGATCGTCAGACCCAAGGGCGAGTTGAGCTTGCCGCCTTTGGACAAGGTGCGTCCGCGGTCGATGGCCTGTGTGCGGGTGAGCGCACTGGGGACGGTCGTGATCCGGTTCTCGGCGGTGTCGGCGACGTAGAGCACGCCGCCTGCGCCGAGCGCCACGCCGGTGGGTCCGACGATGAGCGCGTTGCGGTCGGTGTGCTCGGCCAGGCCGGTCGCGATCACCCGTTCCGAGGTGATCCGGGGTGGCTGATCGCGCGCGACCTGGAGCGTGAGCCTGACCACCGTGCCGCGGTCGACGGTGGCGCCTTTTGCCGCCACCGTCCCATTGAGGACGTTCGTCACGAACAGCGTGACATGGCTGCCGCCGTCGACGCCGGCAAGATCCCACGGCCCATTGATCGCACCGCCGGTGAACCTCTCAACCACGCGTCCCTGGGCGTTGAGAACGATCAGCGCGCCCGCTCGCGCCGCGCTGGCTTGCCCGCCCGGAGCCGGGAGGCTGCCGACGATCACGTAGCCGCTGCGCAGGGCGATCAGCGCGGTGGTTAGACCGACCGCCGGCGTGGCAGTCGCCTGCGGGACGACCGCGAACTGCCTCACCCGACCCGACGGCGAGATCTCCATGATGCTCGCGCCGGTGCCCTGGTCGTTGCCGGCATCATTGAAGTCGCTGACCAGCACGTCGCCGCGGGTCAGGTCGCCCACGCTGCGAGGAACGACCGCGGTCCCATAGGGGTTTTGGTCGCCGGCGGCAGTGCCGCTGGCCGGTACGGTGGAGGCGATTCGCGTGACGGTCGTCAATCCGTCAACGAACGGCCGGGCGGATGCCCCGGCAGGCGCCACCATCAACGCGCCTGCGAGAGCACCGGCTAGCGCCAGACCCAGGCCGGCCTGGGCCGCGCGGCGGACGCCCTCTCTGTGCCTGCCGCGCCCGACGGCGCGGCGAGGACGGGGCGTGGACGGCGATGGTCCCAGCTTGCTCATCGTGCTTACCTCCCCGTGCCAAGGCGCACGACGCTCAGCGCCAGCAGCGAGCTCTCAACGAAAAGTGCGGCCATTCCCAGCGTGCAGAGCCAGTTGCCGATATCAGCTCGGTCACCAGGGAGGCCGACGCTGCGGCTCCACAGGTAGGCGATCAGCGGGCCGACAGCGACCCCCGCGGCGGCCACCCAGGCGAGCGGCGAGGACCAGTGCAGCAGCACCATGGCGACCGCGACGCTGCCCGCGATCAGCGCCAGATAAGCCCAGAAGATCCACCGGGTGCTTTCATAGGTACCGGCGGCATCAAGAACGTGAACCAGACCAACTCCAAGCACCGCGACCGCCCCCAGTAGTCGCGCCGTGCTCTCGCTAATCGGCGAGAGAGGCTCGGCACGCTGGGCCGCCGAAGCGACAAGCGTCAGCACGCCAGAATCGTTGCGTTCTGTACCCAGTTGCATATATTCTCCTACGTTGTGTAGTAGACGGACTTTCTTCTTAGAGTCCGCCGTCCGCCAGATCCTTTCCCCGCTTACCGAGTTCTTAGATCTGTGGCGAGCACGACCGGGGTAATCCAGACTCTCACTGCCCGCCCTCAGGAGTCCCGCGCAAGCGCCACCGGGTGTCTCCGACGCGTATGTTTGTGCGAATGGCCCGCGACCGCCGACGAGTCACCGAGGCAACCCTGCTCGCCGCGACGTTGAGCGGGCTGCCCTCGACGCTCCATGCCGTGATCAAGCAGCGCAGCCTGCGATCGGCCGCCGTTGACGCCTACGACACAACGTGTGCTGTGGGCACGCTGGTTCCGCCTGGCCGGCCGGGGTTCGGCCGCGGCGCAGCCGCCCACCTCGCGATTTCGATGCTGTGCGGGGAGACGCTGGCACGGACGCTGCCTCGCGATCATTCCGCGGCATGGGGCGCCGCCGCCGGATTGCTGATCGGCGTCATCAACGTCGGCGTGATCGGGAGGTCGTTCCCGGCGATCAGCCGCCTACCGCTCGTGCCCCAGCTTGCGGACAACGTAATGTTCGGGACGGTGTTTGCCGTGGCGCTCGATCGACGCGATCGACAACACGGCAGCCACGGCGTGATGGCCCACGCTTAACCGCTAGCAGCGTAACCGGCGTCTGGTGTCGGTGGGTGCCCGACAGGGTATCGGCACGTGTGCGGATCGTTACAGGTCCGCCCTCGCTGGGCGACTGGCGTGGGTATGCGTTCGAGTGGAGGTAGTGGGCATATGCATAGGTCTAATTCGACGAAAGCACCGTTTCCAAGCCGGAGGGGACGGCGCCTCATCCTCGGCTTAGCGTGGGGAGGGTTGCTCGGCTCAGTGGTGGCATTCAGCGCGGCCGCCAGTGCGGGCGCGGCCACGCGACACCGAGCCCTGCGCGCGCCGCGCTTGGCGGCGGGGATTGCTTCAGTCCGGCCTGGGCCGGCGATTCTGTATGCCCCGCCGCCGCGGGCGCCTCAGTTGGAGAATGCGCCGGGAAGTCCTTGGCACGCGCGGCCGATCCTGGTGTCGGGCGCGAGCGCCTACCGAATTGGAGAGTTTCTCTACCAGGATTATCTGTTTGATGATCGCGGCGCCGGGTCGACCTACACGTATCCCACCGACCCGCGCTACGCCGGCGACGCGGCGGACCTCGTCGAGTTCCGCCTCAAGCCGTACCACTCCGGATTGCTGATCCGGCTGACCTACAACGCGATGATCGATCCGTCGCTGGTCGCCTCGACGATCGCGCTCGGCGACTCCACGGTCGCGTACTCCCTGCCGTTCGCCGCGGGCGCCAAGGAGCCGGCGCAATTCTTTGTGACCGTGCACGGCACCACCGTGGTGGTGACGGATGCCGCCACCGGCCAGCAACTGGGCGTGCCGGGAGCCGCAGCGAGCGTGGATCTGACCCGACGCCAGGTCCAGGTGTTCGTGCCCAGCTCGGTGGTGAACACGGACACCACGTCGGTGCTCCGCGTAGCGTCGGCGTCAGGGTTGTGGGACACGGCCAACAACCAATACCTCCAGCCGGTCCCGGGGGCCGCCACCGCCACCCAGCCGGGAGCCAACGGCACGACCGGCAGCGCGTTGTTCAACGTCGCGTTTCGCTTCGGCGAGACCGGGGCCTGGCGCGACGCCAACCAGGCAGCCGCGCTCACGACCGGCGATCTGAGCCAGTTCTACGCCAACGTAGACGTCGCCAAGCTGCGCGCCGGTGTGACCGACAACATGTTCGACCAGGCCGACGGCGTGCCGACACACGGCTACGAGGATCGGATCTACGCCAGCCACTTCGAGGATGCCCAGGGCCGCGGGCCACAACCGCCCACGACGTATTGTCATGAGCCGTGCCCGCGAGTACCCGATTACGCCAGCCAACTGCAGCCGTACGCGCTGTATGTGCCCGACCAGCCGGCGCCGGCCAGCGGATACGGGATGACGCTGAACCTGCACTACTGCGGCGGGAATTACAACCAAGGCCCGCCCGATGACCAGGCCTTGGCCGACCGAGCTACCGGCTCCGTCGTCCTCACGCCGGAGGGCCGCATACCGTGCGGCTGGTACTGGAGCGAAGGAGGCGCCGACGTATTCGAAGCATGGGCCGACGTCGCGCGGCACTTCAAGCTGGATCCGACCTACAACGCCATCTCCGGCTGGTCGATGGGCGGCTACGGGACCTACAAGCTCCTCGCCCAGTACCCCGACCTATTCGCCCGCGCCCTTCCCGACATCGGATGCGTCAGCGCTGAGACCGGCTGGCCCGGCGAGCCGTTCCCGTCAATCAGCGGCCCCGACGCCGAGATCCTCAACCTGGTCCCGTCGTACCGCAACGTGCCCATCCTGTCGGCCAACGCCAACGCCGACACCCTGTGCGTGACCAGCAGCCAACTCGAGGTGTTCGCCCGCCTCTACTCGCTGGGTTATCGCTACGACTGGCGTGAGTACACCGGTGGGCACGGCCCCTACTACCCGACAGCCCAGGAATCTGCCGATTTCCTGGGCGACGCGAAGGTCAACCCAAACCCGCCGCGCGTGACGTGGGTGCTCGACCAGGCGATGAACGAACCGACCTGGGGCCTGACCTCCCACCACGTGTACTGGCTCGCGGGCGTACAACTCCGCGACCCGACGGGTCCCGAGGGGCCGGAGCTGGGGACGGTGGATGCGTTCTCGCACGGCTTTGGCGTGGCCAACCCGCGGCCAAACCCTCCGCAGACAACCCACGGTACGAGCGGCCAATACGTCTACACCGGACAGGTCCGCACCTGGCAGAGCCCCAGAGGCGTTCCGCCGACAGATGAGCTCGACCTGTCGCTCGCCAACATCGGCGCCGTCACCGTCAATGTGCGGCGCGCCCAACTCGACTGCGGTGTGCGCGTCCATGTCAGATCCGACGGCCCGGCGGTGATCCGACTCGCGGGTTGTGGCCGCACCGTGTCGGTGCCCTGAGAAATCGCCATGGCGGTGCTGGGAGGCGTCATTGACCTCTCAGCACCGCCGCACCGGCCGCCGCGGGTGTGGGCACCCGTGTCGAGCCGGCCCGGGCGCGTTTGTACTACGGTTCCCACGGCGCCGACCGTCGGCGTCTCATTTAGAGGCCGACCTCCGACCACAACCCGAGCCCAGCTTCCACCCCCATGCCAGCCCCCGACTCAAGCCGGAGTGCGCTGCTGTGCTGGGACGGTTCCGACGGCGCCGTCAGCGCCATGCAGCACGCCGCCCGGATCCTCGGGGCGGGACACGATGCGGTGGTGCTCTTCGCGCACGTCCCGACCGAGTCCGCCCGTGGCGTCCTCGCCGGCTTCTCCGGACCCGACGCGCCGATCATGGGGATCTCCGATGCCGAAGATCTACTCGAACGCGGCGTGGAGGTTGCACGCGAAGCCGGCTTCAACGCCACCGGCCTGCGCATCGTCGCGGAGCGCAAGACATCCGAGATTGTTGTCGCGGTCGCTGAAGAGCGCGACGCCGTCCTGATCGTGATGGGGCAGCGACAGCGCTCGCCCCTCGGAACCTTGCTGCTCGGATCGGTCGCACGCGACGTCCTCAGCTCGAACCATCGTCCGGTCATGCTGGTGGGTCCCGGAAGCTCAGGCCCACAGCGGCGGTAGAGTAGCCGCGCCACCGTTCCGCCCCGATGCACCCGCCGGCGGGGAAGCCCGCGCCTTGGGGCACGGTGACCGGGGTGACCCTCGCCGCCCTGTAACACGGGGTGCGCCAGCGGGTGCAGATTGCCTGCATGCCCCTCGATCTCGACGCAACTGCCCCTCGATCTCGACGTGGCTAACCCATGGCTAACCCGAAACTCGACGCCCAGCGCTGGCCTAGAGCGGGCTTGGCCACGCTATACGCGGCCGAATACGCATTCGGGTGGCGAGTGTGCGTTTAGTACGTACGGTGAGCGATTACGGTGAGCGACGAGGGCCGGGGACAGCCCTCCGATCGGCGGAGGGCTCGCGCTAGCCGCAGGCACCCTTCCGCGTACCTGCCCGCCGTCCGGTCAGGGGACTTGCGCGGCCGCGGTGCGCTCGGCGACGGCGAGCGCCTCGTCGGTCAGCGTGTCCGGGTTGCCGGGCGCGTAAATGTTGGGCGTGATGCCGGCGCCCTGGCGCGCGCCGCCGCCGCCGAGGTTGCGGCCGTCCGGGGTGAAGAACTGACCTATCGTGATGTCAAGGGCGCCGCCGTTGATCAGCCGCTCGGTCCCTTGGAAGACGCCCTTGCCGTAGGTCTTCGTGCCCACCACCTCGGCTCGGCCGTGATCCTGTAGTGCGGCGGTGACGATCTCGGCCGACGACGCCGTACCGTGATCGACGAGAACCACCATCGGGATGTGGGCGGCGATCGCGTCCCCCCGAGCCGTGTAGACGCGGCGGGGCCGGCCGCGCTCCTCGGCGGACATGATCTCGCCATGCGCGATGAATGTGCTGGCCACGTTGATCGCCTCGCTGATCAGCCCGCCGCCGTTTTCGCGCAGGTCGAGGATGAGCGCCTGTGCGTGCGCGTCGAGCGCCGCCCGCACCTCGCTACGCAGCTCATCGCCGGCGCCGTCCGTGAAACCGGTGAGCGTCAGGTGTCCGATGCGGAGGTGCTGGTAGGCCACCATCTGCCAGGTCGCCGCGGGTACGACAACGTTTGCCCGCTCGAGCGAGATCACGTGCGGGGTGTCGTCCCTCAGGAACGTGAGCTCTACCCGGCTGCCGGCCGGACCTCGGATCAAATCAGAGCCAAAGTCGTCGGCCCGGTCGGTCAGCGAGATCGCTCCCACCTTGATGATCAGGTCCCCGGGCCTGAGGCCGGCGCCGGCAGCCGGCGAGTGCTCGAACACGGTCACCACCCGCAGTCCGCGCGGCTCAGGCGTGGTGCTGATCCCGATGCCGCCCAAGCGTTGCGTCGACTGCTCGCTGCGCCCGCGGTAGGAGCGTGGGTCGAGATAGCGCGAGTACGGGTCATCGAGGCTGGCCACCATGCCCGACAGTCCCTGCTCGACCAGGCTCGAGCGATCGAGCTGACGGTAATACCGCGTGGTGAGAATGTTCAGGGCCTGGTTGACCAACACGAGGCTGCGACTCTCGAAAAGGCCCCCGCGCAGCAGCGAGGGCAGGTCGCTCGGGTGGCCGCCCAGCGAGATCCCCGCCAGAAACACGACAATCGCCGCGAGGATGCCGCCGAGCAGGGCCCCCAGGCGTGCACGGCGGGATTTCATGACCGCCCGAGATTAGCTCACTGCCGGCTCGCGAGCGCTTGGGTCCAGCACTTGCACGGCGACGAATTTCCCCCCCCAATCGCACGCGGTTACGGATCGTGCGCGCGGCCGTGCCTACCCCTCCTTTGCGTCGTCACGGCACCCGACCGCGATGGAGCTGCCGGGGTTCTTAGACCTGGAGCGGACGCTGACCCACTTACACGAAGGTCGGCGTCGTGGGGTGGCACGGGCGCGTCAGCCGGCGGGCGGGACGGGCGCGTCAGCCGGCGGGCGGGACGGGCGTGTCAGCCGGCGGGTGGGACGGGCGTGTCAGCCGGCCAGGATCCGTGCCTTCTGTACTTCGAATTCCGCGTCGGTCAACACGCCGGCGGTTCTGAGCTCGCCGAGCTGCGCCAGCTGGGCGAGCATGTTCGAAGTGTCGTGCGCTGGCGGTGACGCCGCAGCCGCTGCGGCTGGGGCCGACACACTGGCCGCCGGCGCTGATGCCGGGACTCCGACCATTGACGTCGGTCCAGCCGCTCCGGCGTGACCGTAGACTCTTGCGTGTTCGACCTGGCGCCGCTGGATGCGCTCGTGGATTACGTCCGCGGTCCTCACCGCGATCGCGGCCTTCATTCCGGTCTTCAGCAGTCCCATGCGAACTCTCCGCGTCTGCTAGGGCGATTCGGTGGCGTCCAGCGCCGCGACAAGATCATCCGAAGCGATCCGGCCCGACCCGATGAGGCGGGCGGTGCTGCGTTCCAGCGCGGTCCACATCGGGACCGCCCACACGTTTTCGTACACGAGGACCCCCGCGAGGCTGTCGGGTTCGATCGCCGCGGCGACCTCGTCGATGTCGGCCTGATCCAGCAACCCCGACGATGCGCCATCCCAGATGGTTATGTCGGTCTCGCCCTGGTGCTCCAGGTCGCCAAGTGCCACCTTTCGAACCGTCCCGTCAGGAGCCTTGGCGATGAACTCAAGGTCGAGCACTCGGATGATCCCACGCTCGACGAGGTCGTACAGCAGTTTGAATCCCTCGCCCGTCACGTGCTGACCCGGCCACTCCACGGCGAGGAAATCAATTGGTCCGAGCAGCTCATCGCCCATGAGTTAGGACACTCCTTTCAGCCAAACCGACCCGACACCACTCTAAACGACTCCCGGCAGCCGATCCATTGCCCGGCGCGAGCAGCATACTTGCGCGAAGGCGCCGCGTTTTCCAGATCGGGCGCCGACACCCAATACCAGGTGGTGCGGGCACCCGCACCAACGCCTTGTCCGGCCTACGGCGCGGAACGAGAACGCGGGGCGGCTTACGATTTGGCCAGGCCGGCAGCCGGTCGGCGCTGTCGCCGCGGGCAATGAACCGCACCAACTGAGAGGTTCACAACCAGACAGCGTGCTCTCATGACGAGGGTTTCCGGTCAATCCACAGCCAGTCGCGTTCTCGTGGCCGCCGTCGGTCTGCTCTCGGTGGTCGGGCTCGTGCTGTCCTACGCCGGACGGTCGGTCCTGCGCTCCGAGCCGTTCGCCCGCCTGCAGGCCCATCCGCGGACCTGGCTCGGGCCCGTTGTTCCTGGTCAACAACTGGGTCGACACTACGCCGGTGGCGAAACCCTCCGACGCCACGGTGGTCAACGGTTACGCGACGCAGCTGCACCGCGGGCAAACCTGCCGCCGGGTTCGCCACCGGCTCCCAAACCTGATCGCGGTCGACTTCTATCTCCACGGCGATGTTCTGGGCGTCGCGCGCAAGCTCAACGGCGACACGTTATGACGGCAAGATGACTACACGCAGACCGATTGACCGTCGACGGATTCTCCTGACGCTCACCTTCTGGCTGCGCCCCGCGTTCGTGCTCCGGGTGCTGGGACGATTCCAGCGTGTGGCGGGCTTCGACCGCGCGATCGCACTAGCTTCGACCGCGCTCACCGCTCTGATCCCGCTGGCGATCGTTGGGGGTTCACTTCTGCCGCATGCCGACGCCGCGCACGCCGGGGACAGAATCATCGCCCGCTATGGATTGACCGGGGGCGGCGCCCAGGCAGTCCGCGATGTGCTATCGCCGGCGGGCGGAACCAGCACCGACGTGAGCCTGTTCGGGGTGTTCGTGTTGGTGGTCGCAACGCTCAGTTTCTCGCGCGGGGCGCAGCGTTTGTTCGAGCAGACGTGGGAGCTCAAGCCCCTCAGCGTAAGAAACACGCTCAATGACCTGGTCTGGATCGTTGGTTTGGTGGTGTACCTGCTCGTCAGCGGGTGGGTGCACGGTCTGGTCGACCATGGTCGCATTCAAGTCGCCGCCAACCTTTTGCTCATGCCGGTCTCGGTCGTCTTCCTGGCGTGGAGCGGTCGGGTTCTGAGTGCTAGACGTATCGCGTGGAGGGGGCTAATAGCGTTCGCGGTTATTGGGGGGGTTCTGTTCGCGCTCTGTTTTACCGGCGCGGCGGTCTATGTGCCGCACCTGTTCAGCTCGTACGCATCGCGCTACGGTGCGGTCGGCGCGGTCCTGGCGATGATCTCGGCGCTCTTCGCGCTCATGCTCGTCCTCGTCGTCGCCGCCGCGATCGGCCGGGAGGTGTTCGACGAGCTGGGGCGAATCCGACGCGGCGAGCGTCCGCCCGATGACGAGGTCAGACGCGAATGGGATGCCCTGATCGAGGAGGCGCGGTCGCGGTGGGAAACGCTGCGCGAACGGTTGGACCGCTACCGACGCGACGACCAGCGCGCTCGGGACCGTCGATAGCCCAGCGCGAGATCATAGTGCCGAGATCCCTTTGGCAATCAGCGCTATTCCGATCAAGGCGACGACGCAGGCGACGACCGTCATCTTGTGGGCGTGCATCCAGTTGGAGAAGCGGCTGACCTTCTCCGAGGTCTCTTCGGGGGAGATCGCATAGGACAAGATCGGTATCTCGATGAGCAGGAACTTGACCAGTGCGAATACGACGATCGCCCCGCCGGCCACCAGCGCTGGGTAGCCGTTCCTCGCGAGATGACCAATCGCGAAGAAATCAAACGGGCCGGGAATGGCGAGCAGCGCGCCCGCCGCGACCGCGGCCGCCAAGGAACCTTCAGTTAGGGCAACCTCCGCCCGCGCCTTCACCCGGCCGACGCGCGATTCGCCCGGCGCCTGGTCCGTGCGCCCTCTGAGGACGGGCCGGTCGCGGCCGATCAACTCCCGTCCTCGAGAGGTCGCGACGACCCCCGCAACGATCACGGCGACCACGCCGATCAGCAGGTAAGCGGCGGGGCCAAGCCGCCGCGAACTCGTCCCGAGCATGCTGTCGCTCGAGCGAAAGACAACAAGGACAAGGATGCCGCACGCCACGTTCACGACCAAGCTGCCCAGATAGCAGGCCCACAGGAGCGGCCGCGGATTCGGACGCGTCAGGATGACCACGACGACCGCCAGAAGCTGCGGATACACCGCCGCGGCCAGTCCGAGGAGAAGGACAGTTCCCATAGCGCGTCAACACCGAACGGCTTGGCGACTCCGGCCCACGGCGCGCATTCGGTCGCACCGCCCGCCGCCGTACATACCTCCCGGGTCCGACTCAGGCGAGTCCCTCCACCGCGACCATGTTGAGACCTGCCGCGCCCTCGCGCAGCCGCTTCGCTTGCTGATACTCGGGCGACTCGTAGAACCGCTTGGCCGCCTCAAGATCCGGGAACTCGAGGAGCACGAGACGCTCCGGTTGCCAATCGCCCTCCAGCACCGCGAGCTCACCGCCGCGCACGATGAAACGGCCTCCGCCGGCGGCCACAGCGGCGGGCGACGCCTGCTTGTAGAGCTCGTACTGGTCAGGATCATGGATGTCGGTCTCGACGATGATGTACGCAGGCACAGCGACTCCTCTCGGACTCAGGGTGAGCTAAGGCTTTCACACGCGCGCCCGGCTCCGGCCTCCCGCCATCCATCGATGGGACCGGTAGGATCGCGCGGCTGCTTCTGGCCAGGACGAAGCGTGCCACCCACCCCGGCCGTAGGAGGAGGAGATGCCCGGCCGCATCCTGACCAGTCACGCGGGGAGCTTCCCGCGTCCCGATGACCTCGTCGCGCTCAACTTCGAGCGGATGGAGGGGCGGTTCGGCGACGAGAGCGCCTACCAGCGGAAGCTCACGCAGGCGGTCGAGGAACTCGTCGCGCGCCAGCGCGAGTCAATCGGGATCGACCTCGTAAACGACGGCGAGTACGGCCACTCAATGGGACACCGCTACGACTACGGCTCCCGTGGAGGGCGCGCGGCTCGCGAGCGCGCAGCTGTTCGGGTAGCCCACGCACGGCTCGATGTGGCGCGCGCCCCGGTAGCGGACCGTGCGGTCCGCTTGCTACGGTTAGGGACATGGCTTTGTCCGACCCGGTCCGGGCGGACGCGCCGGCGCAGCGCGACCGCGTCGCTGCGTCACCGCCCGCGCCTGAGAATGAGAAACAACCGATCGACCGCGCGCTGCTCGTGGTTTCGGGCGTGGTCGTGCTGGGCGCGATCATGTCGATCCTCGACATCACGGTGGTCAACGTGGCCATCAACACGCTGGCCGGGCAGTTCCATACGACGCTGCCCACGATCCAGTGGGTGGCCACGGGCTACACCCTCGCGCTCGCCACCGTGATCCCGCTCAGCGGCTGGATGGCGGATCGATTCGGCACCAAGCGGCTCTACATGACCTCGATCGGCCTGTTCGTGATCGGCTCCTCGTTGTCAGGTCTGGCCTGGTCGTCTACATCGATCATCGTGTTCCGCGTCCTCCAAGGACTTGGCGGCGGCATGATCATGCCCACCGGCATGACCATCCTGACCCGCGCCGCTGGGCCTGAGCGGATCGGGCGCGTGATGAGCATTATCGGCGTGCCGATGCTGCTCGGTCCGATCCTGGGACCGATCCTCGGCGGGTGGCTCGTTACCGACGTCTCCTGGCGCTGGATCTTCTTCATCAACCTCCCGATCGGGATCGTCGCCCTCATATCCGCTCGCCGAGTCCTCCCTCGTGACGTGCCCGCGCACGAGCAGCGCCTGGACCTCGTCGACCTGCTGTTGGTCTCGCCGGGCCTGGCCCTCTTCATCTACGGGCTGGCCGAGACCAACTCCGCCGGCGGCTTCGGATCGGCCAAGGTGCTCATTCCACTGCTCGCGGGCCTCACCCTGATGGGCGCCTTCGTCTGGCACGCGCTGCGCGCCAAGGACCCGCTGATCGACCTGCGCCTGTTCAAGAACCGGACGTTCAGCACGTCCTCGATCACGCTGGTGTTGGTCGCGATCTCCGTGTTCGGCTCATTCCTGCTCCTGCCCCTCTACTACCAGGCGGTTCGCGGCGAGTCGGCTTTGCAGAGTGGGCTGCTGCTGGCGCCGCAAGGCTTCGGGGCGATGCTCGCGATGCCGCTGGCCGGCCAGTTGGCTGACCGCACCGGCCCGGGCCGGATCGTCCCGTTTGGGCTGCTCGGAGTGGCGGTAGCCGTGCTCGGGCTCACCCAGGTCGGCGCCCACACCTCCTATGTCCTGCTCAGCGTCGACCTGTTCGTGTTCGGCATCGGGATGGGCTTCACGATGATGCCGGTGTTCACCGGCGCCATGCAGTCGATCCGCGGACCGGCGGTTGCCCGCGCCAGCACCGCGCTCAACATCCTCCAGCAAACCGGGGCGTCAATCGGTACGGCCGTCCTGTCCGTCTTGCTCACCGCAGCGATCTCGAGCCAGCTGGGCAGCGGCCACGGCACGATCGGCGCCACCGCCGGGATCTCGCCGAGCGTCCGCGAGCACATCGCCCCGCCCATGGCGGCAGCTTTCGGACAGACCTTCTGGTGGGCGCTCGGGCTGCTCGCGGTGGCGTTCATCGCGTCGCTTGCGCTGCCCAGGAGCAAGCCCGCGCGCGCTGCGGACGAACAGCCGGTCGCGCTCCCGGTCTAGCTCCCGGCGTGCGCGGCCGCGCGCCGATGGGGTTCGGTCGTAGCCCGACGGGGCTCGATGAGCGATGATTTGCTGGCCGTGAGCGCCAGCCATCAGACCGTCCGCTTGACGCGGGGACGCCATCAATCGCCCGGACTGGGGGTATGTGTCATGGAGCTCGCCTCGATGCTCGCCGATGAGCCCTTCAGCGACCGGCCGGCAAGCACCTCCCCCGTGATCGCCGCCTTTCTGCGCACCTACAACGACGGCGTTGACGATGGTCGGCGGCAGGACCTCTATCCGCTGGCGGCGCTGATCGTGGGTACGGCCCGCGGGCGCAGGGTCGAGCGCGAAAGGGCGAGCCGCTGCCTGGAGTTCGCGCGCAGCTTGGGCGCCCGGGCGCCCGCTGGACGCGGTGCGATCGGGATCGCGAGCGCCGAAGCGAGCGGCTCGTGGGCCGCGCTGGCTGTCCTTCGAGCCGGCCCGCCATCGGAAACACATCCGCGGGCGCTGGCCTTCGCGCGCGAGCTCGTCCAGTTCGGCGCTCAGGCTCGCCACCCCGGCTGGCCGATGTGGCTGCGGGGCCGCGACCCGGGGGTAGCCGTCGAGGAGGCGCTCGCGCAGCCCGGGCCCGGCGCTCCAGGACCGGCTGCGCGGCCGGACCAGGCGATCGGAATCTGCACCGCCTCGCGGTCCAGATGCGCGCGCTTGGGCTGATCGCGCGCTAGTGCCTAGCCGCGCTCGTAGGTGGCGATCACCACGCCCTTGCTCGTGGCCACGCTGTCGGCGAGGCGGAGGGATGTGTGCACGCCCTCGGGAAACATTCGCCTGCCGGTGCCGAGCACGATCGGGGCGATCATGAGCACGTACTCGTCGATCAGATCGGCGGCCATCAGCGAGCCGATCAGCATGCCGCTGCCCATGATCACGAGATTCGTGCCGGAGTTCTGTTTGAGCTCCGCCACCGCAGCCGGAACGTCGTCATGCAACAGGGTCGAGCTCGGCCACTGGACTCGTGTCTCGCGGTTGCTCGTGGCGACGTATTTGCGAGTGTCGTTGAGCGCGTCCTTGAAGGGGCCGCCCCTGGCGTTCCAGGTGGCCAGCAGGTCCTCGTAGGTGCGCCGCCCGAACAGCCACGCGCGATCGCTCCCCATTCGCTCGCCCATCTTGGCGACCATCGCCTCGTCGCTGTACGGGACCATCCACCCCCCCAAAGCAAACCCACCGCGCGTGTCTTCGTCCGGGCGCCCCGGTCCCTGCATCACGCCGTCAAGCGTCATCGCATTGATCACGACCACCTTGCCCATCTCTCATCTTCCTTTCTACGCGGGCAGCCTGAGTTGACCCGTTCTCGGATCGGTTCACGAGCGAGTCGTAGCTGGGCTCCGTTTGCCGAATCGATTACCCGCTCCTCGCGTTGGTACGTTCACGATGAGCATGACTTCCCGTTTCAAGTCCGCGCTGGCGGCAAGCCTTGCCTTCCTCGTTCTAGGGCCTGGCGTCGCGGCTGCGGGAGGATCGGGACTGCGGCACCACGTGAATGCCCCGATTGTGAGCGTTTTTCCGATCCCGGGTGACAGAGTTGCCGCACCACAGACGCAGATCGCGTTCAGGGGGGTCGCGCCATCCATGCTTGGAGGCATTCGGGTGTCTGGGTCGCGCAGCGGCCTGCACGTTGGCAGTCTCGCCGCGGACTCGGATGGCCAGGGCGCGAGCTTCATCCCGAGCACCGCCTTCTTGCCGGGCGAGACGGTCACGGTGACGACGTCTCTGGACGTACTCGGCGGCGCCGGCGGTACGTTCCGTTTCGTGGTGGCGCGGCCTGCGGGCCTGCTTCCGTATCGGAGGGCGTTGCGCGTCGCGCGTGTTCCCGGTGATGTCTGGCGCTTGCAATCCCGTCCGGATCTCGCGCCGGCTGCTCTGAAGCTGGTGCGGCACGCCGGGAGTGCGGGTAGCGACGACATCTTCGTGACGCCGCAGTTCGGCCCGGTGCAGAATGGCCCCGAGATCCTCGATCCCACCGGCAGGTTGATTTGGTTCACTCCGGTTCCCCCGGGCGATATGGCCGCAGACTTGCAGGTGCAGCAGTACCAAGGGCAGCCGGTGCTTACCTGGTGGCAGGGTTACACGGACGCCGGCATGGGGATCGGCGAGGACGTGATCTACAGTAGCTCGTACAACCCGCTGGCGACGCTGCGCGGTGCAAACGGACTGAAGCCCGATCTGCATGAGTTTCAGATCACTCCCCGCGGTAGCGCGCTGACTACGGCGTTCTTTCCAGTGTTCTGGGATTCGTCATCCGGGCACCGGATCACGCATGAGATCGTGTTTGATTCGGTTGTGCAGGAGATCGACATTCCCACTGGCCTGGTGTTGTTCCAGTGGGACAGCCTCGACCACGTTCCTCTTGCCGACAGCTATCAACCGGCGCCCGCGGGCGGGGTCAGCGGAGGATCAAGTAATCCATTTGACTACTTTCATATCGACTCGATTCAGCTCGACGAAGACGGCAATCTCCTGATCTCCGCGCGCAATACGTGGGCGGTCTACAAGCTGAACCACCGGACAGGCGCTGTGCTATGGACGCTCGGCGGTAAACGCTCGACCTTTCGAATGGGCGCCGGGACCAGCTTTGCCTTCCAGCACGACGTTCGCAGCGTGGCCTCTGGTGACAGAACGATCACGCTGTTCGATGATGGCGCCGGGCTGCCGGCTGTGCACAGGGCATCTCGGGGTATCGAGCTGACGCTCGACGTTCGGCACAGGATCGCCCGCCTGGCCGCGCAGTGGGGACACTCACCACCGCTGCTCGCCGAGTTCGAAGGGAATGTCCAGCAACTTACCAACGGTGACCACGTGATCGGGTGGGGCCAACAGCCGTATGTCACCGAGTATGGCCCGGGAGGGCGACCAATTCTCGACGTGCGCTTCGTGGGCGATACCTCGAGCTATCGCGCCTACGGGTTTCCCTGGACAGGTGCCCCGTCGACTCCCCCGGCGATCGTGGCGTCCAACTCGGCCCAGGGGACAAC
The DNA here is from genome assembly GCA_019244395.1 of Solirubrobacterales bacterium. Lineage (GTDB taxonomy): Bacteria > Actinomycetota > Thermoleophilia > Solirubrobacterales > Solirubrobacteraceae > Palsa-465. The sequence goes on along the minus strand of JAFASQ010000200.1, from coordinate 1,710 downwards.
TCTGTTCGTGAGCTGGAACGGAGCCACAGACGTGGCCGCCTGGCGGGTCATGGCGGGGGACTCGGCGACCGCGATGCAGACAGTCGAGACGGTACCCGACACCTCGTTCGAAACGACGATCGAGCTTCCGCGGGTCTCGTACGTCGCCGTCCAAGCACTTGACGCGAACGGCCGTACGCTCGCGACCTCCGCCACCGTGCAGCCGCACTGACGTCGTGTGCAGCCCCGCCGGAGCATTCTCGGTCGCTACCGCTGCCGGGGCGTGTTTGCCCGAACCCGGTCGCAACGCTGCGGGTCCTCGCGTGTTTCAGTGGCGATTGCGATGCCTGCTCGCCTGCTGATCCTCTGCACCCTTCTCCTGCTGCTCACACTCGCCTCTGCGGGGACCGCCGCCGCACAGGGGCCGACATACCTGCCGCAGCCGCCGACCAGGCAGGTGCTCTATCGGGATGGGCAGACCGACCGTTACCTCCTCGGCGGCACCTGGCTCTACCGTGCCGATGCCGCGGACGTCGGGCTCGCGCAGAGATGGCAGACGGGATCGGCGACTGACGGATGGACACCGGTCGGACTCCCGAACTCCTACAACGCCGGGGACTTTTCGAGCCAGAGCTTTGACGGCTATGTCGGCTGGTATCGCCGGGACTTCACGCTGCCGCCGAACGCGTTCCCTCGCTACGTACCCGCCTCCGCGCGCCATTGGATCGTCCGCTTCGAGTCGGCTGTCTACCACGCCACCGTGTGGCTCAACGGGCGCAAGATCGGAAGCCATTCCGGTGGATACCTGCCCTGGGAGGTTGACCTGGGGGGTCTGCGCCCGGGGGTAAACCGGCTGACGGTGCGCGTCGATGACCGAACCGGTCCGGGCGACCTGCCCCCTGGGCCGGGCAGCAATTGGTGGAACTACGGAGGCCTGCAACGCGAGGTCTACCTGCGGGCGGTCGCGCGCGCCGACGTCCAGCGGGTGTTGATCAGGCCACGGCTGCGCTGCCTCGCGGCCTGCGCGGCGACGGTCGAAGAGGAGGTGACGGTGCGCAACGCCACCGCCGCGCGGCAGGCCGTGCGGCTGTATGGCTCCTACGGCGGGGTGCGGGTCGAGTTCGGACGCGCGACGCTCGCCCCGCATGCGACCTGGACCGCGCATGCGAGCGTAGTGATCGCCCACCCGCGCCTGTGGGCGCCCGACAGCCCCGCGTTGTACAGGGCCACGGTGACGCTGGTCGACCGCGCCGGGCGAGCGCTTGGCGGATACCTGGACTACTCGGGTATCCGCTCGATTGTCGTCAAGCACGGCCGGCTCGAGCTCAATGGCAGGCCGCTCGATCTGCGCGGTGTGGATCTGCAGGAGCAGAACCTCGAGTCGGGCGCCGCCCTTAGCCCCGCGCAGACGGTGCAGCTGCTGGCCTGGGTGCGCCAGTTGGGTGCGACCGTGATCCGGGCTCACTACCCCGTTGGCCCGCTGATGGAGGAGCTGGCTGACCGGGAAGGGATCCTCATCTGGTCCGAGGTTCCGGTCTGGGGAGTGCCTAGCCAGTACTTCAGCCAGGCCGGATGGCTGGCCGACGCTCGCGGGGTGCTAAGCGAGAATGTCCTCGAGAACCAGAATCATCCCTCGATCCTGCTGTGGAGCATCGCCAACGAGCCCCCACAGCCATCCACCAGCGCCGAGGCCTCGTACATCGCCGGCGCCGTCGCGCTCGTTCACCGCCT
>JAFASQ010000120.1 GCA_019244395.1 Solirubrobacterales bacterium | reverse complement strand
AGTCGCCTGGCAGCCGTCGACGATGAGCTTCAGCGTGAGTGACGGGATGGGCGACTTCGAGTACTCGGGCGCGTCGGCCAACGGGTTGTTCGCCAACCGCCGGCACCTGGTCACGCCGTGGTTTCACCGGATGGTGTCCGATCTGGCCCGCTTCAACCTAGCCGCGCGTAGGCTGCTCGCGGCGTCTGCGCGAAGTGCCGAGCCGGGGCCTTCTCTCGGTCAATGGCTCGAGCGCCACCACTTCTCCCGTGCCTTCATCGACCGGCTGATCGTGCCGCAGGTGTCGGCCGTCTGGTCGGCCGATCCCGGCCAGATGTGGAGCTTCCCGGCGCGCTTCCTGGCCGAGTTCTTCGACAACCACGGCATGCTCGGCTTCCGCGGCCGGCCGCGGTGGCGGGTCATCCGCGGCGGCTCGGCCCGGTACGTCGAGGCGCTGACCGCGCCGTTCGCGGACCGGATCCGCCTCCGCACGTCGGTCCGGGCGGTCCGGCGTGAGGAAGGCGGGGTTCTCGTCTGGCCGCGCGGTGGCGAGGCGGAGCGCTTCGACGAGGTGGTCCTGGCCACGCACTCCGACCAGGCCCTCGCCCTGTTGGAAGACGCCACCGATTCCGAGCGCCAGGTCCTCGGCGCGATCCCCTACCAGGCCAACGAGGCCGTGCTCCACACAGACCGCCGGCTGCTGCCCCGCCGCCGGCGCGCCTGGGCGAGCTGGAACTACCACTGGCAGCCCGACCCCGGCCCCCGCGCGACCGTGACCTACCACCTGAACCGCCTGCAGTCTCTGCGGGCCGAGCGTGAGTTCTGCGTCACGCTCAACCGCACCGGCGCCATCGATCCTGATCGGGTGATCCGCAAGATCACCTACGCCCACCCTGTCTACACCGCCCAGGCAGTGGAGGCGCAGAGGCGCTTCGAGCAGGTCAGCGGGCGGCGCGGCGCACATTTCTGCGGGGCTTACTGGGGCTGGGGGTTCCACGAGGACGGCGTCCGCAGCGCGCTGCGCGTCGCGGAGCGGTTCGGAGCGCGGCTGTGAGTGTGGCGTCCCGTGGCTCGGCTGCGGGCACGGCGTCCTGCATCTACGAAGGCACCATTCGCCACCGCCGGCCCGAACCACGCCGCTCGTTCGAGCACCGGATCGCGCTGTTCTACCTGGATCTGGACGAGCTCCCACGGCTGCTCGGCGGGCGGCTGGTGGCGCGCCGGCCCGGCGCGCTGCGCTTCCGCCGCCGCGACTACCTGGGCCCCGACTGGCTTCCCGTCGACGTGTCGGTGCGAGACAAGGTCGAGGTCGCGACTGGTAGCCGTCCGACCGGGCCTATCCGGCTGCTCACCCAGCTGCGCTCGTTCGGCCACTGCTTCAACCCGGTGAGCTTCTACTACTGCTTCGACCGCGGCGCCGACCGGGTGGAGGCGCTGGTGGCCGAGGTGACCAACACGCCCTGGGGAGAACGGCACGCCTACGTGCTCGGCGGACCGGACGAGCGCCGCGGCGTCCTGACCGGTGAATTCGACAAGGCGCTGCACGTCTCCCCGTTCATGGACATGGATCACCGCTACCTTGTGCGCGCCAGCACGCCGGGCGAGCGGCTGGCCGTGCGTATCGAGAGCCGGCATCCCGGCGGGCTTGCGTTCGAGGCCGGGCCCGCGCGGCGCCCGCCGGCGTTCGAGGCCACGCTTGCGCTGCGCCGGACGGAGCTCACCCGGCGTGCCGCGGCCACGGTCACCCGCCGCTATCCGGTGGCCGGCGCCCGGGTGCTCGGCTTGATCTACGGCCATGCCCTCGGTTTGAAGCTCGCGGGGGCTACGGTGCATCCGCATTCGGGCTCCGGCCCACGCCCCGACCAATTGACCGTTCAGGAGCCGGTGTGATCGACCGCGTCTGCCGCGCCCTGATCGTGTTGTTCCTGCGCCGGATCACGACCGGCAGCCTGATCGTGCTCGAGGCCGGTCGGCGTCGCGTCTACGGCTCCGAGGCGCCGTTCGCGACGATCAGGGTCCAC
>JAFASQ010000063.1 GCA_019244395.1 Solirubrobacterales bacterium | reverse complement strand
CCTGCTGCCGCTCTACACGCCGTGGCGGCTTCCCCAAGTGCGGTGGTTCCGTCCTGGCCGTTGCGGCCACGGCGCAGCAGATCCCGGGCACGACAGGGCCTGCCCAGGCAACGCCGGGCCGCCGGCTCAGTGCTGCTGCGGACGCCGAGACGACAACGCCGACACCGATGAGCCACGCGCTCGCAACCCCTGGCGGAGCATCGGCGCTGGCTCGGCGGCGGATCGCGCATCCCTTTGGGCGCTTGCAGAAGGCACGCGCCGTCAGTTGATGCCTAAGCAAATGGGTCCGGTCGCCGAAACGGGCTCGCTGCTCCCTCGGCGACACTCGTCGCTCCGGCGCTCTCATTAGTATTAGTCGTATTGACGGAGCGCAGGCGGGGCCGGCGTGTCTGCTGCACAACACCCACCTGTGTTCGCGGGCTGCTCCTTCAGCGTCCACGGAGGGACACATCATCTTCCGCGCGCGCCTTCACCCTCTTGTTTCGACCTAAGACGCCACAACTGTCCCCGTTCTCGCCTAACGCTTGTCTTGACGTGCAGAACATGCTCCGCGATACTCGGCGCAGTCCTCTCAGTTGGTGGTTCATCCAGGGGAGGTGAATCGACACAATCCCGGCATCTTTGGTGTATTACATTCCCGCCATTGGGGTGGCCGTGTTTGTGACCAAAGGGGTTACACACACGCGTGGGCTGTGACGCGTCGGTCTTAGCCGCAACTGATAGCTAGGTCTCCTATGTTCCCTAGCTGCTGACTCTGCTTACGTCGCGCCAATCACGGTAGATCGGAGAGTCGGCGACCAACCGTGGGCCCGCGAAAGGAGCGCTCCGATGCCCTGCTCTCACCGGCCCTGAGGTCGGTCCCTGCGTTTCACGAGATTCCAGGACGGCCTCGACCGGTTGAGCGTTACCAGCGTTCCGAATACCGGGTTGTTTGTTGCCGTCATCACACGATTGCCGCGCGGGATCACCCTGTCTGCTCGTGAAGCCTGGCGTTGGCACCAGCGTATAGTTTCCTATAAGGAGAGACAAAGTGAAGGCTCTAAATTGGTTTAGTACCGCCACCAGGCGTGTTATTGTCAGTCTTGCTGGCATCGCCGTGCTTGTGGGAACGGCGGTGGCGGTGGCGGCGCCCGGAGGCGCCTCCGCCGCGCCCGCAGCGTCAGGGTCGGATGCTACGTGGGCTGCCAGTCCGATGGCGCCGACACCGCTGGTGCCGAACCTCGCGAATGCCGGGTTCGATAATCAGACGGTCCGGAATATCGTCTACACGAGCGTAGGGGGCAGCGATCTGCGAGTCCGGGTGAGCAACACGTTCGGCATGACCGCGCTACAGATAGGGCGGGTCAGCGTAGGTGTGGAGCTGACCGGCGCGCAACTGGTGCGAGGTACGACACACCCGGTGACGTTTGGCGGCCGCGCCTCGGTGACCTTGCCGGTCGGTGCCGAAGCGGTCAGCGATCCGGTCTCGCTACAAGTGTCGCCCCAGGAGAACCTGGCGGTGAGCGTGTATCTGCCCCTCCCCACGGGCCCGGCAACCTACCACTCGGGCGCGCAGCAGACGAATTACGTCGCTTCCGGCAATCACGCCGGTGACGTGAGCGCTGCTGCGTACACGACGACCGCTACCTCTTGGTATTTTGTGGACGGGCTCGATGTGAGCAACGCACAGGCGCCAGGAACGATCGTGGCGTTCGGCGACTCCATCACCGATGGTGCCGCCTCGCAGGTGGGCGCCAACGACCGCTGGCCTAACTTCCTGGCCCGGCGGCTGAACGCCCAACTCGGCGCCAGCGCGCCCAGCGTGGTGGACGAGGGAATCGGCGGCAACCGAGTGCTCAACGACTCCGCCTGCTTCGGCGTCAACGCTCTCGCCCGTTTCGGCCGTGACGCGCTGTCGCAGCCTGGGGTTAGGGATGTAATCCTGCTTGAGGGAATCAACGACATCGGCTTCAGCCAAGAGCCGAACACTGGGTGCTTCGCGCCGAACACCAACGTGACCGCCGGCCAAATCGAGCGCGGGTACGAGCAGATCATCAGCATGGCGCACGCCGCTGGGGTGAAGATCTTCGGCGGGACCCTGACCCCGTTTAAGGGTGCCGCATATTGGTCGCCGGCCGCCGAGGCCAAGCGGGAGGCGGTCAACAACTGGATCAGGACCAGCGGTGCGTTCGATGGGGTGATCGACTTCGCGAAGGCCGTCCAGAGCTCATTTGATCCGCTGTACTTCAACCCCGCCTACAACAGCGGCGACAACCTACATCCGAACGACGCTGGCTATGAGGCGATGGGGAACGCCATCGACCTGGCTCTCCTGCAGTAGACGGACGAACAGCAGCAGCGCTCCGGGAGGATCGCCACGGTGGCGCGGCCGTCAACAGGCCGCGCCACCGATGGCTGCCTGAGGTCTGACGCCGCGTCGTCGATGGACGAGTGCCCACCGGCGCTCGGCGATCGCGACCCTGATCTCCGGTACACCACCACACCGGTCTGAAGCTCTACCCCGTTTCGACAAGGGCTTCCACTCAAAAGGGTCACGATGTCACGGACGAGCAGTTTCGGGAAAGTCAACATCCGCGCGCACGCCTTCCAAGGCGAGTGGGACTACATCGGTCGCCCATCAGTAATTCGACGTGCGCCTTTCGGCTAACTCCATTCCCGGCGCCCAGCGCACGGTGCGGTAGGTCTGCGTCTGCAACCATCCGGGAACAGCGCCCGTGGGCGACAGCTGATCCTCAACTGGCCGACGCGGAGCGTGTGCGCTGCGGCCCCTTGAATCGTCGTGCCCGAGTATAGCGCTCGCCCCACACACCCACCTCAGCACGACAGCACGACCGCGAGGCTTCAGGACCGACCCGGCATCGTCTGGATCTAACCGTACAGTCCTGACTCGGTCGCAGCCAATTTTTAACCGCTCTGTCGTAATGGTGCTTGCCGAGAGCCACATATCGAGTGCACTCCTCGTTCGACCGTCGCACCGGGTGGTGAGCCGGACCGGGTTCCACGGAGACTGGGTTAGGTGGGTCCTCGGTCGTTGGTGTTGTTGGTTTTGATGTTTGCGTCAGCGAGTATGTCTCCTTGACTACCTTTCGGAGAGGCCACCCGTGACCGTTCGTTCCTGGACCGCGGTCGGGGCGGCCTGAGCCGATCCCGTTGGAGATAGCGGAGGCGGTCTCGGAAGCGATCAGGCCGTGGGTGTCAAGGCCGGTCGAGAATTGACCCCGTCTTGGGGGTTCCGTGATCACGGATGGTCAAGACAGCTACCGGCTCGCGCAAGCGACCGCCGGCAAGGGGGTGAAGCCCCTCACCTGACCAGCCAGCTCACACCCCTGTCGGTGGGGAGATTCGCGGCCGCCAGCGGGGAGAAAAGATGGCCACCTGTGGGAAATTCGTGGCCACCGTTGGGGAGAACTCGATGGCCATTGACAGCCGATCACCTCATACAAGTCGTCCAGAGCGGGCACGTGCATAGCGACACTGCGGGCTAACGCTCGTGCAGGCGAAGCAGGCGCCCCTACTTGTTCGAACCGGAGGCTCGATATCCGACGTGGCTGAGTCCTGCTCTCGCTGGAGCACGGCTAGGTCTGGCGCCCCCCACTCAGCGGCTCCCTCCCCGCACACAGAACCACGGGATTTGGTCGACGGCGAGAGCGTGTGATCGCCACCGTAGCGGGGAGCCCGTCCGCGCGCAGGTCACTTGGGATTGGTCTCGAGTGTCGGGGTTCAGCCTGCGCGGGTCCGACTTCGCATGTGAAC
>JAFASQ010000551.1 GCA_019244395.1 Solirubrobacterales bacterium | reverse complement strand
GCGGCTACGGCTACGCCACCGAGTACGACATGGAGGCCCACGTGCGCCACACGCTGGTGACCACCATCTACGGTGGCGCCAGCGAGATCCAGCGCGAGATCATCGCCCGGTCACTCGGTTTGTAAAAACTCTGCGCAGAACCGACACGTTGGCGCGGTGGTGCGCCATCGTATGTTGCGTGCCGACCGGATCCGTGTGCACCACGCGCCAGCGCCCAGCGTTCGTCGGGGGTGTGGCGTGTCAGGCACACCAGAGGATCCTGGTACGCCACTCGGCCTCGGCGGGCGAAGCGGTGGCGTGTCAGGCACACCAGAGGATCCTGGTACGCCACTCGGCCTCTGCGGGCGAAGCGGTGGCGTGTCAGGCACACCAGAGGATCCTGGTACGCCACTCGGGCTTTGCGGGCGAAGCGATGGCGCGTCAGGCACAGGGATGACCGCGCGATGACGGTCGACATGCGGATTGCGCGGATCGCGCGAGCACACAACCGCGTGATCACCTGGGAGCAACTCGTGGGCGCCGGCATCAGCCGGCGCGCGATTGCGCATCGCGTGGCCACGGGCCGGCTCTATCGCCATCACGCCGGCGTATACCTGCTCGACCCGCCCGATCAGGCCAGCCGCGTGACGCTGATGACCGCGGCGGTGGCGGCGTGCGGTCCCGACGCGGTGCTCAGCCACCACGCCGCGGCCGAGTTGTGGGGTCTGCGGCCAACCCGTCCGGGAGATATAGATGTCACGGTAATCGGTCAAAACCCCGGAGTGCACCCCGGCATCAGGAGGCATCGCAGCAGCACCCTCGAGCCGGGCGACATCCGTGCCAGACGAGGCATCCGCGTCACATCGCCGGCCCGCACGATCATCGACAACGCCCGCCACCGGGACATTGAGGAGATTCTCGCCAACGGGCTCGTGGCCAGGCTCATCACGGAACCCCAAATCGACGCGGCAATCGCCCGGTGGCGGGGCTCGCCCGGGGTGACGCGTTTGCGCAGGATCCTGCACCAGGAGGGTGGGCCGCGGCGGACCCGCTCCTGGGCGGAGCGGCGCTTTCTCTCGCTCGTTCGCCAGGCCGGGCTCCCCGTGCCGCTCACCAACCGCATGCTCCACGGCTACCAGGTGGACGCGCTGTGGCCGAATCATCGACTCGTCGTCGAGATCGACGGCCGAGGCGCCCACGGCGGACGCCACGCGTTCGAGACCGACCGGGCCCGTGACGCGACACACGTGGCGAACGGCTACCGCGTCATGCGGTTCACCGCGACTCAGCTGGAAGAGCAGCCTTTCCTCGTGATCGCTCAGCTGGCCGCCGCGCTGGCGCTGGCCTCAGACACGAACGCCGCCGCCAGCGCCGCGTGATCCCCGGCGCGGGTGATCGCGACCAACTCCGACAACGGCGCGCCGGCCACGGGCCGGTAGGTGACGCCGTCCAAGGCGAGCCGGTTGACCGACGCGGGTACAAGGGACACGCCGGTGCCGGCGGCCACCAGGCCGATGATCGTGAGCATCTCCGGTGCGTACTGGATGACCTGAGGAGCGCCGCCCAGCGCGCCGATCAGCAGGTCGTGAAAGCCGGGCGCCTGCTCGCGCGGGAACAGGACGAGCGGCTCGGCGGCCAGCCGGCGCAGCGGCACCCGGCGCAAGGCGGCCAGGGGATGGCGCGCCGGCAATGCGGCCACGGTTCGCTCGCGAAGCACGGTCTGGACGCGCAGCCCGCCGGCGTCGTCGATGGGCGGTCGGACCAGGCCGACGTCGGCCGCGCCGGCGCGAACGGCGCGCATCTGATCCACGGTGGCGCGCTCGCGCAGCTCGAGCTCGACCCCCGGCCTGGCCCGTCGAAAACGCTCGACGGCCCCGGGCACGATCGAGAGCAGGGCCGACCCCACGAAGTTGATCCGCAGCCGTCCGGTCTGGCCGGCGTCGATCCGGCGGGCGGTGGCGACCGCGCCGTCGAGCTCGCCAAGCAGCATCCGGGCGTCGCGCAGGAACGCCGCGCCCGCGGGCGTGAGCTCCACTCGCCGGCGGGTGCGAACTAGGAGCGTGAAACCAAGCTCGGCCTCGAGCGCCCGGATCTGCTGGCTCAGCGGAGGCTGAGAGATGTGCAGCCGTTCGGCGGCGCGGCGGAAGTGCAGCTCCTCCGCGACGGCGACGAAGTAACGCAGTTGACGAAGTTCCACGAGACTGATTCGCCAAACGACTCAATCGAGCTTAACAACATATTGGACACGATCACCGGAACGGGCGTAGCGTCCGTCGGCAAAGTGTCCTTCCTGCTCACCTGCCCGAATTGCGGGACCCGCGAAGTGACGGACTTCGGCTACGGCGGTGAGATCTCGGCGCGGCCGACGGAGCGCCCCACCCTCAAGCAACTCGGCGAGTACAACTACTTCCGCCGGAACCGCGCCGGCGTGCAGCGCGAGTGGTGGTTTCACCGCGCGGGCTGCCGGGCCTGGTTCATCGCCGAGCGCGACACCACGACCAACGAGGTGCTGCTGACGGAGCTGCCGGGCGAACCCAGGGATGGGGGGGCGGCGTGAAGCGACAGCCTGGGGCCGAGACGTGAGCCGGCTGCCGCAGCAGCCCGGGGAGCGGATCAACCGCGAGCGCGTCCTGCGGTTCACGTTCGACGGCAAGCCGGTCGAGGCCTACGAGGGCGACACGATCGGCTCGGCGCTGTTCGCCGCCGGCCGGCGCACGTTCTCGCGCAGCTTCAAGTACCACCGCCGGCGCGGCCTGTTGTGCTGCGCGGGACAGTGCCCCAACTGCATCGTCGCCGTCGACGGCGCCCCGGGCGTCCGGGCCTGCGTCGAGCCGGTGACCGAAGGCATGCGGGTGGAGCACCTCAACGCCCGGCCCGGACTCGAGCTCGACGTGATGCGCGCCACCGATGTGCTGGGCACGAAATTCACCCCGCCGGGGTTCTACTACAAGACGTTCATCCGGCCCCGCCGGCTGTGGCCGCTCTACGAGAAGGTGCTCCGCCATGCCGCCGGTCTTGGCGTCCTCCGCGACGAGCAAGCGGAGCGCGAGTGGCGGACCGAGTACCGCCGGCGCCACGCCGATGTGCTCGTGGTCGGCGGCGGCCCGGCCGGAAGGAAGGCCGCCGCGGCCGCGGCGAACGCCGGCGCCGACGTCGTGCTGGTCGATGAAAACGAGGTCGATCCGGTCGACGGCGTCGAGACCCTGAGCCGCGCGTCGGCGCTGGGCTACTTCGACGGCATGGTGCCGGTGTGGCAGGGGGACACCCTGCACCAGATTCGCGCCCGGGCGCATGTGTTCGCCACCGGGACGATCGAGCAGCCGCTGGTGTTCGCCGGCAACGATCTTCCCGGGGTGATGCTCTCGGGCGGTGCGCTGCGCCTGCTCGAGCGCTACGCGGTCAGCCCCGGTACGCGCGCGGTGATCGCCACCGTTTCGGATCGCGGCCTCGAGGCCGCGGCCCGGCTGCACGACGCCGGCGTTGAGATTGTCGCGGTGGCGGACTTGCGTATGGCCACGACCAAGGCGACGGAGGCGCTCCAGGGGCGTGGCGTCAGCGCGTTGCAGGGTCACACGATCGTCGAGGCAAAGGGCGGCAAGCAGGTCAGCCAAGCGGTGCTGGGATCGCCCGCGGGTGGTGCAGAGCTGAGCTTCGAGTGTGACGTCGTGGTCGTGTCCGGCGGCTTCATGCCGGCCATCTCGCTGCTCTCCCAGGCCGGCGCTCGGACCACATACGACCCGGAGCGCGGTCACTTCGTCCTGGCCGAGTTGCCGCGGAACGTGTTTGCGGCCGGAGAGGTGGCCGGCCACGACACCCCGGAGGCGGCGACGCGGTCGGGTGAGCGCGCGGGTCTACGGGCGGCGGGGGTAAAGGTTGAAGAGGACGAGGAGTCAGTTGGCCGGCGGGCGCCGGTAGCGGTCCCGCCGGCGGTTGCCGGCGCAAGCCGCGGCAAGTGCTTCGCCTGCCTGTGCGAGGACGTCACCGCCAAGGACATCCACCTGAGCGTGGAGGAGGGCTACGACTCGATCGAGCTGTCCAAGCGCTACACGACCGTGACCATGGGGCCATGCCAGGGACGGATGTGCCAGCTCGCCTCGACCCGGCTCATGGCGCAGGAAACGGGCCAGGCCCTCGAGCAAATAGGCACCACGACCGCGCGGCCGCCTTACACAGCGGTTCCCATGGGCGTGCTGGCCGGCCGCCCGCTCGAGCCAGCCAAGCGCTCCTCGATCCACGGCCGGCATCGGGAGCTCAACGCCAACGTGAAGTGGGCGGGCGACTGGCGCCGCCCCTACGACTACGGCGATCCCGAGCAGGAGGCGCTGCACGTGCATCGGGCAGCCGGCCTGATCGACGTCTCCACGCTCGGCAAGCTGCTCGTCCGCGGCCCGCAGGCCGGGGAGTTCCTCGACCGCCTGTACCCCAACCGATTCAGTGACCTCAAACCGGGCCGGATCCGCTACGGGGTGATCAGCTCGGACGCCGGCCGGATCGTCGACGACGGCACGATCTGCCGGATCGACGAGGACACCTACTACGTCACGACCACCTCGAGCGGCGCAGGCGCGATCGAGGAGTGGTTCTCGTGGTGGCTGGCGGACTGGAGGATGGATGTGCGCCTCACCGACATGACGCAGGGCCTCGCCGCGGTCAACCTGGCGGGCCCTAAAGCGCGCGACATCCTCAAAACCCTCACCGACCTAGACTGCTCGCCCGAGGCGTTCAAGTACCTGGACGGCAAGCAGGCCAGCGTGGCCGGCGTCCCCTGCCTGATCCTGCGCATCGGTTTCGTCGGAGAGGTCGGGTACGAGATCCACTTCGCCGCCGCGCACGGGGAGCACGTCTGGGATGCAGTGATGGAGGCGGGCCGCACGCATGGCATCCAACCGTTCGGGCTCGAGCCCCAGCGGATCCTGCGCCTGCAGAAGATGCACATCCTGGTCGGGCAGGACACCGATTCGGAGTCGACGCCGTTCGGCGCCGCCATGCCGTGGATTGTCAAGCTCGACAAGGAGCAGGACTTCATCGGCAAGTGGGCGCTCGAGCACTACGCCGAGGAGGAGCCGGGCACTCGCCTCGTCGGCTTCACCCTCGGCAACGGCTACGTCCCGACTGAAGGCGCGGTGATCGTCGACGCGCTGGGCGATCCGGCGGGGCAGGTGACGAGTGCGCGCTTCTCAGCGGTGCTCGACCGGGTGATCGGCATGGCCTGGGTGCCGAGCCCGCTGGCCCGCGACGGCGCCCAGGTGACGATCTCCGATCGTGGTCAGACGGTCTACGCTCACATCCAGACGCGGCCGTTCTACGACCCCGACGGTGAGGTGCTGCGGTCGTGAGCCTCGCGTTCCTGGGTCCGGTGGGGGAAGCGATCGCCCGCAGCCCCATGGAACCGCTGGCCCGACGAGCGGGCGCGCGGTTCGAAGTCCGCGACGGCTGGAACGTGGCCGTGGATTACGACCGCCCGCGCAGCGACACCCTCGGCTGGGCTGATGTGTCTCACCTGCGAAAGTGGGAGGTGCGCGGGGACGGGGTCAGCGGCGAGCTGGGGACGGCCAGGCGCGAGGGCGAGGCATGGTGGTGCGCAGTGACCGGGGATCGGGGGTTGGTGTTGGGCGGTTCTGAGGCGCCGGCAGATGCCCTCGACGTGACGTGCAACTACGCCGCGCTCACCCTCCTCGGCACCCAGGCCCGCGAGACGATCGCCCGCTTCTGCGCGATTGACCTCCGCCCGCAGGTAGCGCCGCCGCACAGCTTCCGTCCGGGCTCGATCGCCCGGCAGCCGGGGATGATCCTGGTCGAGGCGCCGGACCGCTTCCTGCTCCTGTTCGGGTGGGCGATCGGCGAATACATGTGGACGGTCGTCGAGGACGCCGCGCGGCATCTCGGTGGCGGTCCGGTAGGGGTGGCGGCGCTCGCGCCGGCCGGAGAGGTGGCCGCGGGTGCTTGAGATCTTCCGACCTCGCCGCATGTGGCGCCGGCAGCGCGAGCTCAAGCCGGCCTACGACGTGGTGATCGTCGGAGGCGGCTCGCACGGCCTGGCCGCCGCGTATTACCTGCAGAAGGACCACGGCATCCGCAGCGTCGCGGTGCTCGAGAAGCGCTACATCGGCTCGGGCGCGGCCGGCCGCAACACCACCATTTTGCGCTCGAACTACAAGACCCCCGAGGGCGCGAAGTTCTACGACGCGAGCGTCAAGCTCTACGAAGGCCTCTCCAGGGAACTCAACTTCAACCTGCTGTTCTCGCAGTGCGGCCACCTGACGCTGGCGCACTCCGACCGCGCGATGTTCGTCATGGCCAACCGCGCCGAGGTCAACCGGCTGAACGGGATCGACTCGCGCGTGATCTATCCCGACGAAATCCAGCGCCTGGCTCCGGCCATGCGGGTCGACAATCCGCACGCGACGTATCCGATCATGGGTGCGCTGTACCACCCGCCGGGCGGGATCATCCGTCACGACGCCGTGGTGTGGGGGCTGGCGCGCGGCGCGGACAAAGCGGGTGTCGAGATCCACCAGGACACTGAGGTGCTCGGGATGGAGCGCTCTAACGGGCGGGTGACCCGGGTGAGGACGACGCGGGGAACCATCAGCGCGGGCGTGGTCCTCAACTGCACGGCCGGCTGGAGCACGCTGGTCTGCGACATGGTCGAGGTGCCGCTGCCGATCACCACCCACATCCTCCAGGCGTGCGTCACCGAACCGGTCAAGCCGCTGCTTGGCGTAGTGATCGTCTCCTCGCAGATGCACGTGTACATCAGCCAGACCGACCGCGGCGAGTTCCTCATGGGGGCTGAGATCGAGCCGTGGACCACGTACCGGATGCAGGGCACGCTCAACTTCCTGCAGGAGGTCACCAGACACACACTCGAACTATTCCCGCAGCTCGAGCGGGCGCGGTTGCTAAGGAGCTGGGCGGGCCTGTGCGACCTCAGTCCGGACTACAGCCCGATCCTCGGCAGGACCGAGGTCGAGAACTTCCACATCAGCGCCGGCTGGGGCACGTACGGCTTCAAAGCCGCCCCCATCGTCGGCAAGACGCTTGCCGAGCTGGTGGCGACCAACCGGACCCCGGACCTGATCGCGCCGTTCGCGCTCGAGCGCTTCTACGAGGACAAGCTGGTCTCAGAGCTTGCGGCTGCGGCCGTGAGCCATTAGAAGGTGCAAAGCAGCCGGATGGCATCGAGCATTGGAGAGGAAGCGCCCATGAAGACCAGCCTCGAGATCGCCCAGGAAGCCGTACTCCAGCCGATCGAGCAGATCGCGGAGCGGGCCGGGCTCGAGCCCGACGAGATCGAGGCTTACGGCCGGCACAAGGCCAAGGTCTCGCTCTCGGTGCTCGAGCGCCTCAAGGACGTGAAGGACGGCAAGCTCGTCGTGGTGACCGGCATGACCCCGACCCGCGCCGGCGAAGGCAAGACGACCACGCTGGTCGGCCTGACCCAAGGCCTCGGAGTGATCGGCAAGAACCCGGTGGCCTGCCTGCGCGAGGCCTCGGTCGGACCCGTCTTCGGAATCAAGGGCGGGGCGGCCGGTGGCGGCCTCACCCAGGTCGTCCCGATGGAGGACCTGAACCTGCACTTCACCGGCGACATCCATGCCATCGGCGCGGCCAACAACCTGCTGGCGGCGATGATCGACGCGTCGATCCTGCACGGCAACCCCCACAAGATCGACGCGCTGCGGATCGGGTGGCGGCGCGCGGTCGACATGAATGACCGGGCCCTGCGCGACATCGCGATCGGCCTGGGCGGCCGGGCCAACGGCTACCCGCGCGAGACCGGATTCGACATCACCGCGGCCTCCGAGGTGATGGCGATCATGGCTGTGGCCCGGGACCTGCAGGACCTGCGCCGGCGCCTGGGCCGGATCACCGCTGCCTATTCCTACGACGGCGGCAAAGCGATCAGCGCGGAGGACCTCCGGGCTGCGGGGGCGATGGCCGTGCTGCTCAAGGACGCGCTCAAGCCGAACC
>JAFASQ010000353.1 GCA_019244395.1 Solirubrobacterales bacterium | reverse complement strand
CGCCTCGCCCGTGGATTGCGCGGCCGCGGCGATTCGGAGCGCGGATCAGATGAGCCCCAGCCGCGCTAGAGGTCGGCGAGCACCCGGTCTACGCCCTCGCGGGTGAAGCCGATGCGCGCCTGCGTCACCGGCTCCGTGCTCGGTGGCCATCGATGTCCTGCGGCACCCACCAGCGCACGTCGGCCGGCTTGTCCTGGAGTCTGGTCAGAGTGGTGCGGGCCAGATCGCGGTACATGGGCGAAAGCGAGCGGACGCGTCGGAGCATGCTCTCCGAGAGCGCGCGCAACTCGCGATCGGCGATCTCGCCGAGCTCGACCGTGAGGTGTGCGAGGAACTGCTGGTCGCGCTCGTAGAAGCCGAGCCGGCGAAGCAGCTCACGGTCGTGGATTGACAGCACCTGGGCCAGGGCCAGCCAATCGTCGAGCGCCTGGAGGTCGGTCGCACTCAGATCAGCAGCGAGCAGCAGGCGAGAAGGATGAATGCGGCGCGTAGGCAAGGCGAAGAGGCGCCGCCGGTCGCGCGCACCTGGACCGAGCTTCAGTGACCCGCAGGAAGTGGTCGGCGAGCCGGTCGATCAGCTCGGCGGGCGGTCGTCTGAGACCACCGGCGTGGTGGCGCCGAATCGTGGCGGCCAGGTCGCGCCCGTCGATCAGCCCGGCCGGTGCGTCCAGGAGCGCAATGAGCAGGTCCCGGTGCTCGTGCTCGAGGCTCCTGAACGAGTTGCGCATGGCCTCCGTGGGTCTGCCCAGCTCGTCCTCGACGATGCGCAGCACCCTCCGCTCGCCGCCGCCATCGCCCGCCCCGCGCAGCTCGTCGAGCCGTTCGGCGACGAATCGCCGAATCCGCTCGGGCGTGAAGTGCGGGTTGCTCCACGACCGACACGCCGGCAGAGCGCAGCATGGCGCGCGCCGCCTCGTCGGCATCGCGGTTCTTGGCGTGGCGAAACAGGATCAGCGTCTTCTCCGCGAGGTCGAGTTCGCTCGCATCAACCAGAACCTCGCCCGGCGCCGGAAAGTGCTCAGCGCCGCGCTCGCGCTGGATACGCCGAAGCCCCGCCTTGAGCGGTGCCGGGCGTGAGGTCCAGATCAGCCAGTGGCGGTCGTCGAGGACACGCAACATTCGTCCGAGATCTCGTGCCCAAAGCTCCCCCGCATCCGCGCGGTACTCGGTGGATCCGAAGGCATCGTCGGGACTTCTTCTCCGTCCACCAGGCGAGGGATCGTCGCGACGCGCCGACTCACCGGGTATGGTCGGCAGCCGAGATAGATGCAGGTCCGACCCCCGACCGGCAATCGAGGACGGTAGGTGAGAAGTGATCCTGCCCACCGACATACCCACCCGCGCCGAGATCGACCGGCTGCTCGAGCACCGCTCTCCCTCGAGCGTATCGATCTACCTCCCCACCGACCCTGCCTCGAACGGCGAGGCCGAACGGATCGAACTCAAGACCCTGGCCGCGCAGGCGTCATCTCAGCTACGCGAAACCGGCGCTGGAGTGAGGGTCGTTCGCCAGTTCGAAGACGAGATCGGGTACCTGTTCGACGACGGGGAGTTCTGGCGCTACCAGGCCAGGAGCCTGGCGGCGTTCGCGGCGCCACAGTGGTTGATCACGTTCAGGCTGCCCAACCGCCTGCTCAGCCAGGTCGAGGTGTCAGACCGTTTCTACCTAAGACCGCTGCTTCGCACGCTGACCTTTCCGCACGTCGCGTTCGTGTTGGCACTAGCGCAGGGCTCGGTCCGGGTGATCGAGGTGACGCCGGACCTCGATCCGGCACGCATCGACGTCGACGACCTGCCCTCGGACGTGGCCGGGGCCGCCGGCAAATCGTCGATCGCCGATCGCGCACCGACTCGCCGCCTTCAGGGCTCAGAGGGACAGAAGGTCCGCATGCGCCAGTACGCCAGACAGGTCGACCGCGCAATCCGGCCGTTTCTGAACGGCCTCGAGGTGCCCTTGATCCTCGCCGCCACGGAGCCGATCGACAGCATCTACAGATCGGTCAACACGTATCCCCATCTGCTTGCGCAGGGCATCTCCGGAAACCCCGAAACGGTCTCTGACGCGGAGCTTGCGGCCAGCACCCGCACGGTCCTCGACGACCTCTACGCCGCCCAGCTGCACGACCTCAAGGAGCTCTATGGACGGCGCTCCGCGGACGGGCGCGCGCTCTCGGACGTCGCCGAGGTCGCACGTGCGGCGACTTTCGGCGCGGTCGAGACGCTGCTGGTCGACATCGACGCCGCCGTTCCGGGCACGGTCGACGATCAGACCGGTGCGGTGACGTTCGCGCGCACCGCCACGGGCAACATCCACGATGTGACCGACGAGATCGCGCGGCGCGCTTGGTTGAGCGGTGCGCGTGTCCTGGCCGTCCGCGACCGCGATATTCCCGGCCGGGGTGCCGTCGCAGCGATCCTGCGCTACGCGCCCTGAACGGCCGCTATCGGCGCTTGCGCAGTCCCGCTCACGTCTCGGGTTGGGCGGCCGCCTCCCTAGGGTCAGCCGGCACCGTGCCGCACAGCCCCGGCCATCCGGGGCCTACGAGCGGGCGGCCAGCGTGATGGTCGCGGTGGCCTTGCTGCCGTTGCGTTCATAGCCGACCTCGACCCGATCGCCGGCCCGTTTGCTCAGGGTGATGGCGATCAGCTGATCGTTGCTTTGGGCCGCTTGGCCGGCGATCGCCGTGATGATGTCGCCGGCCCGCAGCCCCGCGCTTGCGGCCGGACCCCCGGCGGTGACCGCGGTCACCCTCAGACCCTGGGTCCCACTCTCGCGTGTGGCACTGGCAGACAGAGGTTCGGCCTGGATCCCGATGAAGGCATGGGTCACGGTGCCGGTGGCGACGATCTCGTCGGCGACCTTGACCGCCAGGTTGACCGGGATCGCGAAGCCGAGACCGATGCTGCCGCCGCCGGCCTCGCCAGACGGGGAGGGGATGCTCGCGCCCGCCGTGGGCACTCCGATCAGGTCGCCGGAGCAGTCGACCAGAGCGCCGCCGCTGTTGCCCGGATTGATCGCCGCGTCGGTCTGGACGGCATCGATCAGCAGCGCCGTCTGCGATGCCTCTCCCGGCACGTGGACGGTGCGGCCGAGCGCGCTGACGATGCCGCTCGTCACCGTGCTCGACAGCCCGAGTGGAGCCCCGAGCGCGACTACGCCCTGGCCGATCCTCAGATTCGAAGAGTTTCCGAGGGAAATCACTCGCAGGCCAGACTTCCCGCTGACCCGGATCACGGCCAGGTCCGTGAGCGGGTCGCGCCCGGTGATCGTCGCGTTTGCCGTGCTGCCGTCATCAAATACGACGTGAAGGGCCCCGCCACCGACCGCCGGCGAGATCACATGATTATTCGTCAGGATGTAGCCCTCCGAGCGGATGACCTCGCCCGAGCCGACGCCGCCAGAGCCACCGCTGCCGGCAAAGATCGTGACCACGGAAGGGAGCTCTTGAGCCGCGATCGAGGTGGCGTTGCACGACGAGCTCGTGGCCGACGCGCCGGCGCCTGTCGTCGTGGTGGCGCTGGAAGGCGAATTGACGTCGTTGGCGATCAAGGCGCCCGCGATCGCTGCCGCGATCAGGACGACAACTCCGAGCGCCAACGGAAGGGCGCGGCGTCCGCGGGGCTCACCCGACGACGCCGTCACCGATAGAACCGGCCGCTTTTGATCAAACCGACCATTGAAAACGACACCCACGACACCGTCGTCGTCACCGCGTAGGGGAGGATCGCGCCGATCGCAACGAGCAAGAGCGAAGTTCCAAGTGCACGCATGGCTGTCGTTAGCTGCCCGGGCTGACCCGCCGAGTCGTTAGCTGCCCGGGCTGACCCGCCGAGCCTAAGCGTACCGCTGACTGATATCGGAAGGGCAGCGAGGGGGCCACGCCCCCGGCAGGATTCGAACCTGCGACCCACGGCTTAGAAGGCCGTCGCTCTATCCAGCTGAGCTACGGGGGCGGTCTCGGGAACAGTAGGACGTGGCCGCGCGGCCTCCCGACGGGCGCACCGCCGCGGCGGGCGCGACATCGGGGCGCCCGGATTCGAACCGGGGACCTCAAGCACCCAAAGCTTGCGCGCTAACCAGGCTGCGCTACGCCCCGTCGCTGAGCGTCGAGTTTAGTGGCCGCACCCAGCCGGGTCCGCGGCCCCACGCCCGGCCGAGCCGATCTGCCGCAGAGGTCTCGTCCATCGCCACCGTCGAGTAGCCTCAACCGCCGGCATGGCCGATGTCGAACCGTTGCGCGCGCTGCACTACGACCTGAATCGAACCGGGGGTCTGCAGGACGTGATCGCCCCGCCCTACGACGTGATCGACGCCGGGCGGCGAGCCGAGCTCGAGGCGAGATCGCCCTACAACGTGGTCCGCATCGATCTACCGACCGGCCAGGACCCCTACGGCGAGGCCGCCCGGCAGCTCTCAGAGTGGCGCCATGAGGGCATCATCGTCCGCGACGAGCAGCCGGCTCTGTGGGCGCTCGAGCAGGAGTACTCCGGGCCGGACGGCCAGGCGCGCACACGTCGCGGGCTTCTCGCGCGCGTGCGCGTGGAGGAATACGGTCCCGGCCGCATCCGGCCGCACGAGCGCACCCATCCCGGCCCACGCGAGGACCGGCTCAGGCTCACCCGGGCGACCAAGGCCAACCTCTCCCCGATCTTCTCGTTGTTCGACGACCCGGCCGGCGCCGTCACGACGCCGCTGGAAGCCGCCATGGCCGCAGGAGCTTACGGTCAGGCGAGCGACGAGGACGGCACGGTCAACCGCGTTTGGAGGGTCACGGACACCGCCGCCATCGAAGCCATCACGAATGACCTCAACCAAGCTGAGCTGCTGATCGCCGACGGCCACCACCGCTACGAGACCGCGCGCGTGTACGCGGAGGAGGTGGGTGGGGAGGGAGCCCACCGGTATGTCCTGATGTGCCTGGTGGCCCTCGAGGATCCGGGCCTGACCGTGTTTCCCACCCACCGTCTGTTGCGCGGCCTGCGCCCGGACCAGCACGAAACGCTCGCGGGCGCGCTGAGACGGGACTTCGACATCAGACGCCTCGAGTCCACCGACGAGCTGGCCCCAGCCTATGGCCAACCGGTCAGCCTGGGATACATCGACGCCCACTTCCGCCGGCCGTTCATGCTCACCCTGAAGGACCAGACGATCGCCGACGCTGCGCTGGCCGGCCACGCCGAGCCGTACCGCCGCCTCGACACGGCGGTGCTCGAAGCGCTGATCCTGAAAGGCGCGTTGGGCATGACCGATGAGGACATCGATCATCTGGCCGGCCTGGGCTACGCCCGCGACTTCGACAACGCGCTGGAGCTAGTCCAGAGGAGTGAGTACGACGCCGCCTTCTTCCTCGCCCCCACGCCGATCGAGCAGGTGCGTGCGGTGGCTGCCGCCGGCGAGAGCATGCCGCCCAAGTCCACCTACTTCTTCCCCAAGGTCCCCACCGGCCTGATTTTCAATCCGCTCGACCAGTAGGACTTCGGTAGCTGCTTGCAGGAGTTCTTGCGGTTGCAGGGAACTTGTGCGGCATGGCGACGATTCGGGTGCGAGAGTCGGGGGTCAGGGCGGCGGATCTGGAGGCGCAGCGGGCGGCGTTGATCGAGTTCGCGGCGGAGATGTACCGGCCGCTTGTGCGCGGTGATCAGCGCGCGAAGGGTGAGCAGTACGTGCGGGGCCTGTTGTTGGAGGGGCGGCGTAAGTCGATCCAGCCGATGGCGGCGCGGTTGGCGGATGGTGATGAGGAGGGGTTGCAGAACTTCATCACCGACTCGCCGTGGGATGACGAGCCGGTCAGACGGCGGTTGGCGCGACGGATGACCGCGGAGATCGAGCCTGAGGGGTGGATCGTGGATGACACCGGTCTGCCGAAGGACGGTCGGTTCTCCCCGGGCGTGGCGCATCAGTACTGCGGAGCGCTGGGCAAGACCGCGAACTGTCAGGTTCTGGTGTCGGTCAACGCCGCGTCGGACCTGGCATCGTGCCCGCTTCAGTGGCGGTTGTTCGTGCCGAAGTCGTGGGATCAGGATGACGAGCGGCGTCGGCGGGCGCGGATCCCTGATGAGGTCCGGCATGTCCCGAAGTGGCAGCTCGCGCTGGAGATCATCGATCAACTGCTGGAGTGGGGCTTGGAGCGCCGGGTGGTGCAGGCCGACGGTGGTTATGGGGACACGACCGCCTTCCGGGTCGGCTTGGAGGAGCGCGAGCTTGAGTACGCGGTGCAGGTCAAGGGCAGCCAGACCTCGGCTCAGCCACCTGACGCGGTCCCGGTCGCGCCCGCGTATCAGGGCCGCGGCCGACCGCCCGTCGCACGCTACCCCGAGAAGCCCTCATGCCTGCGCGACCTGGTGATGAGCGCCGGTCGCGAACAAGTCCGAACGGTCAGCTGGCGCGAGGGCGACCGCGGCCCCCTGGCCAGCCAGTTCATCGCGCTGCGCGTGCGCCCCGCCAACGACGCTCAACGCGACCAGGACGGGGTTCTGCCCGAGCGGTGGATGCTCGCTGAATGGCCTGAGGACAAGGACGAGCCGATCAAGTACTGGCTCTCCAACCTCCCGCCCGAGACGCCGCTCGTGACACTCGTCCGACTCGCGAAGCTGCGCTGGCGCGTCGAGCACGACTACCGCGAACTCAAGCAATGCCTCGGGCTGGACCACTACGAAGGCCGCACCTTCTGCGGCCTGCACCACCACCTCACCTGTGTCACCGTCGCGCACGCGTTCCTCACCTGCTGCCGACTGACCCGCGGCGACCCCACTGCTGCCCGCCCTCAGCCGGCGGCAGCCTGATCAGCCTCTACCAAGCCCAACGCGACCTCCAGACCGCGCTGGCCTGCTGGCATGACCGCTGCCCGGTCTGTCAGCGCAGGCTGCCGCCATGACGACCTACCGAAGTCCTACTAGTGGCCCCTCACGAATGACCGCCGAGGAAGCCTCGATCCAATGCTCACAAGCGCCGCTAGCATGAATCCACAGCACAACTCGACCATGAAGGACCGGAGAGATGAAGGCCATCGCACGCCGCACCGCACGGAACGCATTCGCACACAGGATCGACATCCGCAGCCACCAGCTCGTCGCCGATGAGCCCTCCGAGCACGGTGGCGACGACGACGGTCCTAGTCCGCAGGAGCTGCTGGCCGCGAGCCTGGCCGCGTGCACCGCGGTGACGATGGAGATGTACGCCAAGCGCAAGGGCTGGGATATCGGCCCGATCGAGGTCCAGTGCGAGTACGCACCGGCCGACCGCGGCTGCAACACCAGGTTCAAGCTCGTGCTGCGGCTGCCGAGCGGCTGCCCCGAGGAGCAGGTCGAGAAGCTCCGGATCATCGCCGCGAAGTGCCCGGTCCACCGGACGCTGGATGGCGAGGTCAGCTTCGACGAGCGCGTCGAGCTTGTCGAACCGGCAACCGCGTAACCCGGCTACTCGACGATCTCGACGCCGGCCGCCCGCAGCTCGTCGACCGCGCGCTCGGCGTCGCCCGGCTTCACCTCGACCGCGCGCGTGGCGCCACGATGGACCACCACGTTCAGACCCGCCCGCCGTGCGTCGAGCGCCGTCGCCTTCACGCAGTAATCGAGCGCGAGTCCGGCGATGTCCACGGTATCGACATCATGCTCGCGGAGCAGGCGCTCTAGTTCGGTTGCCTCGAACCCCGAATAGCCCTCCCGATCGGGCGCCTGGCCCTTGTCGAGAACCACGTCAACGAGATCTCGCTCGAGCCGGGGGTGTAGCTCCGCCCCGACCGAGCCGTCGACGCAGTGGACCGGCCACGGGCCGCCCTGCTCGGCGAACGAGCCGTGATCCTCCGGATGGCAGTCGCGCGTGGCGACCACAAAGGGCGCCTCGCGGGCCAGCCGGTTGATCGGCTCGACGACGGCGTCGCCGTCCGGCACGGCCAGCGCGCCGCCGGGACAGAAGTCGTTCTGCACGTCGACGAGGATTAGAGCGCGCACGTAGCGCGAATATAGTCAGCGGGTGCAGTCGCGGAACGATCACCTGCACGAGAAGCTCCGCCGCGTTCTCCTCTCCCCCGAGGAGGCGTTGACGCTCGAGGTTCGCGGCGCCATCAACGCGGCGGTGCTCGTGCCGCTGTATCGCCACGACGGCCGGCTCCACACGGTGTTCACCAAGCGCCACAACGACCTGCGCCGGCACCCCGGCGAGATCTCGTTCCCGGGCGGACGCTACGACGAAGGCGAAGCGGACCTCCGGGCGACCGCGTTGCGTGAGGCCAACGAGGAGATCGGCCTGCCGGGCGACGCCGTCGACATCGTCGGTGCGCTCCAGCCCACGCCGACGATCGCCACCGGCTACGCCGTGTACCCGTTCGTCGGCCTCATCGAGCCCGGCCGGAGTTGGACGCCAAGCGCAAACGAGGTGGCGGAGGTACTGGAGCTGCCGCTCGACACGCTCCTCGCGGGCTACGCTCGCCGGCGCCTGCTCCGGCGCGGGGTGCCAATCCGGACCGACACCTACGTGGTCGGCGATCACCTCATCTGGGGAGCAACGGCCCGGATCCTGGCCGACCTGTTCGACCGGATCGGGCCGTTGCTGAACAGCGGCGGCTCGAGACGGGCGGTCAGCCCTTCTCGATCGGCACGTTGACCAAGTTCCCCCACTCGGTCCACGACCCGTCGTAGTTCTTGACGGCCTGCTCGCCCAGCAGTTCGTGCAGCACGAACCAGGTGTGGGCCGAGCGCTCGCCGATCCGGCAGTAGGCGATGATCGGCTCGCCGGAGAGCACACCCTTGCCGCCGTACAGGTCGCGGAGCTCAGCGGCCGACTTGAACGTCCCGTCCTCCTTGACCGCCTGAGCCCAGGGGATCGACTTGGCGCCCGGGATGTGCCCGGCACGCTGCGCGCCCTCGTTCTCGTAGCCGGGCATCGCGATCAGCTCCCCCGAGTACTCCTGCGGTGAGCGCACATCGACGAGCTGATGGGAGTCGTGCAGCGCGGTCAGCACCTCGTCGCGCTTGGCGCGGATCGACTCGTCGCCGGGCTTGGCCGTGAAGGTCGCGCCCGGATAGTCCGGGACGTCGGCCGTGGTCGCCCGGCCCTCGGCGATCCAGCGCTCACGTGGCCCGTTGAGCAACTTCACGTTGTCGTGGCCGTAGTACTTCAGGTACCAGTACGTGTACGCCGCGAACCAGTTGTTGCGGTCGCCGTACAGGATCACCTGGTGATCGTTCGAGATGCCGCGGCGGCCGAACAGCGCCCCGAAGTCCTCGGGGCCGAGGAAGTCGCGTTTGACCTGGTCCTGGAGATCCAGTCGCCAGTCCAACCCGATCGCCCCGGGGATGTGCGCCTCCCTG
>JAFASQ010000317.1 GCA_019244395.1 Solirubrobacterales bacterium | reverse complement strand
AAGGATGCCCTGCACGAGCTCACGCAACTCGGCGTTGGCTTGCTCGGCGTGGCCAAGCGCCTCGCCGAAAAGCTGATTGGCCCGTTCGCTCTCGCCCCGGTCCTGCGCGCGCGCGGCCAGATTCAGCGTGATGATGGTTTGAACCAGACGATTCTGTGCGCCGTCGTGCAAGTCACGAACAATGCGCCGGCGGGTTTCATCGGCGGCCGTGACGAGCCGAGCTCGCGAGGCGGCCAGCTCCTCACGCGCCTGTGTGTTGGCGATCGCGGTCGCCAGCAGCTCGGTGAAGCCGGCGAGCTCGTGCTCGATACCAACCGGAAGCCTGTCCTCCTGAACGGAGGCCACGATCATCACTCCCCAGAGCTGCCCTCCGATCTTGATCGGCGCGCCCGCCGACGAGCGCGCCCCGGCCCTCAGCGCGAGCCCGGTAACAGGCGCGCCGTCGTCTTCGAGCTCGTCGACCCGCGCAGGCTGCCCGGTCTCGAACACCGCGCTCGACACGTTCTGTCCCCCGATCATCGTGGTCGTCCCGACCCAATCCGCGTGGCCGACGCTGCTCCACCCACCGACGAACTCCATTGATCTGTCGGGCGTATAGCGACCGATGCGAGTCATGTCGACGCCGGGTAGGACCCTGGCCACTTCCTCGGCCACCGCGGAAAACACGACCTCTGGAGGGGTGCTCCGGGCGACCAGGGTGGCCACACGGCGAAGCGCCGTCTGCTCGTCGGCGAAGTGGCGAAGCCCCTCGCGGGCCTCGGCATTCGCGATCGCCGTGGCGGCCAGGTCGCTGAATCTGGCCAGCTGCTCCTCGGTGCCGGGAGGCCATGGCCCCTCCTGCTGCATCGAGACGGTCATCACGCCCCACGGTTGGCCCTCAACCTCGATCGGCACCCCGATCGAGGATCGGTTGCCGTGGGCGCGGGCATGCTCTGCCAGCTCGCCAGAAGCCTTTGAATAGGCCTCGATCCGGGCCGGGCCGCCGGTTGAGAAGACCTGCGACATCACGTTCTGGCCTCCGAGCGGGACACCCGTCCCCAGCGGGATCGGGTTGGGTTTGCCGTCCTTGCGCCATGCGACGACCCCCGTCACGGTAGGGCCGGCGCCGTAGCGCCCGATCATCGCGGCGTCAGCCGACAACAGCCGGCCCGCCTCCTCCGCAACGGCGGCGAACACCTCCTCCGGGGCCACCGCGCGAGCCACCAGGGTGGCGACATGGCGCAGAGCGGCCTGTTCCTCCGCGGCGCGGCGGGTGGCCGTGATGTCGCGCGCGACGGCATAGATGAGTCCCTCTTCGGGAACTGCTCGGGCACTCCACTCCAGCCAGCGGATCGAGCCGTCGGCGCAGATGTTGCGGTTCTCGAACTGCTCGAGCTGCTCACCATGCCTCAGCGCCGAAAAAATCTCCCTCGAGCGCTCCAGGTCGTCCGGGTGGGCGAAATCGAACCCGGGGCGAGACAGCAGTGCATCCCGGGAGTAGCCGAGCGTGCGCTCGAACGCCGGGTTGACGCGCTTGAAATAGCCGTCGAAGCCGAGGACGCACAGCAGGTCGAGCGACATCTCGAAGATCCGCGCGGTTTCACGTTCGGCGTGCTGACGCCGCCCCTGCAACTCGGCGAAGGCAGCCATCGTGTCGTTCATGCCGGCGACCAGCTGCGACCAGACGCCCTCGAGCCCGGCCAAGTCGCCCCGGTGCTCGAGTCGGTTCTCCCTCACCGCTTGGTTCTTCGCGCGGATCTCGTCCACCAGCCTCGCCGCCGTTGCGTGAACGTCGCGGAACGCGGCCGCGACGTCTCCAATCTCATCCTGGCTGGAATAGTCCACCCGAGCGGCGATATCGCCGTGGGCGAGACCGCGAGCCGCCGCCGACACCTCGCGAAGTGGCCCGGTGATCGAGCGCCGCAGAGCCAGCGCCAGCGCGGTCACCAGGACGAGGACAGCCAGCGATAGCGCCAGGTCGCGCACCGCCCGGGCACGCGCGTTGTCGAACTCGTCGGACACCACGGCAAGCAAGTTGCGACCGGCCGCCGCGGCAACTCCTCGCAGCGCGGTGATCCTGGTCTCCGAGACCGAAAGCCATTGCTGCAGTGGGGTGCCGCGCACAGCGGCGGCGGGATCCGCGGACAGGCGATCGCGAAAGTTCTGCACAGCCGTACCGGCGGGGCTGAAAAGGACAGACTCGAGATCAGCGGCCTGCGGTCCTGCCGCACTCTGGCGAAACGCGTTCAGCTCGGCGGACTCCACGTCCTCCCACGGAGATGCCGTCGGCTGCGGTCGGGGGCCGTGAGGAGCGAGCAGCGTGACGACGAACACGCGATCGCGTGAGGCGGACTCGATCGCCTGATTGATCGACCCGTAGGCGGCCGCGGCCTGCGCGGAGGCGGGCGACGGGGCGCCTCCGTTGAGCGCGGCGGCGAGACCGAGCACCTTCTGGGTGATGAGGCTGTAGCCGGCGATCGCCTGCTCCGGCCCAAGCGATCCGGCATCGAGCTGGAGGACGAGTGCCTGGCGCTGCCGGCGCGCCGCGTCCAGGGCGCCCACGACATCGACCGGCGCGGCCACATGGGCGGCGCGTGCTCGTGCGTACTCGAAGGCCATTGTGGTCGCCCGTTCGAGTGCGGCGAGCTGCGCGTCCTGGGCTGGGCCGGGGTCCGCACGGACCAGAACGGCGGCGCGCCGCTCGTGCGCCAGATCGTCTCCCAGGGGCGCGAGAGCGAAGGACAGCCGGGCGTCAGCCCGGTATCTGCTGAGCCGATGAGCGGTCCGGTAGTCGGACACTGCGGATACCACGGCCAATGCGGCGACGCAGCACACGGGCAGCATCGCCAGCAGCAGCAGC
>JAFASQ010000316.1 GCA_019244395.1 Solirubrobacterales bacterium | reverse complement strand
GAGACGCTTCACTCGACCTACCGGCTGCTCCGGGATGAAGTTTTGGAAGGCACGATGCGGGCCGGAGGGCGCCTGGCGGAGCTGCGGCTCGACACCGACCTCGACGTCTCGCACGCGGTGGTGCGGTATCTCGAGCTGTTGAAGTTGGCCGCGTTGATCGAGCGGCCCGAGGGGCAGTCGCTGGCCGAGGCGGTGCGCGACGTGAACTCGCGGATCCTCCAGGCGGTCACAGCGGAGCAGCGTGAGATCTACACATCGTCCGCTCTCGACGACTACCTCCTGGACGCCGAGCGCGACGCACGCCGGCGGGCGGCCGCGGTGGCGGCGCGCGACGACCCGTCGGTCGAGTCGTTCCTGCCCTTGCGGGGTGACGGGATCGTACTGTCCGCCTCCGATATCGACACGTACCGGACGTGCCCGTTGAAATACAAGTTCGCGCGGGTGTTCCGGATCCCCCAGGAGCCGACGGTGCATCAGCGGTTCGGGATCGTCGTACACCAGGTGCTCGAACGCTTCCATGGCGGCGCTGCGGGCTCGCTGCCCGAGTTGCTCGGGCTGCTCGACGCGAGCTGGCGCCGCGGCGGGTTCGGCGATTCCGAGGAGGAGCGCCAGCTGCGAGGAAAGGCCGCGGTGGCCTTGACTCAGTATCACGCCCGCTTTCAGTCCTCGGAAGCCGAGCCGATGTGGTTCGAGCGTGCTTTCTCGTTCAAGCTCGGGCCGCACCTGCTGCGCGGGCGGGTCGACCGGGTCGATCGCCTGCCGGATGGCGAGTACGAACTGATCGACTACAAGACCGGGCGTCCCAAGAGCCCAGGGCAGCTCGTGGACGACGTCCAGCTGTCCCTGTACGCGGTGGGGGCGCGGCAGGCATGGAGCCTCGAGGCGTCCCGCCAGGCCTACTACTACGTGCTGGACGACCAGAAGGTGACGGTGCCGGACGATCGGGCGGATCGCTTCGAGTGGATCCAGGAGGTGGCGATGGAGGTCGCGGGCGGGATCCTTTCCCAGGGCTTCGAGCCGACGCCGTCGTTTGCTGCGTGCTCGGTGTGCGACTACCGCCTGGTGTGCCCGGCGGCCGAGGGCTAGTGGGCGAGACCCACCCGTTGGGTCTTTACCCCCGAGCGTTGTCGGGGTCGTCGTCGCCGCGCTGGCGCAGGAAGCGCTGCAGCTCCCGGGCAATCGTGTCCCCCGAAGGCAGCGGCCCCTCCTGCTCGTCCAGTTCGGGCTCGGCGGCCTGCTCGAGGCGCTCGACGAACGCCTGCACGTCGGGATCGCTCTGCACCGCGAGGTTTACCTGGCGGTCGTAGTCAGCGGTGGCTGATTCCAGGTCGCTGGCGTCGACGGCAACCTGGACCAGCCCCTCGAGCTTGCGGACCAAGGCCAGCGCCGCCTTCGGGTTGGGCGCCGCCGCGATGTAATGCGGCACGGCCGCCCACAGGCTGGCCGAGGGCAGGCCTGATTCCTGGCATGCCGCGTGGAGGACGCCCACGATCCCGGTCGGCCCCTCGTAGGAGGACCGGGTCAGGCCGAGGCGCATGACCAGGTCGGTGTCGGTGGCCATGCCGGTCACCGAGATAGGCCGCGTGTGGGGGACGTCGGCGAGCAACGCTCCGAGGGTGACGACCAACTGCGTGCCGAGCGCCTCGGCCAGCTCGCTGATGACCCGGCTGAACGTGCGCCAGCGGAAGGACGGCTCGTGGCCGACGAGCAGTACCAGGTCGCGCGGCGCCCGAGGCACGCGGGCCTCGTACAGCTCGACCTCGGGCCAGACGATCCGCCGAGCGTGGCCGTCCGCCAGCTTGACCTGGGGCCGCGTGCTCTGGAAGTCGTAGAACTCCTCGGGGTCGATCGTGGCGAACCGCTGGGCGCCGAGGGCGCCGGCCACGAAGGTGATCGCGCTGGAAGCGGCGTCGGCCGCGTCGTTCCAGCCCTTGAAGGCGCAGATCAGCGCCGGAGCCCGTAGTCCGTCGGGCCGATATTCCCAATTGAGGGGCTGCATCCGACTCAGCGTAGATCATGAGGGGATGAATTCGGCCGATAGCACCGTAGTTTCGATCAGCGGGCTGCGGCCGGGACAAGAGGTCAACGGCGTCTTTGCCTGCGTGCGCAAGGACCGATTGTTCACTCGGTCCGGGTCGCCGTACCTGGCTCTGGAGCTGCGCGATCGCAGCGGCGTTATCGAGGCGCGCGCGTTTCGGGACGCCGATGCCCTGGCCGGTCGCTTCGAGCGGGGCGAGCTGGTCCGGGTGTCCGGGCGGGTCGAGCGCTTCCGCGAGCAGCCGGTCGTGGAGGTGGCCGACATCGCCCGCGTGGAGCCTTCCGGCGCTGACCCGGCGTCATTCCTGCCGGTGGCCTACCGCGATCTCGACGAGCTCGACGGCTTCCTCGAGCACCTCGCGGGCGAGGTCTACGACCGGGCTTACCGGGCGTTGCTGGACGCGCTGCTGGGGGATTCCTCGCTTCGGGCCGACTGGCGGCGGGCGCCGTGCACCCGGACCGGCCACCACGCCTACCTGGGCGGCCTGCTCGAGCACACGGTGGCCGTGGCGACGCTGGCGGTGGACGTCTGCCAGCTACATCCCCGGCTGAACCAGGATCTGCTCCTCACCGCCGCGATCGTGCACGACCTCGGCCGGACGCGGGAGTTCGTGTATGGCGCGGAAATCGGGCTGTCCGAAGAGGGTCGGCTGCTCGGTCACCTGATCATCGGGCAGCGGATGATCTCCGAGCGCGCCGGCGGGCTCGGCGAAGAGCGCCTCCTCGCGCTGCTGCATTGCGTCCTGTGCCACCACGGCGCCGCGGCGGCGCCTGGAGGCCGGTTTGCCTCGGTCGAGGCGCAGGCGCTGTACCGGCTGAACGCACTCGACGCGGGCGTCAAGGGCGCCTTCGAACACGGTCTCGGGTCCTGAGTCGGCGTCAAGGGCGCCTTCGAGCACGGTCTTGGGTCCTGAGTCGGCATTCGGTCGAGCACGGGCTTGCGCCGGGGGCCGGCATCCGGTCACGCACGGCCTCGCACGCTGAGTCGGCGTCCGGTCGCGGCGCGTAGCATCAGCGCCGGCGCGGCACGGGCCTGGTGGCCCATCCAGTCTTCAAAACTGGCAGGGCCGGGCAGCCCCCGGCTTGGAAGGTTCGATTCCTTCGCCGCGTCGTGGCTGGAAATGGCGGGTTTTCGTAACCGTTCAGTCGTCGGGCTCTGTGGCCGGGATTCCTCGTTGGTGCAGCGCATCTTGCGGTCGTGGACCGCGCCGAGGCGGAGGCGGTCTATGACTCAGGGCGTGAGGCGTGTGTGGTTTTCATGCTCGAGTTGGCGGGGAGGGTTGAGCGGCACGAGGATCGGCTGAGGGGGT
>JAFASQ010000300.1 GCA_019244395.1 Solirubrobacterales bacterium | reverse complement strand
TCGGGCGGCGAGGTGATCACCGAGGAGATGGGCCTCAAGCTCGAGAACACGCAGCTCTCGCAGCTCGGGCGCGCCCGTCGCGTGGTCGTGGCGAAGGACACCACCACGATCGTCGACGGCAACGGCGAGAGCGAGGCCATCAAGGGTCGTATCAACCAGATCAAGAACGAGATCGAGAACACCGACTCCGACTTCGACAAGGAGAAGCTCCAGGAGCGTCTCGCCAAGCTGTCGGGCGGGGTTGCCGTGGTCAAGGTCGGCGCGGCCACCGAGACCGAGATGAAGGAGAAGAAGCACCGCGTCGAGGACGCGCTGCAGGCCACGCGGGCCGCTCTGGAAGAGGGCATCGTCCCGGGTGGTGGCGTCGCTCTCCTGAACGCTCAGGAGGCTCTGAATCTCGACGGGTTCGGCGATACGGATGAGCGGACCGGCGCGCGGATCGTGCGTCGCGCGCTTGAGGAGCCGATGCGCCAGATCGCCGAGAACGCCGGCCTTGAGGGTTCGGTCGTGGTCAACGACGTGCGCAACGCGGAAAAGGGCAAGGGCCTGAACGCCGCGACCGGCGAGATCGTCGACCTGGTCAAGGAGGGCATCATCGATCCGGCCATGGTGACGCGCTCCGCGCTCCAGAACGCCGCGTCGATCGCCAAGAACATCCTCACCACCGAGGCCATCGTGGCCGAGGTTCCGGAGAAGGAGTCCGGCGGTCCGGGCGGTGGCATGCCCGACATGTCGGGGATGATGTAATTCGGTCTGACAAGCAGACGTTCGTGGTTTGATAGAGGGCCCGGCTCACGCCGGGCCCTCGGTTCTCGATGCGGGGCCCGCGGTTCTCGATGCGGGGCCCGCGGCTTCGCGACGCGCGGTGGATCACCCCAGCTGATAGGCGGGCGGCGAACCGCGGAGCCGCTCCCGCCGTACTCCACTGCGACGCCACGACTCGACCGGCAGCGGCACCGATGCGCTGCGCCGGCACCACGACGCAAGGAGAACGGCGATGGCCGGACTGATCGACAGCACCCTGGACGAACTCGAGACCCATCTGCGCGAGCTCAAGCGCGAAGTTTCGCGGCTTGAAGCGTTCCGCCGCCAGCTCGAGTTCCGGCCCGGCCACGAGGCGGGCACGGCCGAACACGAACGCGCTCGCTCAGATCCGTCGGCGTCGCCGAGCCCCTGACGCCACGCGCGTGCGGGATAATTTCCCGGTCATCACTGCGGCTTGACGGGGTGTGACGCCTCGCGGTGCCGTACGAGGCCTTGCGCGTGATCGTTGGTCGAGAGCGCGAACTCGAGCGAATCGAGGATTTACTCGGTCAGGCACAGACCGGGCGTGGCAGCGTGGCCGTAGTCGAGGGTCCCGCGGGCATCGGGAAGACAGCGCTCCTGGCCGAGGCGGCGCGGCGGGCGGATAGCCTCGGGTTCTGCGCGTTACGGGGCGGTGGGTCGCGGCTCGAGCGCGCGTACGCGTTCGGAATCGTCAGGCAGTTGTTTACTGCGGCGTTGCGCGCCCGGCCCGGTTCGCCCGATCTGTTTGATGGCGCAGCGCGACTCGCCGCGGCACCCCTCGGGCTGGCGAGCGCCGAGGAAGTGCGGGCGGAGGGCTCGGTCGACATGTCGGCGGCGATGCACGGTCTGCTCGACCAGCGACCCGCCGCAGCCAACGAGTCTGGCCTCCCAGCTCGGACATCTGCGCACGACGGAGCCAACGTGCCGCAGCGCCGCTTGTTCGACGCGAGCCGCCTGATCGACCGGCGGGTCGAGCCCATCCGCGCGGGCCGGCACGAGTTGGACTAGAGCAGGTGGGTCATGGACAAGGGGGCGATGTGGCGCCGGATGCCGGCGAGGCTGCGAACGTGACGGTGGTCGCGCGCGCGGCAGGCGCGGAGCGGGTCGAAGTGGATCGGGGTAATGCCGGCGGCGCGAGCGCCGGCCACATCGTTGGCCAGCGTGTCACCGACGTGGACCGCGGTGGCGGGCGTGGCTGGCGCCCGGTCGAGCGCCGCGTGGAAGATGCGGGCGTCCGGCTTGGCGGCGCCAACCACGGTCGAATCCACGACAGGAATGCCGCGAAATCCGCATGCCGCCAGGTTCTCCTCGGCGTGGCCATCGGAATTGGTGACGATGACCACGGTTATGCCGGCGCGGTGCAGCGATTCGATGGCCGCGGTGGCGCCGGAGGTCGGCTCGCTCCACAGGGGCGCCCCGGAGCGCCGAGGGTGAGCTAGCCGCTCCCAGACCTCGACGGCTTGCGCCGTCTGTCCGGGCACAATGCCAAGTTGGGGGAAAAGGGCCCGCGTATAGTCGGCGCGGGTGGTGCGGTCGGCTGGGGTGGCGCGGTCGGGGGCGTGTCCGAGGGCGCGGTCGAGGGCGCGGACGGCGAGGTAGTGGGCGCGGGGTACCGTGGCGGGATCGATGTCGATACCGGCGCGGGCGAGCGCGCCGGCGAGGCGATCACGATCCGGTAGCACGATGACGCCGCCGGCATCGAGGAACACGGCCCGGCAGGGGATCCGTGCGCTCACGGCGGCAGGGAACCTATCGGCTGTGGGCGCTTCGTGACACCATTACGCGGCGTGGCGGGTCCGCAGGGCAATCTCACCCCGGTCCAGCGGGCAGCCGACCCGATCGATCCCGGCGTGCGGATCGGGCACACCCACCTGCGCACCGCGGACATCGACCGGATCCGCGACTTCTACGTCGGCGTGCTCGGGTTCGACGTGATCGCGGAGGCGCGGGACGTTCCGGGGTGGGGTACCACCGGGGACGTCCTGTTCGTGTCGGCCGGCGGCTATCACCACCATCTCGGCTTCAACACGTGGAAGTCGAAGGGCGGGCCGCCCACACCCGACGGCGTGGCCGGCCTGCACCACGTGGCGCTCGCCTATCCGACCCGGCGCGCGCTGGCCGACGCCTACCGGCGGCTGAAGGAGATCGACTGGCCGATCCGCCAGCACACCGATCACGGAACCCACGAGGCGATCTACATCGTCGACCCGGACGGCAACACGCTCGAGCTGATGTGGGACCGGCCGCCCGACCAGTGGCCGCGCGACGAACAGGGTCACGCCGCCGGCGGGTTCGGCGAGGATCTCGACCTCGAGGATCTCCTGCGCGAGCTGGAGTAGCACACGCGTTTGGCACCACCACCGGCTTGACGCGTCCACTGGCGCCAGCTTATCCCCCACCCGGTACCGGCACGGTGCAAAACGCAGCAAACCACCGTGGATGTGGGCGAGCGCCGCGATATAAGCGCCGTGGGGGCGCTTATGTGTCAGGAGCGGGCGCGGAGAGGGTGGCTTTTCGACGTTTTGCACCCCGGGACCGGCGCCGCCGGCGGGCGCGAGGTCCGGGCCGCCACTCCCGGTCCCGGTGGCGGTGCGCGGGAAGGGACGTCTACAAACGTTCGAATACGGCGACGCCCTGCTCGTCCACGATACGCGCCACCGGCTCGCGCGGGCCGAACGACCGCTCGTCACCGCGCAGCACGTCCCGCCACCGGCCGCCCGGGAGGTCGACGAGCGTGCCGCCGAACGGAGCGCCGCGCACCGCCGCCACCGCCAGGACATCGCCGCCCCGCACGAAC
>JAFASQ010000207.1 GCA_019244395.1 Solirubrobacterales bacterium | reverse complement strand
TTCACCAACCACGAGGTCCTGGCGGCGGCTCTGGAGGCCTCGGGCGCGGAGCTGTGCACGGTCGCCCTGCGCCGCCTCGACCCGGCGGCGCGCGGATCGATCCTCGACGTGCTCGAAGCCGACGGGGTCGAGGTGCTGCCGAACACGGCGGGCTGCTACACCGCGCGCGACGCCGTCATCACCGCACAGCTGGCCCGGGAGGCGTTCCATACGGATTGGATCAAGCTCGAGGTGATCGGCGACGACCGCACGCTGCTGCCGGACGCGGTCGAGCTGGTCACAGCCGCCGAGGCTCTGGTCGACGAGGGATTCGTCGTGCTTCCCTACACCACCGACGACCCGATCCTGGCCCGTCGGCTCGAGGACGTCGGCTGCGCCGCGGTGATGCCGCTGGGTTCCCCGATCGGCAGCGGGATGGGAATCCGCAACCCGTACAACATCTCGATCCTGATCGAGCGTGCCGGGGTGCCGGTGATCCTCGACGCCGGCGTGGGCACCGCATCGGACGCCGCGCTGGCCCTCGAACTGGGCTGCGACGCGGTTCTGTGCGCGAGCGCGATTTCCCGCGCCCACGATCCGGCCGCGATGGCCCGGGCCATCCGGCTGGGGGTCGAGGCGGGATGGCTGGCGCGCGGGGCCGGCCGGATCCCACGCCGGCGCTACGCCGAGGCGTCGACCCCCGACGAGGGATTGCCGGCGTTCGACAATGCCTCCCAGTGACCCGGGATCCGCGGCGCCCCTTTCTCGGGTGAACGTCGATGAGCTGATCGATGGCTGGGAGAGCGCGTGGTCCAGCAAGGACGAGAAGGCGTTCGCGGCGGTCTGCTCGCGCAAGATCCACTACGAGGACCCGCTGACTCCGGAGCCGCTCGAGGGCGTGGAGGAACTCGCGCGCCACGCCTCGCGGCTGTGGGCGGCCTTCCCGGATGCGCGCGTGGAGCGGACGGGCGCGCGGCTGACCGACGAGCGCTATGTGGCCGCGCCGTGCAAGCTGCTCGCCACCCATCGGAATCCCCTCAACGGGCTGCCGGCGACGAACCGCTTCCTGGTCGTGCATGCGATCTTCTACTGCGAGGTCCGTCGCAATCGTCTCCTGCGGGTGCGCGGGTTCTTCGACCTGTATGACGCCGCGACGCAGCTCGGGATCCTGCCCGGCCGCGGGACGGTCAGCGAAAAGGCCCTGCTGATGTTGCGCGGCTTCGGCCTGCGGGCGGGAAGGAGTTCGTAATGAACGTCGCGATCCCGATCTTCGACGGCATCACCGCGCTCGACGCGATCGGGCCCTACGAGGTTCTCTCGCGGCTGCCGCGCACGCGTGTGCACTTCGTAGCGGCCGAGCCCGGGCTCAAGCGGACCGAGACCGGGATGCTGGCCCTGCACGCGGATGCCACGCTCAGCGCGCTTGCCCATCCCGACGTGGTGGTCTTCCCCGGCGGCTTCGGCACGCGGGCGCTGATGACGGACGAGCAGGTCTTGGCCTGGGTGCGCACCGCGCACGAGAGCTCGCAGTGGACCACGTCGGTGTGCACGGGTGCGCTGGTGCTCGCGGCCGCGGGCGTCCTGGACGGCCTCGAGGCCACGACGCACTGGCTGCTGCTCGACAAGCTCGGCGAGCTCGGCGCCACCCCGGTCACCCGGCGCGTCGTCGAGCAGGGCAAGATCATCACGGCGGCGGGTGTGTCCTCCGGGATCGACATGGCCCTGACGCTGGCGGCGCGGATTGCGGGCGAGGACATCGCCCGCGCCATCCAGCTGGGCATCGAGTACGACCCCCAGCCGCCGTTTGACGGCGGCTCGGTCGCGAAGGCTTCGCCCGAGATCATCGAGTTGGCACGTGGGCGATCGTGACGGCCACCGGGGCGTGATCGGAAAGGGGGCCGTGGTCGAGGACGCTGGCCGGGCCCGATGCTTCGAGGGCGCGGACGAACACGTGGTCGACCTCGTGGCCGCCGGCATGCGTGAACCCATCGAGGGTCAGGCCCCGGATGTTGAAGTCGCCGCCGAGCACCACCGGCTCCTCGCCGGCCCAGCCCAGGACGCTCGCGGCCGCGCGGTGCGCGTCGCGGGCCGGCCCGCCGCCGTGCAGGTTGGCGACCCACGTGTCGGCGGTGTGGAGCCGCACGGCGTGGACCCAGCGGCGTTCGGGCCAGATGCACAGCCGCCTGATGCGGTGCTCCGCGATCGTGTCTCCCCGGATCAGGATCGCGTTGGCGCCGCCCCCGTTCGACTTGATTACGTCTGGCCACCGCACCGCGAGCGCTCGGCGGAGCCGCAGGAGGACGTTGCGGGAGGTGAGGACGAATCGCGCGTTCGCGTCGAGCCGCGCCGCCAGCATCTGAGGCCACCAGGGCGGGACCTCCTGGAGCAGCGCCAGATCCCACTCCCAGGCCGCCAGGGCGCCCGAGAACTCGTCGAAGAGATCCCGGCCGGCGCCCGGCAGCGCCCGGCCATGAAACACATTCCAGGTGAGCACACGCAGCACCACGACGGCAACGTACACTCACGGCTTGCCGCGCCATTTCATCACCGGGACGGAGCTGAGTGCCCAGGAGCTCCGCGCGCTCGTGGAGCGCGCGCTCAAGCTCAAGGCCGCGCCGTACAGCTCCGACGCCCTGCGCAGGCGGACGGTGGCGCTGATCTTCCAGAAACCGTCGACGCGCACGCGTGTCTCGTTCGAGGCCGGCGTCGCCGAGCTGGGCGGCCACCCGATGGTCCTCCGCACCGACGAGCTGCAGCTCTCCCGCGGTGAGTCGATCCGCGACACGGCGTATGTGCTCTCGCGTCACGCAGCCGCGATCGGCATCCGGACCGGAGACGACGAGCTGGTGGCCGAGATGGCCGCACACGCCGGTGTGCCGGTGATCAACATGCTCACGCCCAGCCACCACCCGTGTCAGGCGCTGGCCGATCTGGTGACGCTGCGTGAGGCTTTCGGACGGCTCGACGGTCTGAAGCTCGCCTACGTCGGCGATGGCAACAACGTCGCACGATCCTTGATCGAGGTGGCAAGCCGAGCCGGGATCGAGGTACGGGTCGCCTCGCCCGACGGCTACCAGCTGGACGACGGTGCCCTCGGCGTCTTGACGGAGGACCCCCGGGAGGCCGTGCGCGAAGCCGATGCGGTGTACACCGACGTCTGGGTGAGCATGAGCGACGATCCGGCCACCGCCGCCAGGCGCCGGCAGATGCTGGCTCCCTACCGGCTGGACGCCGAACTGCTCGACCGCGCGGCACCACACGCGATCGCGCTCCACTGCCTGCCCGCGCACCCGGGCGAGGAGATCACCGCGGAGCTCCTGTACGGCCGGCGCCAGCGGATCTGGGACCAGGCCGAGAACCGCCGCCACGCGCAGAAGGCTCTGCTCGAGCTCCTGATCGACGCCTGACGCGGGAACGTCGGGTAGGCTCAGGACGAGCGTTCAGGCAAGGAGAGATGCAGACGATGCCCTCACCCAAGTCCCCGTCCGCGGGATCGCGCATGAGCGGCGGATCGGTGTCCTCGACGCAGTCGGGCGCATCGAGCGACGGCTCAGCCAGTTTGGCCGAGCAGCTGGTCAACCGGATCATCAAGCCGCTCGGCCTCGTCGTGCTCACCCGCGAGCGGATCCAGGAGATCCTCGACGAAGCCGCCGTCCGCGGGCGCCTCACCCGCTCGGACGCCAACCAGCTGGCGACCGAACTCGTGAACCGGGGCCGTCCGCAGACCGATCAGCTCGTGTCAGACATCGAGCGACTGCTCGACCGGGGACGTGAGCACCTCGGCGCGACGATGCGCGCGCGGCCCGGCGAGTCGATCGACGTCCTGTCGCGCAGCGGGGGTGGCGCTCGGCGAACCGTGGACGACGGGCAGTCCTTCCCGATCCAGGGTTACGACGAATTGACTGCGGCCCAAGTCCAGGGCCGCCTCGTGGGGCTCTCGCCGGCTGAGTTGCGCAGGGTGCGCGACTACGAGCGGCGCCACGTCAACCGGAAATCCGTGCTCGCGGCCATCGACAAGCACCTTTCGTCCGGCTGACCGAGCACCTCACAGACCGCGCACGCGTAGCGCTGCGCCTCGCCGGCGAAGAGGCCCGCGAGCTTCGCCACAGCTTCGTGGGCACCGAGCACATTCTGCTTGCCCTCCTGCGCGAGGACGAGGGCACGGCGGCCGGGGTGCTGAAGTCCTCCGGCGTGACCTACCAGCAGGTACGTCTGGCCGTGGTCCGGATGATGGGCGTGGGGATCGAGCCGGCCGGCGGCGAGTTGTCGTTCACCGGGCCGGCGCAGGACGCGATTGAGCGGGCACGTCGCGAGGCATCGATCCGCGACCAGCCGCAGGTCGGCACCGAGCACATCCTGCTGGCGCTGATCCGCGCGCAGGACGGCGCTGCCGTTCGCATCCTGCTCCAGCTCGACGCTGATCCGGCGGCCATTCGGGCGGCGCTGGCATCCTAGTGGGCCAGTCTGGTTTGAAGGATGGTCCACGAGATCCCATGGAGCCCGCGATGAGCACGACCGGCGCCCGCCCGGCCAAGGGTGAGTTGCTCGAGCTCACCGTCGACTCGCTGGCCTTCGGGGGCGCCGGCGTGGCCCGCCTGGACGGATACGTGGTGTTCGTCGCCGACGGGATCCCCGGGGACCGGGTTCGGGCGGTCGTCCAGAAGTCAAAACGCGCCTATGCCGAGGCGCGCGCGGTCGAGATCCTCGAGCCGAGTCAGGATCGACTGGCGGCCCAGGCGAGCCACCCGGGCGCGCCCTGGCAGGTCTTGCCCTACGAGCGCCAGCTCGAGGCCAAGCAGGCCCAGGTCGAGGAGGCCCTGCGCCGGATCGGCCGGCTCGAGGGCTTCGAGCTCGAACCGATCCGGCCCGCGGTGGCGCGCTGGCGCTATCGCAACAAGCTCGAGTACTCGTTCGGGACGGACTCCGGGGGTCGCCTGGTGTGCGGCTTTCACGCCCCGGGCCGGTGGGAGGAGATCGTCGAGGTGAGCGACTGCCTGCTGGCCTCCGAGCCGGCCAATGCAGCGCGAGAACGGGTGGTCCAGTGGTGCCGTGCACAGGGTCTGATCGCCTACGACCGCCGGACCCGGAACGGCCTCCTGCGCAACCTGGTGGTCCGCGAAGGCAGGCGCACGAGCGAGCTCCAGGTCCGCCTGGTCACCGCGCCCGGTGAGCTCGATCGCGCTGGACTCATCGAGGCGGCGGGACCTGTCGCAGGCCTGCTGTGGACGCAGACCGCCAGCGTCGCCGAGACCACCCAGGAGGGCGAGACCGAGCTACTGGCGGGCAGCGACCGGCTGGAGGAGGAGATCGCCGGCATGCGGCTGCGGATCTCCTCGAGCGCGTTCTTCCAGACCAACACCGAGATGGCCGAGCGGCTGTACCAGCTGGCGATCGACTACGCCCAGCCGGCCGGGACCGACCGCGTCTACGACCTGTACTGCGGGATCGGGACGATCGGGCTGCTGATGGCGCCGCGCGTGGCCGAGGTGTGGGGGCTGGAACTGGTCGAAGAAGCCATCGCCGACGCGATCGCCAACGCGCGCCTGAACGAAGTCGACAACGCCCATTTCTTCGCCGGCGACGTGCGGCTGGCCTTGCGCGAGCTGGTCGCGCGGGCCGGGCGGCCAGACGTCCTGGTGGTCGATCCACCGCGGTCGGGGTTGTCTCAAAAGGTCGTGCGGCGGATCATCGACGCGGCGCCGCGCCGGATCGTCTACGTCTCGTGCAACCCGACCACGCTTGCGCCCAACGCCGCGCAGCTCGTCGAGGCTGGGTATGCCCTGCAGCGGGTGCGGCCGGTCGACATGTTCCCGCAGACGCCGCACATCGAAGCGGTGGCGCTGCTCACCCGCGGCGCGTAGCCGCCTTGTGGGCGGGCGAGGGCGGGTCGGCTACCTCGAGCCAGCGCAAGCATGCCCGCGTGGGCGGCAAGGCGTGGCGCCCGACTTCCGGTACGTTTCCGCCCGGTGCGCGCCGTAACGATCGCCGACTCCAAGCTAAGCGTGGAAGACCATCCGGATCCGAAGCCCGGCGCCGGCGAGTGCCTCGTCCGGGTGCGCGCCGCCGGGCTCAACGGCGCAGACATGATGCAACGGCGTGGCTTGTACCCGGCGCCG
The DNA here is from genome assembly GCA_019244395.1 of Solirubrobacterales bacterium. Classification (GTDB taxonomy): domain Bacteria; phylum Actinomycetota; class Thermoleophilia; order Solirubrobacterales; family Solirubrobacteraceae; genus Palsa-465. Next base: position 2,410 of record JAFASQ010000207.1, on the reverse strand, counting down.
CCGGGCGCGCCGCAGGACATCCCGGGACTCGAGCTCGCCGGCGAGGTGCTCGATCGGGGGCCCGGAGCCAATCGATTCGAGCTCGGCGACCGGGTGATGGGGATCGTGGCCGGCGGCGGGCAGGCCGAGCTCGCGGTGGTCCACGAGCGGATCCTGATGCCGGTTCCCGACAACCTTGGCTGGCCCGAGGCCGGCGGCGTCCCGGAGGTGTTCACCACCGCCCACGACGGTGTCTTCACGCAGGCAGGCCTCAAGCCCGGCGAACGGCTCCTCGTGCACGGTGGCGCGGGTGGTGTGGGTACCGCCGCGATCCAGCTCGGACACGCCGCTGGCGCCCGCGTGACGGCGAGCGTCCGCAACCCAGACCACCGCTCGAAGGTCGCCGCGCTGGGGGCTGAGGTGATCGCGCCCGACGGATTCGAAGAGCACGGGCCGTTCGACGTGATCCTCGAGCTGGTCGGCGCGCCGAACCTGCTCGGCAATCTCCAGGCGCTGGACTCCTGGGGTCGGATCATGGTGATCGGCATCTCCGCCGGCGCCCAGACGGAGGTCAACCTGGGCCTTGCCATGCAGAAGCGCGCCAGGATCCTGGGCTCGACGCTCCGTACCCGGCCGATCGAGGAGAAGGCGTTGACCGCGCGGGCCATGGAGCGCTCGGTCCTCCCGCTCCTTGCCTCAGGCGCGGTCCACGTTCCGCTCGCCGCCACCTATCCGTTGGAGGACGCGGTTGCCGCCTACGACCGGTTCGGCGCGGGCGGCAAGCTCGGGAAGATCGTTCTGACCATGGGCGGCTGAGCCGCCGTCCGATCACCCGTGGCCGGCGCAGGACGGCGGAGTGAGGTCAGACTAGCCCTCGGCGAAGGCGTCGTCCTCTTCAGCCACTGGCACGACCTCTTCCGCGTGGACCGTGCACAGCGCCGGCCCACCCGACTCGAGCGCGGCCTCGAACTCCGCCGGAGTCAGCTTCGCGCCGCACTCCTCGCAGCGGTCGCCGATGTGGTCGAGAGACTTCTCTTCTAGGTCCATGGGGCCGAGTCTAACCGCCCCGCGCCTACGGTTCGAGCTCGCGCCGGCGCGCCTTCCGCAGCTCTCGTTCGCGCTTGCGCTCCTCGCGGCTGAGCTTACGACCCCGCTTGACCTCGGAGCCGCCCATGATCGAGACCAGCCGTATGCGGATGCTCGGGGCGCCGGCGGGAGCCACCTCGTCGCCCAGCTCTGCCCCATTGCCGCCCATCAAGGCGAAGTCGGACACCTGCACGTCAACCCCGTGCGGCACCCAGACCGTGCCGCCGCCCATGACCGAGATCATGGTGAGCTCTGTCACGGGCTCCGAGAGCTCGGCGTCGTTCAGGTCGATGTCGCTGCCGCCCATGATGTTGAGCACGGTGCAGCGGGGCGCCACCCGCCAGCGCCCGCGCTTGTCGTGCCCGCCCATGATCGAGACGACCCAGCGCGTGCCCCCCGGCCCCTCGCGGACAGGCAGAGCTCCCCGCGGTTCAGCGACCGGCCTCACGTCCGCGGTCAGCCGCTCGAGCTCCGTGCGCGTGCGCGCGCCGTACGCCGAGGTAACACGTTCCTCGAGCTCGGCGACGGTCAGCTGGCCGTCAGACGCGGCGTGGCGCAGAGTCTCGACCGCTTGCTCGCGGTCGGCGTCGGACGCCCGCGGCTCGGGAAGCTGCGAGTCAGCCATGCCCCGGATCGTAGAGGTCCGTGGCCGGCCGCTAATACGGCGGCAGATCCGCCCACCACTGGCCGAGCACGCGGAACGACGCCCAGAACTCCCGCTTGGCGTCCTCCTCGTCGAGCGCGTCATCGATGTTGGGCACGTACAGCGCTTCGATGCTCGGTGTGAGCCGCTGGAGCTCTCCGGGGGCGGCGCGGATGTCGCGGCGCAGCGGGAGGTCGAGTTCGCCCACCACGCCCAGCGCGTCGGGTCCCATGACGACCACGATCTTGGGCGAGACGATCTGGATCTCCTCGACCACGCGTGCCACGCAGCCAGGGTCGGCCATCGCCGGGTCGGGGACGGGGCACTTGACGCACAGCGTCCCGTAGACGGCCAGCGGATCGATCGAGAGCCGTTTCAGTGACTTCATCAGCGCGTTGCCGGCGCGCCCGTAGAAGGCCACGCCCTCCTCGACCTCCGAGGGCCGCGCCGAATGCTTGATCAGGAAGATGTCCGCCTGCGGGTGGCCGGATCCCAGCACCGGCATCAGCGCGCCCCGCGGGCACTGGGTACATGACTGCACCTCGCGCGAAAAGGCGTTCAGCTCCCGAATCGCCCGCTCGAGGTACTTCTCCCGGATCTCGTCGTCGGTGGCCGGCATCGCTGTCCGATTGGACGGCTCGCGAGCTTGTCCTTGCGAGTGCATCAGGAGTTGCGGTTCCCCCGCCCGGCGGCGCTGCGCCG
>JAFASQ010000194.1 GCA_019244395.1 Solirubrobacterales bacterium | reverse complement strand
GCTACGGGTTCGGCGGCCACCAGGAGAAGCCGACAAGCTGACCGTGACCGAGGACATCGAGCGCGAGAAGCGGCGCGCCGCCGAGGCGGCCTCCGAGTTCGTCGAGGACGGCATGACGGTCGGGCTGGGGACCGGCTCCACCGCCGCCTACCTGCTGCCGCCGCTGGCCGCGCGTCACCTCGACATCCGCTGCGTGGCCACCTCGCCCGCCACCTCCCAAGCGGCTCAGGCGCTTGGGATCAAGGTGGTCTCGTTCGTGGGGCCGGAGGCGCCGGGGCGCCTGGACATGACGATCGACGGCGCAGACGAGGTCGATCCGTCCGGCTGGCTGGTGAAGGGAGGGGGAGGCGCACACACGCGCGAGAAGGCCGTGGCCGCGGCAAGCGATCGCTTCATCGTGATCGTCTCCGCGAACAAGCTGGTCGACAAGCTCACTCCGCCCATTCCGCTCGAACTAACCGAGTTCGGATTGGCGGGCACGCTGGCGCGGCTGGGATCGGTCCGGCTCCGAGGCGGCACCCACAGCCCGGATGGCGGCGTGATCGCCGACTACACCGGGTCGTTCGATGACGCACGCGCGTTGGCGGAGTGGCTTTCGCAGATGCCGGGGGTGCTCGAGCACGGGCTGTTTCCGGCGTCGATGGTCTCTGATGTCCTGGTCGGGCGCGGCGACGACGTGGAGCGAATCAGGATCTCGCACTGAGCCGCCCGCGCCCGCCACGCCCGGTGCAAAACGTCCAAAAGTCCCCGCCCGCCGCGCCCCGAAGTGGACATAAGCGCCTGAGAGGCGCTTATGTGCGGAAAGTCGATCGTGTCGGGGGGAGTTTGGTGGGTTTTGCACCGTAGGGTGCGGGCCGGTGGCGCGGGGCGCCGCGGGTGCGCGGGTCGGTGGCGCGCGGTGCCGCGGGTGCGCGGGTCGGTGGCGCGCGGTGCCGCGGGTGCGCGGATCCGGTGGCGCGCGGTGCCGCGCTACTCGTCGTCGTCGTCCTCGCCGTCGTCGTCGTCGCCACCATCACCACCGCCGCTCCGCAGCAGCTTGTAGGTAGCCGCCGCCGCGGCCGCGCCGGTGAACACCGCGGCGGCCATGGCCCGGCCGCGGCCCGGCTGGCCGCCGGTGACGCGTTCGACCACGGTTGTGCCGATGGTCCGAAGTGCCATGCCCTTCATCGGCCGCGCGCCGTCCGTTCCATCATGCGCTGAATGCGGTCGAGCATCTGTCCGCTCGGATACCAGGTCTCGTCGACCTTGTCGATCAGCATGTCGGTGTACTCGGCCACCTGGTTGGGCGTGGCGAGGGCGACCTCGATCCGATCCATCAGCTGGTGGCTCGGGTACTTGTCGTTCCGGACGCGATGCATCAGGACATCGAAGTAGTGCTCTTGAATCGTGGCCATCTTTGACTCCTTCCTCGTCGGGCTACATCAGGTTCCCCAGGGGACCCAGGTTCAGGTTGAGGTCCTCGTCCTCAAGGCCGAAGGAGCGCTTGAGCTCCTCCATGCGCTCGGACAAGGCCATGAAGGTGCGCCCCAGGCGCTCGACCTCCTCATCGGTCAGGGTTCCGCTCTCGATCCGGCGCAGCGCCTGTCGCTCCATCAGCTGACGCAGCAGCTCGACAAGGGTGAGGACGAGCTGGGCCAGGCCCCTCTCGAGGTCCTCCGGGTCGGCGTTCAGGCGACGCGGCAGGGCGGCCTCGAGCCGCTCGAGCGCGCCCGCGGTCTCGTCGAACAGATCGAGCTCCCGGCCGGACCGATCGTTCATGTCGGAGCTCCTTCGGCGAAGCTATAGGGTGGCCACGGCCCGGTGCACACGAGCTCGACGTCGTCCAGGTGGCGATCGAGCTGCGCGACCAGGGCGACGAACTCGCTCACACGACCGCGATCGACCAGGTAGGAGTCGAGCACGGGAAGATCGGGTCGGGGGGCAAGCGCCCGGCGGCTCGACCGGGCCACCGCGGTGAGCGGGTCGAGCTCGCTGGCCACGCGGCGAGCGTGCTGTCGCAGCTCGAGTCGATCCCGGAGGTAGGACGTGCCCGACTGCGGCCGGACATCCGACGCCGGCGGGCGATCTCGCCAGCTCGCGCGCAGGCCGATCTCGACCGCGCCCCGAACCCGATCGAGCTGGGCCAGCAGATCCTTCCCACGCCGGCGCAGCAGCTCCTGCACCGCCCCCTCGTCGTCGAGCACGCTGCCGAACTGCACCGGCAGCACGGCGCCGCGCTCCATCAGGCGGCGTACCGCTCGCTCGTACGCGAGCAGCGCGCTCGTCGTCGGGTCAGGAGCGCGGCCGTGGTGATCGCTGACGATGGCCAGCAACGAGCCCTCGCGGACGGCGCGGAGGGGCTGTTCGTCCACGCCCATACCGCGGAGGCCGCTGTCCTCGCCGGCTTCGACGATGCCATAGAGGAGCAGGCTCATCTCTCCGCCAGCTTGGCCGTGGCCGCCACCAGCAGGGCGATGTCGACGTCGATCAGCTCGATATCAGCAACGGCGAGCGTGACGTGGCCCGCCACCACGACGCCGCCGCTCAACACGCGGTCGATCAGGTCCACCAGCGTGGTGGGTTGGGCTTGCGCCGGTCGCGCGGCTGTCGAGGCGTACAGGGTTTGAGGCGGGCTCACCATGCCGCTCCGATCGTGCCGGGGACGAAGTTGTACGCCGGCCAGGGGCCGGTCGGCACGATCTCGATGCCCTCCGGCCCGAAATCGGATTGCAGCGCCCGCACCTCATCGTGGAACGCCGCAGCGTCGGCGTCGGCTACGAGGTAGACGCCGTTGAGGATCATGTCGCCATGGTGGCCGCTGGCCTCGCGGCGCTGGAGCGGGATCACCTGCGCGTCGCTTGCCGCCGCGCTCAGCCGCTCGTGCACGAGCGCCGCGGCCTCCTCGGCCAGCTCGATCGCTCGCTGCCGGCGCTCCTGCTCGGTTCGCTTACGCTCCATGTACGCAGTACCAGGTGCATCGCCCGCGCCGGTGTCTACGTCGTGGATCCCTCCGCCGGCGCGGGCGATATCTGTGAACACCTTCACGCCCCACTCGGCCTTGCCATCGAGACGATCGAGGGCCTCCCGGAACGGAGCGGCTTCGCGGCTGAGCATCTCGCGAATGCCGCCCTCGGTGCGGTACACCGTGCACATCCGCATGGGGATCACTGTCGCCTGCTGGCGTATTTGGTCGAGCACGCCTTCGTGCGCGCGGGCGGTCGCCTCCACCCAGGCCATGTCCGCGAGGTGCTCGCGCAACCGCGCCTCGTCGAACTCCTCGAGCGGGACCTGGCTAGAGACGGCCGCCAGCGCACCCTCCCTCAAGATCGTGATGTTCCACGCCGGGTCGACCCCGTGTACCGGTCCGCTGAGCGCGGTGTCGCCGGCGACCACGCCGTACACGTACCAAGCTGCATCTCCGGAGCGTTCGGCGGCCGGGGCGGACGGGGCCTGGACAGAGGGGGCCGGGGCGGACGGGGCCGGGGCGGACCGCTCGTCGCGCGGCGCAACGGCGGTCTGCCCGCGTCGGCGCGGGGGTCGCTTCTCGCGACCGCGTGCGGCGGGCGGCGGTTCGTCACGCTGGGTCGTCGGCAGCTGCTCGTGCAGCCGCTCGAGCATCGAGTGGGCCAGCGCGTCGGTTAGCGAAGCCCGAACGCGCGCGCGGGCCTCGGTACGCGCTTCGGCCAGAAGGTCCGCCGCATCGGCGGCGGCGAGCTCGTCGATCGCAGCGCGGAGCCGCTCGAGCGAGTCATCGCTTCTGGGCATTGCCGCCTCGCGAGCCCGTCGCGCGCCTCGCGCTCTTCGGCCTGCTCGCGTGCCTGGTCTCAGGCTTCGCGGTCTCGCCGTCGCCGCTCTCGCGATCGCCGCTCTCGAGCAACCGCTCTAGTCGCTCGATGCGGGCGGCGAGGCCGCCGTCGTCGGGCTCACTGTCGATCTCGGCGCGAAATTCGACCTTCTCCTCGCGCGGGGTGGTCAGCGTGGGGTCGGACTCCCACCAGTTGATCCCCATCTCCTTTGCCCGGTCGACCGACGCGACCAGGAGCCGGATCTTGATCGTGATCAGCTCGATGTCGAGCAGGTTGAGCTGGATGTCACCGGCAATCACGATGCCCTTGTCGAGCACACGCTCGAGGATGTCGGCCAGGTTCGAGGGCACCTCCCGCGGGTGCAGCTCGCCAGGCCCATAGGGCTCAGGGCCGCGCCTGGTGGTGCCGGCGAGGGGGCCGCGTCCGGCAGTGCCGGCGAGGCGTGCAGCGTTGGGATCGTCAAGAGCCATGCTTAGTCCTCGTCGGCCTGGTTTCGGTAGTAGCGGCGCCGGCGTCTGTACGCCTGCAGCTCGCCCTTGCCGTCGAGTGTCACTTCGTAGGTCCCGAGCACGTCGGTCGAGTGGGGGATGCGGGCAAGTTCAACAACCTGCACGGTGACCTTCCAGCCGTTGCTGTCGCCGGGCTCGACGCCCAGCACCGCGTCGACCGGATGGCCGAGCAGCTGGGGCAGCTCACTGCGGACGTGCTCGATCGCCTCCCGCCCCGATAGGCGGCCACGGGAGTTCCCTCCTGAGCCGTTCTGACTGCGCTTGGAACGCTGCTCAGCCATCGTCGTTCTCCTCATCCGCCATGGGCGCATCGCGGGCCTGGCTTATCGCCAGCCTCTCGAGCAATGCTTCCTCCCTTTCCTGGCGCTCGTCGTCATCGATTAGTCCGTCCTCGAAGTCGAGCTCCAGTTGCAACATCTCGCGACGGATGTTGTCCTCGTCGTAGAGCTCACGGTCCATCTCCTCCATCACCTGTTCGGCGATCCACACGACTCCGCGAACGGGCGCGAGTGGAAGCGTGACCAAACCTGTGAACAGTCCCATCTAAGCCCTCTGCGCCAGCTCGACGAACGAATGGGGCGGGAGTGGACCCACAGACTTGAAGCGGATCCGTCCGGCGTAATCGGCGGCGACGCCGTCGAGGATCTTGTCGAACTCCGCCAGGCGCTCGCGGTCGACGAGGAACGAGGCCTGGACGGCTACGCGTTCGTGAGCCGGTTGGCCTACCTCGACGGCGAGCGCAGCGGCCGCGAGCGCGTCGACGATCGCGCGCGCGTCGTGCTCGCGCCGGCGCTGGATGGCCGCGGCCACCAACTCACCCAGTCGGATGCGCTCGTAGTAGGTGGCATTTTCGGACCCGCCGCGAACCGCCTCCCGCAGCGAGGCGATTTGCGGGTGCTCGCGCACCACCTCATGCAACAGCGTGTCCTCGTCGTACGTGGCGCGGATCCGAATCTCCGCCTTGCCGGCGAACTCGGCCAGCTGGGCCCGGAGCTCAGGTCCGTGCTCCTCGAGGAGGCGGCTGCGGACCTCCTCGGCGTCCGACATCACCACGCCGAAGCGCATCGGCAACACCGGTCCACGTGCGAACGCGCGCTCGAGGACCTTGGAATGGAGGAGCACCTCGTCACGGCCGAGGCGGACGTTGCCCGAAGCAACCTCGCTCACGAGCGCGGCGGCGTCCTCGCTGGCCACGAGGGCGAGCGGGGCACCGCCAATCCCGCGCACCCGCGGCTTCACGGTCCCCGCTTCGACTATTCCGTAGACGTATTGCGCCACGCTCAGTCAGGTTAGCTGCGGCCGCGGCTCGAGCTGCGGGAGCGAGAGCGCGAGCCGGACCCAGAGGAGCGCGAGCTCGAGCGGCGCGACGGCGCGGCCTCGCTCTCCTCTTCTTCGTTCTCGCCCTCGTCACCCGAGCCGAACAGCGATTCCTTGGCGCCCTCGAGCACGCCCCTGGTCTTGCTCGAGGCTCCGCTCTGCGTCATGTCCTCGATCAGCTGCGGAAGACCCTCGCCTTCTGAGGAACCGATGTCGAGGCGGTTGACCGCCTCGGCGAAGCGCAGGTAGGTGTCGACGCTGGCGATCACGATCCGCGCGTCGACCGTGAGCAACTCGATGCCGACCAGCGACACCCGCAGGAAGATGTCGATGACCAAGCCCTTGTCGAGCAGGACATCGAGCACGTCCGCGAGCCCGCTCGAAGTCGAGCGCTGCACGTATCCAGAACGCGGAGCCCGACCTGAAGTAACTGACATGGTGTTCCTCCCTTATCCCTTGCTCGCTGATCGTTTTGCTTGGCGCGCCGGTGGTTTTTCCTGACGGCCGTTGGAAGCGCTGTCGGCGTTCCCGTCGCTGTTGGCACTGCGGTCGCTTTGGTCCTCGTAGTCGTCCGGGCTGATGAACTCGACGTGGGCCTTGAACCGGCGCAGATCGACCTCGGCGTGGCGGTGGGCAAGGTGCAAAGCCATGGCCAGCGCCTGAGCCGGGTTGGTGGGAACCACGTCGAGGTTGAGTTCAATCCGGGTAAGCCGATCACCCAGACTGTGAAAGGTGGCCAGCCCAGCGACGTCAGTTCCCGCCACCGAGCGCCAGGCGAAGCTCTCGTCCTCGCGCTGGTCTTGGATCTCGGCCTCCCAGTCGAGGCCACGCGGACCGGCCGTGTGTCCGACGAGCAAGTCGCCATCGCGCTCCACGTTCTCGATCCGGTGCACGCCCTCGGGCAGCGATCCCCACGAGCCCCACTGCTCCCACGCGATATGGATCGGCACCGCGACGTCGATCGACAGCTGAATTGGCACAAGCTTGCTTGTTCCCGCCTGGTATGCGTTCCGGCTGGCCAGCGCGGCGCGGTCGGCAGCATGGCGCACCATTGCGGCACCCGCCTGGGCGGACTTACGAGCGGCCGCCTTGGCCGCCTTCTTCGCCAGGAACCGAACCAGCCGGTTCGGCTTAGGCAGGTGCGGGCCGGAGTTGCCGCCGACCGACTTCTTCGCGGCGCGGGCCACCTGCTTGGCGCCGCGGGCCGAGGTCGGCTTGGCGGCGCGCGCGACCTTCTTGGCGGTGCTCTTGGCGTCGGGTCCCGGAGTCGGCGGCTTGGCACGCCGAGTCGGACTGCTCCGGGGCGGGGTTGCGGATCGGGCCATCGCGATGCGAATGGATCAGCCGAACGCGCGGCCGATCTGCTCCGCCTTCTCCCGCACGCTCTTGACTTCGCCTGACGCCTTTTTCACCTCGTCGGCGAGCTTGCCGAACTGCTTGCCGGCCTCGCCGATGTGATGGGTGACGTCGGACAGATCGATCTTGGACGGCACCGGGATGCCCAACACCTTGCGGTTGCGTTGGAGCTTCGTGCGCCCGAGGAGGATGCCGCCGGCAATTCCAACGGCGCCGGTTACGGCCGGGACGCCGATCCGCGCCACCGCGCTGCGGGCGCCGTTGCTCGCGCCGGACCCACTGTTGCGCGACGCGCTCGAACTCTCTGTGGCGCTGCCGCTGCCTTCACTCTGGCTTGCGCGGTTCGCACGCTGGCGCGGGCTCGCCTGCCCGCCCCCCGAGCTTGCCTGCCGGCTCGTGCTCCTCCTGGCGCTGCTACGCCCGCTGGATCCGCTGCTCTGCGAGCCCGATCCGCTGCTCCGCGAACGCGATCCGCTGCTCCGCGAGCCCGATCCGCTGCTCCGCGAGCCCGATCCGCTGCTCTGCGAATCCGATCCGCTGCTCTGCGCGCGCGACCCGCTGCTCCGGCTCCGCGAACGCGATCCGGTGCTCTCGCTCTGCGCCCGCGAGCCACTGCTACGGGATGCCGAGCCGCTGCTACGGGATGCGCTTCTGCCTTGGCTTCGGGTCCGGCCGCGCGTTGGGCGCTCGCCGCTGCTCGACGACTCGCTCGACGTGTCGCCCTTATTGGAACGACTCGAAGAGCCTCGTCCACTGGACATGTCAACCTCCTGCTGTTGTATCCCCCAGCTCGGAGCGTCCGGGAGCAGTTCTAACCCCGCGCTACCCAAAGCTGCGGACAGTGCGAACCTGTATGGACGAATGTTCTAGCATGAAACAGCGCCCGGACTCAACGAATGAACGACCGCATTCGCGTCGAGTACGGGTATCCCATCAAGGGAAGCAATGGCTAGCCAAGGAGGACGTGAATTGGCCCGCGATGAGACGGATCGCTATCGCCAGGCCGCGCAGGACGCGCTCGAGCAGCTCGACTGGTGCATCGGGTACCTGCACGGGATCCGCAAGACGAAGATTTCGACGCAGCTTGCCAAGAACCGCACCCATATCAAGCGCAACTTGATGCACGAGACCGCCTCGCCGGTGCCTTCGGAGGTCACCGCGGAGACCTGAGCGACACCGGGCGGCGCGCGCGGTCGTCGGCGATCGCGACCGCGGCCACATAGACGGCGTGGCTGCCCAGACACGTCGCCATAACGTCGGCCGGCCAGCGCCGGGGCGGCGGCGTGCGCCCAAGCAGCGGGAACAGCGAGAACGTGGCGCTCATCAGCGTGCCCGCGAACAACGCGCTGGCCCAGGGCTCGCCGAAACGACGGCGCAGGAACCCATGCCACAGCCCGAAGGCGGAGCCGTAGCTCCAGCGCAGGGCCATGCCGAGATCCCAGTCCTCGCGAGCGGTCACGGCCGGCAAGTGCATGATCGAGGCAACGATCTGGCCCGGCACGAGCGAGTCGTCGTAATCGAGCGGGCCGCGATGGCGCCGGCGCAGCCGACGCTCGACGTCATAGAACAAGGTCATCGCCGCCGTGCCTGCGGTGCCGGCGAGCATGCTCCGGATCGGCCACGGCGGTGTGTCATGGCTCATGCGCTCCTACTGATGCCGTAGTTGCTCATCCGCTCAGCTATTCATTCGCGATGGTCGCTCCTGGGTGGCGTCCGCTCGATGCGACGCTAGGAGAGCGGCACGCGAACGGCATCACCCGAAGCGGGCGATCTGCCCGCTAGGCGACACCGGGAACCGGACGGCCGTCCTCGAGGTAAACGAAGCTGTTCCGGCCGGCGCACTCGGAGATCCGCCGGCGCAGCGGACCGCTCAGCAGCTCGAGCGCCTCCGCGAGCTCGGCGAGCCGGTAGTCGGCGATCTCGGCTTCCTGCAGGACGACGCCGTGGAAGGCCGCCTCCGGGAACGCGCCGCAGTTGAACAGGAAACGCACGCCGCCCGGACGGCTCGGCTTGGGCGGAAGATAATCGACACAGGACAGCCGGCCGCGCTCGACGACCAGACCGCACTCCTCGTGGGTCTCGCGCCGGCACGCGTCCCAGGGCGACTCTCCGCCGGCGTCCACCTGCCCGCCGGGAATCGTCCACCCCTTCTTGTAGGTCGGCTTGAGGATCAGCAGTCGACCGGCCCGATCGAAGATCATGGCTCCCGCCGAGGCGGGGATCCTCGGTGGCTCGGGTGCGACGGTCACACCGCGGCCGAGCGCCAGCTGTCCGGCGCGTAGGCCTTGCGCACGACCTCGACGTACGGAACCGGGCTGACTACACCTCGGATCTCGCGCTGAACGTGAGGCTCCACGGTCGGCTTGGAGGTGCCGCCATGCTCCTCGCCCCACAACAGCGTCACCTCGGTCCCGGGCGCGGCGTGCGCCGCGTCGACGACAGCCAGCGTCAGCATCTTCGCCTCGTTTGAGCTGTAGCCGATCCACGTAGAGACGCCGACCGTCTCGCCGTTTACGGTGACCCGGTCGAAGGGATGCATCGAGTACACCGCGGACGGCCAGTCGATGAACTTCGCGCGCTCGGTCTTGTGGAACATGGTGGCGATCGTCTCGGCCACGTCCTCGTTGACCAGCGCGAGGGTCACCTTGTGGCGATGCTCATCATCGGCGCGGCGCTCTAGCGCCTCACGTCCGATGAAGTCGTGGTCGAACTTGATCAAGTGTCCATACCCCAGGTCCCACGGGGTGAAGTAGTAGTCCTCGACGTTGTCGGACACGAAGCTGCCGCCGATCGAAGCGGAGCCTTCGTAGCCGTTTGCCGGCAGCCACTCTCGGTACTCGCGCAACGACTCGCCGGTGTAGACCGCCGGCAGCGGCGAGGGAATCCAGCCTGACTCGAGTGCGTTGGACGAGTACGCCCGGCCGCCGACCAGGCGCAGGCCGAACTCTTGGCCGGCGGCGACGAGCGCCGCGTGCACCGGCTCGTAGTCCTCCCACGGGCCGAACAGCTCCCAGCCGGGCTGGCCGGCCATGCCGTGACGTAGCGCGCGCACGTTCACGCCCCCGATCTGCGAGCTCGTCAGATTGAAGAATTTGAGCTCCGGCGGCGGCGCGCCCAGCGCCCGCGCGATCACGTCCATCGCGTTCGGGCCCTGCACCTGGAAGCGGTAGTGCTTCCGCCGGCCGTCGCTACGAAGTGCGGTGCGCTGGTCCAGCGCCAGCTGCACGTCATAGCCACCAGTCTGCGCATGGTAGGTGACCCAGTTCAGGACCGGCGCGCGGCCGACCAGGTTGAACTCCTGCTCGGCCAGGTGAAACAGGATCACGTCGCCGATCACGTAGCCCTCCGGCGTGCACGGGACGAACTGCTTGGCTTTGTCGACGGCGAAGTTGTTGAACGTATTCACGCCGAGCCGCGACAGAACCGTCATCGCATCGGGCCCTTCCACGGCCAGCTCGGCCATGTGGTAGGACTGGTTGAACAGAACACAGGTCTCCTGCCAGGCACGCTGTTCCTCGCGCCAGTTGGTGTACTCGGCGGGAACGCCCGGATAGACATTCGGGCCGACCTGCGCAGTGCGGAGCATCTCGACCGGCGACGCGACGCTCCGGAGCAGTTCTTCGAGACTACGGTGACTCATGGTTTCCTCCTGTGGACGACTCGGCTTCGCTCGCGACCAGCTCGGCGCCGCCGCCCAGGTAGGCGGCGATGACCCGCGCGTCTTGGCGCACGACGTCCGGCGGTCCCTCGGCAATTACCCGGCCAAATTCGAGCACCACCACGCGATCGCAGATGCTGAGCACGAGACCCATGTCGTGGTCGATGAGCAGCGCCGACTGGCCACGGTCGGCGAGTTCGCGTAGGGCACGGCCGAGCTCCTCGCTCTCGCGGGCGTCGAGCCCGGCGGCGGGCTCGTCCAGGCAGAGCAGGCGGGGGTGGCCGGCCAGCGCCCGCGCCACCCCCACGAGCTTGCGCGCGCCCTCGGAGAGCTGATCGGGCATGGCATCGGCCGCCCAGCCGAGCTCGACGAGGTCGAGGACCCGCCCGGGGTCAGCGTCGCCGGCGCCCTCACGCTCGCGCGCCGGCGCCCGCAACGGCCCGGCGGCGGCGACGGCCACGTTCTCGCCCACCTCGAGGTCGTCGAACAGGTCCGTGTTCTGCCACGTTCGGGCCAGCCCGCGGCGCGCCCGCTGGTGGGGCGCGAGCGAGCCGATGTCCCGTCCGTCCAGCTCGACGCGCCCGGTGAACGGCACGAAGCCGGTGACGGCGTCGATCAGCGTCGTCTTGCCGGCGCCGTTGGGTCCGATCAGGCCGACCAGCTCGCTCTCGCGCACCTCGAGATCGACCTGCTCGAGTGCGTGCACGCCGCCGAAGGCGACGGACAGGTCATGCACGGAAAGCACAGGAGCGCTTTCGCGCCGGGCATGGACGCCCGGCGCAACGCTCGCGGCTGCGGCGTGCTCGGCATCCGTGCCTCGCCTTACTGCGCCGGCCGCGAGGTCATCCGGACGGACGTCGAGCGCAGCGAGACCCCGCTCAGTCGCATCCGGCGGACGAGCGGGTTCTCGTTTGTGCGTCCGCTTGTAGAACGCGCCGGCCACGCCCTCGGGGTTCTGTATTAGCGTGATGATCAGGATCGCGCCGCCGAACAGCAAAAACCAGTTGCCGTTGATCCCGAACCACTTGTCGAGCGCGTACGGGAACAGCGCCTGCGTGGAGATCAGGCCGGCGAACACGGCGCCCGAGATCAGAGTGATCCCGCCGGCGTAGGCGAACGCGATCAAGCTGAGCGCGGTGAACGGATCGAACCGATCCGCGCTGACCGAGCCGAAGTTGTACGCGTACAGCGCGCCGGCCAGCCCGGCGATCACGGAGCTGATCCCGAACGCGATCAGCTTGACCGCGCGCGGGTCGATGGCCGCCGCGGCGGCGGCGCGCTCGTTTGAGCGCACGGCGAGCATGCGCTGGCCTAGCGTGTCCCGACGCAGGACCCCGACCAACACGCACAGCGCCACCGTCACGGCCAGCACGAGCCAGCCGAAGATAGGGCTCGGGAGGTTCCCGTCGAGCCCGCGGAACGCGGCCCGGGGGCCGAGGTCGAGACCCAGCAACCGTGGCTCGGGCACCGGCGAGCCGGTCTGCCCGCCGCCCCAGGTCGTGTTGGTGAAGCCGAAGTTGGTGATCGCCACCACCGCGGCGAGCGTCACCACGGCGAGGCTCACCCCGCGTACCCGCAGCGCCGAGGCGGCGGTGATCAGGCCGAGCACGAGCGCCGCGCCGGCGCCCAGCAACGGCGCGATCGGGAACCCGACGCCGGCGTTCACCGCGAGGTGGGAGATCGTGAATCCCGACACCCCGGCCAGCGTGAGCTGCAGGACCGAGATCTGGCCCACGAAGCCGGTGATCACGACGAGCGAGAGAGCGATCAATGTCCCGATCATCGAGTTGACCAGCGCCTCGCGGAAATCGAACGGGAGCACGACCAGCGCGATCGCGCACGCCGCGGCCACCGCCGAGGCGGTGAGGGCGAGACGCCGCGGGCGGGGCGCGTCGGGCAGGCGCCGCTCGACCAGCTCACCGCGGGTGGGCAGGCGAGATCCGCGCAGGTACATGAACAGCACGATGAGCACGAACACCACCAGCTCCTGCACGCCCGGCAGGGCCACGCCGCCGGACTGGGGAAACCACGACTGGCTCGAGACGTACTCGATCAGGGACTCGATGATCCCGAGGCCGATGCCCGCCGCGCAGGCGATCCCGAACGACGTGAAACGCGCCAGTAGGGCAGCCGCCAGGGCCGGGACGATCTGGAGCGGGAGGGTGCTCGAGTCGAGCTGGGTGATCGACGCCGCGAGGATGCCCACGCCGCCGGCGATGAGCGAGGCGAGCAGCGTGTTCACGATCGACAGCCGGTTCGGGGAGAGGCCGCCGAGCATCGCCACCACCTCGTTTTCGGAGGCCGCGCGAGTGGCCAAGCCGAAGCGGCTGAAGCGGTAGAGCGCGGCCAGCGCGACGGCCAGGACGATGACGATGCCGGTGAGAATGAAGCGGTCGACCGGGATCACCGCGCTGAACACCTTGACCGTGTTCTGCGGCAGCACAGTGGGTTCGGGCTGCTGCGTGGTCCCGAAGGCCAGCAGCATCGAGGCCTGGAGGACGAGCAGCACGCCCAGCGAGGAGACAAGCTTGGCCAGGGGCGCCGCCGTGCGCAGTGGGCGAAACGCCACTAGCTCGGTCGCGGCGCCGACGGCCATCACGATGAGGAGGCTGACGATGAGAGCCGGCGCCGCGGGCCAATGCAGCAGATCCACCCGCAGCGCCCAGAAGGCGTACCCGGCCAGCATCGCCATCCCGCCCGTCGCGAGGTTGATGATCCCCGAGCCGCGGTAGGTCAGCACCACACCGAGCGCGATGCCGGCGATCAGCGCACCCGAGCCGAGCCCGAGGAGGCTGAACAGGAGGATCTGCTGCACGTTAGGCCACGCGCGCCCTCAGGCTGTCGTCGGCTCGCTCATGACGGAGGCTGCAGCCATCCCGCGCCCTTGACGAACACGTGCTTACCCTTGTACACGAAGAACTGGGTCCTGTCATTGCAGATTCCCGGCGCGGTCGGATACTTGCCGCAGTCCAGGGCCGGCGCGCCTAGTGCCTGAGGGCCCTTGAACGCCTTCGCCTTTTGCAGAACGGCCTGCGGGGCGATATGGCCGGGACCGAGTTCGTTGAGGAATTTCGCCGTGGTCAGGACCTGGCCGAAGGTGACGATCACCCACGGGTCGGGAGCGACGGCAGGAGTTCCGTACTTGGCCATCACCTTCATGTACGCCGGCATTCCGGGGTCGGTCGGATCGCCGAACAGCGAGCTGGCGATGGCGAAGGTCCAGATCGGGAAGTCGCCGCCGAGTCCGGCGGCCACCAACCCGTTCAGGCATAGCGGCGCGGACAGGATCTTCTTCGCGTCCGTGATCCCCAGCTGCTTGAGCCCTTTGGCGAGGTTCACGCAACCAGAGGAGTCGCTGTACGGGATCACCAGGTCTGCGCTCGTGGCGCCCGCGCTCGTCAGCGGGCCGATTAGGTCGGTCTGGGCCTCGTCGTAACCGACCTTCTTGACCTTGACCCCGACCTTCTGAAGACCGTCGGTGATCGCGGTCGCCCCCTGCGTGATACCGGCGATGTTCGGATACACGAGCGCGGCCGTCTTGGCGTGCAGGACCTGCGAGGCGTACGTCCCGAATGGGCCGAGCACGTGTGTGACGTCGCCGAACAGGATCGCGGTATTCGTCCGGGCTCCATCGATCGGGGTGACCGCGACGCCCACGAGGACCGGCTTGCTCGTGCCGATGGTGGAGAGGAACGACTGGTCGCCGATCGCCACCGCCCCCTCGTCGATCACCGAGACGGACTTGTCGGCCAGGAACTTCTGCCCGCACGTCGTGCCTTCCTCCTCGGCCGAGCGGATGAAGCAGGTCTTCAGGGCGAGCGGATGGCCGTCGATGCCTCCCAGCTCCGCGTTAATGTACTTGACCGCGATCTGGGCTCCGGTGGTGGCGAGCGGTCCGATCTGCTGCTGGCCGCCCTGCTGGTTGACGAAACCGATGTACACGGGGGAAAGGGCCGGGTTGGCCTTCCCCGCCTTGCCGCCGATGTAGCTCAGGTAGTTGGTTACCGAGGCTTGGCCGCCGCCACCGGTTCCGGCCCCGCCCGACGGCGCCGTGCTGGTCTGAGTGGTCGAGGTCGTGGTCGGGCTCGCGCCCGCCGAGCCGGTGGTCGTGGTGGTGGTCTTGCTGCTGCTGCTGCCGCAGCCGGTCGCGAGAATGAGCGCCGCGATCAGCGCCGCCGCTCCGAGCCAGCCTCTGCGGGCCTGGGTGATCACTTCTTCCTCCTCTGTAAATGTCATGACTCGGGCCGCGTAAGATGGTCACGCGGCGGCTTTGGCCCCCCACAGCTCGCGGGAAGCCAGCCGCGCGCCCTCGGCCAGGGCCTCGAGTTTGGCCCATTGGGTCTCGGGGTGCACGCGCTGGATGAATGCGCCCTGGGCGAAGCCGCAGTCGGTTCCCGCCAGCACGTTCTCGCGGCCGACCACGCCGGCCAGGCGGATGAGCCGCTGAGCCACCAGCTCGGGGTGCTCGACCACGTTCGTGTGGTGGGTGACGACGCCTGGGATCAGCTTCTTGCCCGCGGGCAGGCGCGCGTCTTCCCACACCCGCCACTCGTGCTCATGGCGGGGGTTGGCCTGCTCGACCGCATAGGTGCCGGCGTTCACGGCCAGGATCAGGTCGACCACGTCGGCGAGCGGCGGATCGAACGCATGCGGGCCGTGCCAGCTGCCCCAGCAAACGTGGTAGCGAATGCGCTCCTCGGGAAGGCCCTCGAGCGCGTGGTTGAGCGCGCGGACGCGCAGATCGGCCCAGCGCCGGTACTCGTCCCACGACTCACCGCGCGACATCATCGTGTCGGCCTCGTGCATCATCACCGCGTCGTCGACCTGGACGAGCAGCCCGGCGTCGACGATGGCACGGTACTCCTC
The DNA here is from genome assembly GCA_019244395.1 of Solirubrobacterales bacterium. GTDB lineage: Bacteria > Actinomycetota > Thermoleophilia > Solirubrobacterales > Solirubrobacteraceae > Palsa-465. The sequence continues at coordinate 10,368 of JAFASQ010000194.1, read as the reverse complement.
GCGAAGCGCGTCGGCGAGCGCGAAGACGAACTCCTCGTCGCTCGAGTAGTACTCATTCTGGAGCCAGTACGCGCTGGCCGGCGCCACCACGGGCAGGAACGCATCGACGACGTCGTGCTCGTGCTCGGCGAGAGCCGCTTTGAAGTTCGCGATGTCGCGGTCGAGCCCGGCGCGATCGTAGGAGAGTGGGCCGACGCATACCCAGGCCACGCCCTGCCCTCGGGCCGCGGCCTCGTCATCAGGCAGCGCGCTCGAAGCGGCGGCGTTGCTTGCTCTTACCGCGGCCTCGTCGAGCGCGTCGAGCGCGGCGTACGCTCCGGGAAAGGCCTGGCGGTCACGGCTCGGCGGCAGCATGGTGCCGCCCTCCAGCTGGATCGGGCGTACCTCAAGGCCGCTCACCCGCTCGTACAGGTAGGTGATCCAGCTCGCCTTGCCCATCTCGCCGTCGTCCGGGACGTCGATCCCGGCCTGCACCTGGCGGCGTACGACGTCGGAGACCGACTCACGCAGGCAGCGCTGGTAGGCCTCCACGTCGATTTCCTGACCCCGCTCCTTGGCGGCCAAGAACGCCAGCAGCTCCGGCGGCCGGATCAGGCTCCCGGTGTGAGTCGCAAGGATTCGGTCCATGTCCGCTCCTCCCGGCACGGCCACGTAGTGGAAAGTCGAGGCGATGCTAGGACCGCGGGGACGTCCCGGCGCGTCGATCCTTTCCATCAGTGCGCGGATCGGCAAACCGCGAGGGGCTGCTGTGCGCTGAGTGGCAAGTGCCGTATTGGGGGGCCGTTAGGGGTTTCTCGACAGTATCTCGGGCCGTCGATAGAGTGCCGCTCGGCGGTGAAACACCGGCCAGGGAGAGACGGATTGCTGCCCTCGTTGACGGAGAGGTCTGATCTGGCGCGATGACGTTGCTGATCGACACCAACGCGGTACCCGCGCCGCACCGTGTGGAGTTCTGGGCCAAGTCCTCGTGCGACGCCTACCACCCGTTGCACATCGGCACGGACGGAACCGACCGGTTCTGGGCTCGGATGTGGGCCGATCGGCTCGGGTCGATCGGGGTGACCCGGATCGCGGCTGGGCCGAACACGATGCGTCGGACCCATAAAGACATTGCTTGTGGGGATCCGGAGTGCCTACACGTGCAGATCGTCCTCCGCGGGCGGCTCCACGGCGCCCAGCAGCACCGGGCCACGGCGATCGGGCCCGGGGACATCACGAGCTATGACACGTCGTATCCCGCCATCTTCCGCGCCGATGCACCCTTCGATCTGCTGGTCATGCGCGTGCCCAAGGCCGCTCTGGGCAAGCACGCCGGCAAGGTCTCGCGCCTGAGCGCGGTCCGCATCCCGGGAGACTCGGGGCTGCCCCGCCTGGCCGGCCGGTTCTGCTGTGAGGCCGCCACCGGGCTGGCCGACGGCAGCATCGCGCGGGAGGACACGGGCCTGGCCGAGCACATCATCGACCTGGTCCGCCGCCTGTACGTCGACCTCGACGCGTCCCGCCCGCCACGGCCCCGCTCCACCGCCGAGCTGTTGATCCACGCCCAGGCGTATATAGACGCCCGCCTGGGCGATCCTGGGCTCACCCCGGACGAACTGGCGCGAGCCTGCTTCATCTCGACCCGCTATCTGCACCGGGTGTTCGAGACGGCCGGTCTGAGCGTGTGCGACTTCATCCGCTCGGCGCGGCTCGACCGTTGCCGCCGGGACCTGATCGACCCTGCCTTCGCCGAGGAACCGATCTCGTCCATCGCCAGTCGCTGGGGGCTGCCCAGCGCACCGCACTTCAGCCGGCTGTTCCGCAAGGCCTATGGCTGCTCACCGCGCGAGTTCCGGCGCATCGTGGCGGTCGCGGCGGGGGAGGTCGATGTGCCCCCCGACGCGGAGCCGGCGTGCCCGCCGGCGTCGTGGCCGCTCGATCGAGGCGAGCCGTGGACCGCGGCCGGTTGGACGACCGACATGGCCGGGTCCGGCGCGTGAGCGGCGCCGCGCTTTCGCTCGAGACGCTCACCGCGGGTTATGACCGCGCCCCGGTTGTGCGTGGACTGACGCTGTCGGTCGAGGCGGGCGAGGTGGTCGCGCTGATCGGAGCGAACGGCGCCGGAAAGACCACGACGCTGAGAACGATCTCGGGGCTGCTGAGGCCGATGGGCGGCGTCGTGCGCCTTGACGGTGCCGACCTGGCTGGGGTCTCGCCGGTGGCGCGCGTGCATCGGGGGATCGTCCACGTGCCGCAGGGTCGCGGGATCTTCTTCGGGCTGACCGTAGCCGAGCACCTCCGCCTGGACGGCTTGCGCGACAGCGGCGCGCAGGAGGCGGCGTTCGCGCACTTCCCGGCGTTGCGGGACCTGGCCGGGCGGCGGGCGGGGTTGCTGTCGGGAGGCGAGCAGCAGATGCTGGCAATCGCCCGGGCGCTGGTTCGCCAGCCGCGGGTGCTGCTGCTCGACGAGCTCAGCCTGGGCCTGGCGCCGGTCATCGTCGAGCGCCTGCTGCCGGTGGTGCGGGAGTTCGCCTCGACTAAGGGGACCGCGGTCCTGCTCGTGGAGCAGCACGTCCACCTCGCGCTCGAGATCGCCGACCGTGGCTACGTGCTCTCACACGGCGAGCTGGTCGCGTCTGACAACGCCGAGCGCCTGCGCGCCGACAGCGCGCTGCTCACCGCCAGCTACCTGGGGGAGCGCCGGACCTCGGAGGGTTGACCGGGAGCGGACGGTTGACCGGGAGTGGACGGTGGACCTGTCGCGCGCGGTGGACATGGAGCGGGCGGTAGACCGGGCGGACGGTAGACCGGGCGGACGGGTGACCGGGCCCCCGCGCCCCCGAATCCCGCGGCCTGAACCCCGCGGCCTAACCCGACACTCGGCATGCGGTCCCAGCCGAATGTGTAGTTAGGTACGCCCCGCGGGTCATGTTTGCAATCTCGAGCACGGCGGATCGCCGAGTGAGCAGTTACGGCCGCTCCAATCGGGGGCCGCGCGCCAGCCAGGCGTCCCCGCCCGCGCCTCCGGATCCGCGCGTTCAGCGGCGGCAGCGTGGCCGCCTTCCTGGCCGCGCTCTCGCGCGGCGGTCTGATGTTCATGCTGATCCTGTGGCTGCAGGGCATCTGGCTACCCGAGCACGGCTACAGCTTCGCCGACACCCCCCTGTGGGCCGGCATCTACATGCTCCCGCTGTCGGTCGGCTTCCTGGTCGTAGGGCCGTTCGCCGGCCGCCTGGCCGATCATTTCGGCGCCCGGCCCTTCGCGACCGGCGGGATGGTCCTCTCGGCGATCGGCTTCCTGCTCTTGAACGCCCTGCCGGTCGACTTCCCCTACTGGGCGTTCGGGCTGGTGATCTTCCTGATTGGCGCTTCGATGGGGTTATTCGCCGCGCCCAACCAGACCGGCATCATGAACAGCTTGCCACCGGATCAGCGCGGCGCGGGCGCCGGCATGGCGGCCACCTTTCAGAATGCCGCCTCGGTGCTCTCGATCGGGGTCTTCTTCAGCCTGGTGATCGTGGGCCTCTCGTCCGCCCTGCCCGGGGTGCTGTATCACGGGCTCGCCACGCACGGCGTGCCGACGGCGGCCGCGGCGCAGGTCTCGCACCTGCCCCCGGTGGGGAGCCTGTTCGCGTCGTTCCTCGGCTACAACCCGATGGGCACCCTGCTCGCTCCCGTGCTCCCGCACCTGCCGCCCGCCACGGCCGCATACCTGACCGGCCACCGCTTTTTCCCCTCGCTCGTCTCACAGCCGTTCGCGCGCGGGATCCACACCGTGTTCTACTTCGCCGCCGGTTGCTGCCTGGTCGCGGCGCTCGCCTCCTGGCTGCGGGGCGGCAAGTACTACCACGTGGAAGCGACCGAGCCGGCCGAGACCAACGAGCTGGTCGAAGTGGCCTGAATGCGCCGGCGCTCGGCCCGCGAGCGCGCGCACAGTTCCGGGGCACTCGAGGCGATCGCGTCGACCGCCTACGCCACCTCAGGCGGCGGGCAGCGGTCCGGCGGGCAACCCGGGTGCGACCACCTCGGTCACGGGTACGCCCAACGCTCTGATCTTGCGCGGCAGCGCCAGCTGCAGCCAGCGCGAGGCATGCGCGGGCAGCATCGAGACGATCACCTCGTCGAAGCCCAGCAGGTCGAGGGCGTCGCGGACGGCGACGAGCGGCTCCGGCGCGCCGACCACGGCCACCACCTCGGCGCCGGCGGCGCGGGAGAGCTCGGGCACGGCAGCAGCAATCCGACGTTCGGCGGCCCGCTGTCCGGGGGTGACCGGACCAGCGACCTGGTGGAACCCGCGGGGGAACGCCGGGACCAACAGCGTGAAGTTGCATGGTCCCTCCCGCGCGCGTCGCGCTACCGCCCCGATCAACTGGGGGCTGTCGGCGGTCCGCCGCGCCACGATCAGCACGCGAGAATGACGCTGAACCGACACGGTCTAGCTCCAAGGACGCGCCGCGACCGCGATTTGTTCCCGACCCCTGGCGGGCAGCGGCCGTGCCTGATTCGCGTAGCATGACGCCGCCGTGCTCCGTGGCTCCTGTCCATGTCCACCCGCCGAGGCCACCGGCGGAAGATCATCGGGCCCCTAGGTGCCTGGCAAAGCATGAGCCCACGACTGTCCGATCTGTTCCTCGGCTCGCAGTCGGACGAGCGGCTGGTCAGCCTGGCCCGGGCAGGACACGACCGGGCCTTCGTGGCGATCGTCGAGCGCTACAACGCCGAGTTGCACGCGCTGGCGCGACGGCTGTGCTCGGACGGGCGCGCGGAGGACATCGTCCAGCAGACCTTCTTGAGCGCGTTCGCCGCGTTGCGCTCCGGCGCCGAGGTCAAGCATCTGCGGGCCTGGCTCTACAGGATCGCGCGCAATGCGGCGACTCGGGCGCGCGTCCCGGCGTCGGTCCCGCTCGATCGCATGACCGCCTCGGCCGAGACGGTTGAGGAGATCGTCCAGCAACGCGCGGTGGCGCTGACCGCGCTGAACGAGTTGGGCCGCCTCCCGATGCGCCAGCGGCAGGCCATGGTCGACACCGCGCTGGAGGGCATTCCGCGGGCCGAGGTGGCGCGCGAGATGGGGCTGTCCGAAGGCGCCGTGCGACAGCTCGTGCACCGAGCCAGAGTGGCCCTGCGGACGGCGGTTACCGCGGTCACGCCGTGGCCGGTGGCCCGGTGGTTCGCGGCGATGCATCCAGGCGTCCCCGGCACGTCGGAGCTCGCGGCCGGAGCCGGCGCAACGTCGACGGGGGGCGTGGCGATCAAGCTAGGAGCGTTACTGGCGTCGGGGACACTGATCACCGGCGTGGCGGCAGTTGACCTGCATCGTGCGCCCGCGCGGCCCCATGGCGCGCATTCCGCGACCCAGGGCGCGCGTTCCGCGGCCCAGGTTCACATGCGCGGGGCCGCCGACGGCCCTCGCGCCGGGACGACCGTCTCCGCCGCGCTCGGGCTGGCCGTGGCCCCGAGGCTGGCCGCGGCGCCGAAGCTGGCCGCGGCGCCGGGGCCGGCCGCGGCGCCGCGGATCGTACGAATCGGCGTGCCGGCCAGCCGAAGCGTCGCTCGGAGCGGCACTGGCGCCGGTGCCCTGCGGCTTGGTGGTGCGCGACACGAAGGGCGCTCGGGAGGTTCTGGACCGCGTCGCGAGGGCCGATCGGACAGCGGGCATCCCGACGGCACCAACCCCGGCGGCGGAGCGGGCTCCGCTCGCCACGGGGGCGACACCAGCCTGTCGTCGTTGGGCTCGAGCACGGGTCCCCGCGGCGGCGGCGGGGGTGACGCCGCCGGGAGCGGGGGCGGATCCGGCGGTAGCGGACGCGACTTCGCCGAGCCTGCCGGATCGATCGCCTCGGCCGCCGGATCGGACGGCCGTCACGGCGATCAGACGATGCCGGAGTCGCACCATCTCGATTCCGCCGTCGTGCGCTCGGCGCCTGACTCGGGCGGCGGCGGCTCGCGTGGCGGTTCCGGTGGCTCCGACGGCGGCTCGGGTGGCGGGAGTGCCGCTCTCGGGTGACCGGGTCGCGGCACCGGCGGGTTGAGTGGCACGTCGGCGGCAGCGCCACCTCCGGCGACGGACGGCCGAGCTCGGGTTGACGGTCTTTACGCTGGCGCGTGACCTTTCGCGCCAGCGCGGCTCTTCCCCCTCACAAGAGCCACACAATGCGTCGCCGCCGGGCAGGGACGGCGCGAAGGAGGTACGAGATGAGGAAGCTACTGCTGAGCGTCGTTGCCAGCTGTGCGCTCGTCGCGATCGCGCCGGCCACCGCGCTGGCCAAGCGTCACCATCATGGTTCGCACGTTCACCATGCGCGCGTCCACCAAAACAGGTTCGGAACCCAACCGAGCAGCACGGCTTCGAGCACCCCGAGCGCCGGGCAGACCGCGGGTACCGTCCAGTCGTTCACGGGGGGCGTCCTGACGATCCTGCTGAGCGACGGGAAGACCACGGTGAGCGGCCAGGTCACGCCCGATACCGCGATCGAGTGCCGGGCGCCCGCGCCGGCCGGCATGCAGAGTCACGACCCGGGCGAGAACGGCGGCGGCGGCGATCAGGGGAACAACGACGACCAAGGCGACGGTGATCGAGGCCAGGGCGACCAAGAGAAGGCGGGTCAGGCCTGCGACTCGTCAGCCCTGACCCCGGGAGCGGTGGTGCAGGAGGCCGTGCTCAACATCTCGGGCGCCGGGGCCGTCTGGAGGAAGGTCGAGCTGGTGAGCTCGTCCGCGACCTCGTCGTCCTCCGGCGGAGACGACTAGACGTCTCACGCCCGCGGGCAAAGCGCCGGGCGTGCCCCCGATGCGCTTCACGACACCGCGGCGCTGAGCGAGAGCGGCGGCCTGCAGGGGGCCGTCGCTCTCTATCTGGCGGGACCGACGCGGCCGAGGTCGAGCCCGCGGGCTCACCCACTCAGGGTGAACGGCTTCGAGGCCCCGAGCACGCGGCCGTGGCCGTCCAGCGCCTGGACCTGGAACGTCTTGTAGCCCTGCTGGGTCAGCGGGATCCCCGTCTCGAAGCCGGACTTCTGGGCCGCGGCGATCTGGGTCAGGGTCCCGCCGCTCCCGGCGCCGAGCACTCGCCACGTCCTCACCTCGGTAGCGCCGTTCCAGCTTGCGTACACGACGGTCCGGCCGCCGGCCCGGCGCGCCGCCCCGGCCGGTGGCTCGTGCGGCTTGCCCACCCACGGCTCGACGGTGGCGCGATAGGTGATGTCGGAGCCCGGCAGTCGCGCGTCGAGGAGCAGGTTGCCCGAGGCGTCGTACTCGGAGAAGAACGGTGCCGATCCCCACCCCACAAACTCGTTGCCGTTGGGGAGCGGCTCGATGCTGCCCATGTACTCGGAGTCGAAGTTGGCGCCGTGGCTGTACTGGCCGGCCAGCGTTGCCGTGTGGGCCTGCTGGTCGAGCTTCAGGACGAGTCCGCGGGACGGGGCCGTGGGGGAGACGTACGTGCCGCCGCCCGTGATCTGGCAGCAGTGGTCATCGAACAGCGTGACCAGAGGAGACCCCGGATAGACCACCACGTTGTGCTGCCACTGGAAGTCGGCGCCGTCACCGAACCTGAAGCTCGAGTGCCTCCCGCCGAGCGTCCACACGATTGCGCCGGTCGCCATGTTCACCTTGTAGACCGCCCAGGTGTTGCGCATCGAGACCACGAATGTGCCATCGCCGGAGACGTAGATCGAGTTGACGTGGTAAGCGTCCCACGGGAACCCATTCGTGGGGAGCGAGGCGCGTGAGTCGCTGAGCGGAATGTGGTCGAGCGCGTTCCAGCTGCGGATCAGCTTGCCGGTGCGCAGGTCGTACTCCTGTACCGCCGAATCGATCAGCGCCCCGTTGTACGCGCCGCCGAACTTGGACAGGTTCATCGGGATGTTCTTGTTCGCCGTGACCCACGCGGTATGACCGCGGATCAGGATTTCGTGGAGGGTGAGCACCCAGCCATTGGTGGCGTGGAGGGTGGCGAGCGGGCGGTAGCTCTGGTCGACGATCACGTCCTCGCCGCTCTCGGTGGCGCCGGTGGTGGTGATCACGCCCTGCCACCAGGTGAGGACGGGCTTGCCGGCGTAGACCTGCAGGCTCAGGTTGCCGGCCACGTCTGCCTTTGGGACGGGCTTGAACCAGACCGGTTGGAGGCGCTTGTCGAGGATCAGCGGCCCGCTCTGGCCGATCATCGGCGGGTGGTTCAGGTCGTAGAAGTTGGCCGTGAAGATGTAGCCCGGAGACAGCTTGCCGGTGACGCCCGGCGTCGTCGCGCGGATGACCGGCGGGTGAAGGTCCGGGGCCGAGGCGTAGGTGTAGGCGCCGTTCGTCGTGTAGGAGCCAAGCGGCGCTCCGTGGGAGCCGCCGACCGCAAAGGCCAGCGCCACGAAGGCGGCAATGACGCCCGTCACCGCGAGCAGAATCGGGGCGCGCCGGGCGCTCGCCGGCGCGTTCTCGACCGGGGCCGGCCTGGGGACGAGCGTCAAGGTGAGGACCGCCGCAGCGGCGCACAATGCGGCGGCGATGAAGTAGCCGACACGGAATCCATCCGTGAGCGCCTGCGGGACGCCGTGGCCGTTGCCGATCAGGTGGCTTGAAAGCGATGTGGCGAGCGTGATCAGCACCGCGATGCCGAGGCCGCCGCCAACCTGGCGCGAGGTGTTGACCAGCCCCGACGCGAGCCCCTGCTGGCCCTGCTTGGCTCCCTGCGTGGCAGCGATCGTGGAGGGGACGATCGACATGCCGATCCCGGCGGCGGTCAGCACGCCCGGAACGATCACGTACACGACCGCGCTCCCGCTCGCGGCGATCTTGGTGAACAGCAGCATCCCGGCGGTCATCATCAGCAGCCCGCCGCCGAGCACCGCGCGAACTCCGAAGCGGCTGACCAGCTTGCCCGCACTGCGCGCTACGAACATGATCGTCAAGGCCATGGGTAGGAAGGTCAGGCCGGCGTGCAGCGGGGAGAGGCCGAGGACCTGTTGCAGATACAGCGAGCTCAGGTACCACATCGGGAACAGCGCGGCGCTGAACAGCAGCACGATCCCGTTGGCGACCTGGAGCGGCTTGGTGAGGTCCTTGAACGGGACGAGGGGCTCTTTGGCCACGCGGGTCTCGATCACGCAGAAGACCGCGAGGAGGGCAAGGCCGGCGACGATCGGGCCGATCGCGAGGCCGGCATGCCAGCCCCGCAAGCCAGCCTGCACCACCCCGTAGACCAGCACCATCTGGCCCACGGTGAGGGTGAGCGCGCCGGGGATGTCGAAGCTGCGCCCCTCTCTCGCCCGACGGCGATCGGCCACCACCGCGTAGGCGACCACCGCGGTGGCGATGCCGATCGGCGGGTTGATGAGCAACACCCAGCGCCAGCTCAGCGCCTCGGTGATGATCCCGCCGAACAGAGTTCCGGCAGCGCCGCCGAGCCCGTTCATCGCCGCCCACAGACCAATCGCGCGATGCAGCTGCGGGCCGGGCGGGAACGACGAGGTGATGATGGCCAGCGAGGAGGCGGCCATGAACGCGCAGCTGAAGCCCTGGACCCCCCGCGCCACGATCAGCATCTGGCGGTTGACCGCCGCGCCGCCGACGAGCGAGGTGACCGAGAACAGGATGAGCGCGGCGACAAACACGCGGCGCTGTCCGAGCTGGTCCGCCGCCCGGCCGCCGAGCATCAGGAATCCGGCGAAGGCGATCGCGTACGCGTCGACCACCCACTGAAGGTCCGCCGAAGTGAAGTTCAGGCTCGACTGGATGGACGGGAGGGCCACGTTGACGATGCTCAGGTCGAGGATCACCATGAACTGCGCCACGCAGCACACGACGAGGATCAGCGCCTCGCGTGAACCGACGGCTCGCCGGCGCCGGCGAGCGTCCGGGCCGCCCGGCATCTGCGGTGGCGCAGGCGTGACGGCTGCGGGCGCCGCGGTCCCGGCGGCACCGGCCACGGCGTCCCCGCGTGTAGCGACGCCCTCCGTGTCTTGGGGGACAGACGAGGTACCCGATGCCTCCATCCGCGGCGATACCTTAGCGGGGAGGAACGTCGGCGCCCCGCCGACGCGAGGGCTCGTCCGCCCGGAGCTATCGCAGGCTTGCGGCGCCGCCGAGCGCTGGGTGACCGCGCAGACGTCGCCTGCCGCAACATCGCGGCATCCCGGGTGTCTTGTACCCTGGGGACCGAAGTCGTCGAGCCAGACTGGAAGCGGGGTCCATGAAACGAGCGCTGCTGAGCACAACCGCGGTCGCCTTGGCGGTGGCGGGCTGCGGCGGGACGTCGGCCTCGCACACGAGTTCCACCCCGGCCGCCTCGACGCCGCCGCAAACGCAGACCGCCTCGCAGACGACCACGAAGACGACGCACAAGCCCAGGACCCATCACCGCAAGGCCCCGACTCACAAGCCCAAGCCGGTCGCCACCCA